>JAKAIY010000043.1 GCA_021814145.1 Chloroflexota bacterium
ACCAGTGGCGCGACCACCGAGAGCACGAGGAACATCGCCAGCGCAATCTGGGGCGAAGGCTGTCCCGCCGTTGACGGCGAGAGCACCGCCTGCGCGTCCTGCGCGCTGAGGCCGAGCGCGACGATGATGATCAGCGCCAGGATACCTTCCAGAATCACCGCCAGCAACGGCGCCAGCGTCATGCCGTAGAGCAGCGACATCCAGACATGCCGGCGCGTGGAGGGGTCATGCAGCCGCTGCGTGGTAAAGGCGAGGATCGTCAGCGCGGGCAGCGCCCCCGCGAGCGCCGCCAGCGGCAGCACGCCAAGCGCGACGCCTGGCGCGCGTCCCAGGCTCTGGTTGATATTCCACAGCGCCAGCGCGCCGCCGATGGCGACCAGCGCCAGCCCGAGCATCATCCACGCGGGCGGAAGCTGGAAGCGTGGCGACGGACGCCGCATGATGCCATGTATCCCGTACCACAGGCCGAAGCCGCCGCCCAGGAGCGGAGCGAGCGAGAAACCGAGCATGCCGCCTATGAAGGAAAGGTCATCGCCCCGCCCGCTGAAGAGCTCGACCAGCGCGAACAGGGAGACGATCAGGCCCCCCACGACACCTAGCCCCGACAGGCACGTCGCGATCCACGCGATCACCAGCGCGTATACCTCGCTGCCCGACCGGCGTGGCTTCGCCGGATACACCGGCGCGTAATAGCCGTACGGCGCGTAATACCCATACGCGCCATAGCCACTATAGCCGCCATAGCCGCCATAGCCACCATAGCCGCCATAGCCGTATGAGCCGTAGCTCCCGGCGGGATACGACGGATAGGCGCCCTGAGCGACGCCCTGGGGCGCGGAATAGCCAGGGTAGGCGGGATACGCGGGAGTGGTGGGATACGGATAGGCGCCCGGAGCGGCGGCCTGATTGGCGGGATAGGCGGATTCTCGCGCGGGCTGCGTCTGAGGCGCCGTGGCAGGAACACCGAGCGGAGCGGCGGGAGGAGCGGGAGGCGTGGGAGGCGCTGGAGCGCGCTCCGCCGCGAAGTCGCCAGCCATGCCTGGCGCGCTCCCTGGCGCGGGCGTATCACCCAGCCATGCGCCGCAGACCGCGCACCGTATCGCGCCCGGCTGCGGCGCGGCGCCACAACTGGGGCAGAAGTCCCTGGTCAACGTGTCGTCCTCTCCAGTGGGAGTCTCTTCGCCCAGCGCTCTGGGGAATAGCGCGAAGCGCCCGCATTCTTCCCCACTATCACTCTAACGGCTGACGCCCCTCCCCGCAACGGGTACGAGCGCGCGGCCCACCGGGTTGGACGCCTGGAAGAAACCGCCCGGCCCACGATGGGCGGCGCGGCGCTATCACACCCTATCGTACCATTGCTCATCACCGTCCGGCTTTCGTGGCGCGGTCAGGACACGCCGCCGTTAGCGCCTCGGGAGGCCGGAGAGGGCAGGATGTGGCCTTGCGCGTCGCGCGGCAGCTTGTTCTTGCCCGGCGTGTTGCGGTAGCGCAGCCGCTCGACCGGCTCGCCGCCCACCAGGTGCTCGCGCACGATCTCCTCAGCGTCCTCCGGCGCGACCCCCGCGTACCAGACGTTCTCCGGGTAGACCACTACCATCGGGCCGTGGCCGCACTGGTCGAGGCAGCCGCTCTGGTTGATGCGCACCCTGCCGCCCAGCCCGCTACGCCTCACCAGGTCCTTCAGGCGCGCGTACACGCCCAGCCCGTCGCCATCTATCTTCGGGCACCACGAGCCGCTGGTGCAGACAAAAACGTGCTTCTCCCAGATGGGCGCGTCCGCCGCGCCCGGCTTCTCATCCGCCATATCGTCCCTTATGATCGCTGGCCGCGCCAGCCACTACGCTTTCAGCCCATAGCAGGTGAGCGCGCCATTTTCGTCACTGATGTAGACCGCGCCATCCACTACGATCGGGCTTTCCCAGTGAATCCCGCCGATGCTCCCGCCCGCGCCGCTCTGATCGCTGCTCCAGGGCCGCCGCCCGGTGGTGGCGTCCCAGACCCGCAGCGCGCCGGACTCCGCGCCATACAGCGCGCCATTCGCGTACACCGGCGTGGTGATCCGCGCCGCCGTGTCGCGCCAGACCCGCTCCAGCCGCGAGACGCCATCCGCGCTGGTCGCCAGGCGGTAGACGATCAGGCCGCAGGTGTTCGAGACGGCGATCCAGGGCTGGCGGCTGGCCGGATCGGTCCAGACCGCTGGCTGGCTGTAGAACCCGCAGCCGGTCTGGATGGTCTGCAGCGCGCCGCCAACATGGCCGGGGCCGCCCTGCCCGCTCATATTCTCGCGGTTGATGAGCCGTAGCTGGCCATCCTTACCGCCCTGCGCGAGCATCAGCGGCGTGGCGCTGGCGGCGACGCGCGGCAACAGCGCGGGGGCCATGCTGCCCAGGTCAAGGTCATTCACGTTGAGCTGGTGGTGGTCCTCCGGAGTGAAAGAGTCGAGCAGCCGCGAGCCATCAGGGCTCAGCTTCAGGATGCTGTCACCATAGTCCGCGCCACCCGTATCGGCGTTGTATGGCCCGTTGCCGGTCGCGGCGAAGATGTCCCCGGTGACGGGATCAACCACCGCGCCGCCGCGCCCCCAGATGCCCGACTGCTCCGACGCGCATTCGCTGGCCGTCAGCAGATGGGTCAGGTTGGAGCAGAGGCTGTTGAAGACCCGCTCGGCGCCCGTCTGAAGGTCTACCGTCACGACATGCCCCTGATAGGGCGGCGCGTCGCCAATGTAGCCGCTGGTCGTCACGTACAGGCGGCCATTGGCGATATTGAGCGCGGAAGACTCCTTCTCCGTCTGGGTCATCAGGGTGATGCGCGCGGGCCAGCCACCGCCCACGCGCTCCGCCCCGGTGATCGCGTCGTAGCGGTGAACGTAGCCGTCCAGCCCGTAGGCGTAGATGTGCTGGCGCGTGGGGCCAGCGACCGGCGAGGAGTGCGTGATCTTGGGGCCGCCGGGCTGTTTCTGCCAGAGCAACGCGCCATTACTGGCGTCCAGCGCGAGCAGCCGCCCATCACGCGTGGTGACGTAGAGAACATCACGCGCGCCGCCCGGGAAAGACAGCGCATGCAGCAGGATGGGCGACGAGTCGGCGACGCCCGGCAGCCGGACCTGCCACAGCTTGGTCAGGCCGCCCACCGTCGTCGTGGTAAGCGTGGTCTCAGCGGTATTGTCACCGCTGCGGGCGGCGTCATAGCCGAACTGCGTCCAGTCGTGGCTGGCGGGCGATGGGCTCAGACCGGGATTGCTGATCGGCGGCGGCGTCTGGGCGCAGCCCGCCAGCGCCGCCAGCGCCACCAGCGCCGCCAGCATGATCCGCCAGCCCCGCCTCCCGCTCGTGACGCGCGCGCTCATCGCCGCGCTCCCCGTATCTCACGCTCGAACTCCTGCAAGCGCGTGATCTGCCGGTGATTGGGCGCCGCCTGCCAGCGCCGCCGCTGGATCAGGGCCACCGCCTCTTGGGCGCTCATCCCGCCCGCCACCAGCGCCGCCGCCGTTAGCAGCACGCTGCGCCCCACGCCATGCTCGCAGTGGATCAGCACGCGCTCACCAGCGGCGAGCTGCTGGTTTACCCAGTCCGCGCCGCGCCGCAGGTCGGTGACCGAGAGCGGGTAGGTATCGGGCGTGGGCAGATAGAGCAGCTTGATGCCGTTCATGGCCAGCGCCTGTTCGTCATCCTTATGCTCGGAGCGCGTATCCACAACGCGCGTCACCCCCACGCGCGCCAGCCGGCCCACATCTTCGGGCCGCACGCGCCCGCCCACAGCCAGCAGCGGCGTCACCCAGCTCATGTTGAGTCGGTCAGGCAGCGGCACGCCTATGCGCGTAGCCAGCGCCTCCTGGCGCGAGTTTTCAGGGAAAAGGCGGACGGCGATACGGGTCCAGACGCGATAGAGCACACGCAGCGCGCCTGTCGCCGCCCAGCGCGCCATCCCCATCCGCCGCAGCCGCGCGCCGCTGAGCGCGGGCGCTGGCCGGCTGGCCGGCTCCATCCGCTCAGGAGCTGGCGCCCGCTCGTCTGGTGTGGTTCCCGCGGGCTCGGTGTCAGTGGACATGACGCATCTTCCTCTCGAAGATGGATTGGCGCTCGATCAAAGCGTGAGCGCGATAATCAGCGGGTCAGACGTGATCGCTCTGGCGGCGCGCGCGGCTGGTAGTCACCGCCCCCCGCAGCAGCAGGGCGCGCGCGCCATTGAGACTGGGCAGCCCGAGCCGCCGCTGCGGGTGCGCGCCGCTGCGCCGCCAGCTTCCAAGCGTCTGCGAGAGCGGCGAAAGCGCGCCGATACGCCGCGCCTGCCCGACAGAGTCGCTGGCCAGGCGGCGGGCGCGCCGGATCGCCCAGCGCCGCCGCCGGTTGAGCGCGCTGGAGAGCCGGCCTCGCTGCGCGCGCTGAACATGCTCCCAGGCGGATGGCGCGCCGGGGGGCGGGAGCTACGAGAGAATCAGCCGGGCGATGTCGAATGAGGCGCGCGGTTTGCTCAACTTGCGCACATTAGCGCGCATCTCGGCCAGTTGCGGATCAGCGGGATCGAGCAGCTTCTGAACTGACGCGACCAGCTTCTCCGTGGTATCGGCGAAGATGCCGAGCTGGAACTGGCGCACATACTCGACGTTGCCCTCCTCCTGGCCCGGGATGAAGCCGGTCAGGATAATCGGCAGCCCGCACGCCATCGCCTCACTGATGGAGCCTGGCCCCGCCTTGGTCACTACCATGTCGGAGGCGCGCATCAGGTCAGGCATGTTGTCCACAAAGCCCAACACCCAGGTAGGCATGCGGAAGCGCGCCCTCTCATGCTCCAGCTCGGCGCGCAGCGCCCGGTTGCGCCCGGTCACCACGATCAGCTGCGCGGGCAGCGGGAGCTCGCCCAGCGCATAGACCGCCCGCGACAGGCCACCCGCGCCCTCGCCGCCGCCAACCAGCAGGATCGCCGGGCGGTCCGGGTCGAGTCCGAGCGCCTCTTTGCGCTGGCGCGCGTCACCAGGCGGCTCAGTGGCGAATTTCGGGTCTATCGGCATGCCCAGCAGGTGGACACGCCGGGGAGGAAGCCCGCGCGCGATGGCGAAGTCGCGCGCCGCCGTGGTCGGAACCACACAGGCCGTCACCGAAGGCGCCACCCAGGCCGTATGCACGCTGACCAGATCGGTAATGACAGTGATGAACGGGACTCGCACATCCAGATCGCGCAAGACCTGCAACGTGATGTGATTGAGCAGCGGATGCACGGAAACGATCACGTCGGGGCGGTAACGCTGCAGCAGTTGCGTCAATCCCTGACGCAGGAAAGGCTGTGAGACGCGGTAGGCGGCGTTGAAGCGGCTGACGGTATTCGTCAGGTGGAAGATCCGTGAATAGAGGCGCGGGCTGTGCTTGATCGCGGGCCCGTAGAGAAACACGCCCTTGCGCAGGGGGAAGTTGGCGCACTCGGCGAACCCATCCACGATCACGGCGCGCCAGTTGGGATCAGGCCGCTTGCCCGATCGCGCGCGGGGGGACTGGCTGGCGCTGGCAGACTGCGCCTGGACGAGCTTCATGGCGGCGTGAAGGGCGTTGGCGGCGCTACGATGTCCGGCGCCAGTATCAGAGATCAGAAACAGGACCGTACGCGGACGGGGCGTTCCTTTCATCATCTCATCTCCTGGCGTTTCCTTTATAGTGGAGTGGAAGGCGCTGGGCGGCGCGGCAAGCATCCATTCACCGTGAGAGCGGCGCGTTGAGACACGCCAGGGAACGGCAGCGAAAGAGGGCGCGAGGCCTGATGGTCCGCGCCCTCCCGTATCGCGCGCTCCATACGGAAGCGACCGGAGCGCTGATCCAGCTATGCCTCGTCTTCAGCGATGTTGAAGCGCCTGCGGAAGCGCTCGACGCGCCCGGCGGTATCCAGGATGCGCTGCGTGCCAGTATAGAACGGGTGGCACTTGGCGCAGACCTCAACGTGCAGGGTGCTCTTTGTGCTGCCGACAGTAAAGGTATTACCGCATGCGCAGGTCACGTGGGCGGTCTGATATGCTGGATGAATGCCCGACTTCATGTGGATCCTGTTTCTCCCACGCCAGTTAGACGCTGGCGCACTGATTTGGCCATGATTGTCCAGCCTCAGGCAGGCTGGGCGCAACGGCTACGTGTATTTTACCACACGAGGCGTAGCAGTGATAGCAAGCGCCTGTCGTGTAGACGATTGGGTATGTGAACGAGTATGGCGGTGAGCGAGAACACGGGTTTGTCGCTGGAGAACGAACAGCGGTACAGTCCGGACGCATGGAGTGTCATCGCGGCGCGCGGCTTGCGCCAGTTCGCCTACGGGCTGTTGGGTGTCACACTGGCGGTGGCGTTGAGCGAGCGTGGCTTGTCGCCGGTCGCCATCGGCGGCTTGCTGACCGCCGCGCTGGCGGGCGATTTCGTCGCGACCTATCTCATCAGCCTGTTTGGCGACCGCTGGGGCCGCCGCCGCACGCTCGTCTGGATGGCGGTCATCATGGCGACAACCGGAGCCATCTACGGCCTGACCAGCTTCTATCCCACGCTGCTGCTGGCAGCGTTCGTCGGCACGCTGGGCACATCCGGATCGGAGACGGTGCCGTTCCTGCCCATCGAGCAGGCGATCCTGCCGCAGACCTGCGCGCCTGATCACCGCACGGAGCTCTTCGCGCGCTACAACCTGATCGCCTCTCTGGCGGGCGCGCTGGGCGCGCTGGCGGCGGGCGCGCCCGACCTGCTGACGCGCGCCGGAATCCCACATTCGGCGGCGATCAACCTGATGTTTGGCGTCTACGCGCTCCTTGCGCTGGCGGTGGCGTTCATCGCGGCGCGGCTAACGCCGCGCGTAGAAGCGCCCCGCCACGCTTCAGCCGCCGCGAGCGATCAGGGAGACGGATGGCGAACGCGGCTCAAGCGGCTCTTTCCGCCGCTCGGTTCCTCACGCGGCGTCATCCTGCGGCTCGCGGGGCTATTCAGTGTGGATGCGATGGCGGGAGCGCTGGTGACGCAGAGCCTGCTTGCGCTCTACTTTCATCTGCGCTTTGGCGTGCCGCTAAGCTCACTCGCCCTCCTCTTTTTCGGCGTCAACCTGCTCTCGGCGCTGTCGCTCCTGGCGGCGGCCCCGCTGGCCCGGCGGTTTGGTCTGCTCAATACGATGGTCTTCACGCACTTGCCATCGAATATCCTGCTCATGCTGGTCGCGCTCATGCCAGTGTACCCGCTGGCCGCCGTGACCCTGCTCGCGCGCCAGCTCCTCTCGCAGATGGATGTGCCGACTCGCCAGGCGTATACGATGGCGCTGACGCCGCCAGAGGAGCGGACAGCCGCCGCCAGCGTCACCTCGCTGGCCCGCAGCGCTGGCTCAGGCGTCAGCCCGGTCATCTCTGGCGCGCTGCTTAGCGGCGCGCTGGTCGCGCTTGGCCTGCCACTCTTGATCGGTGGCGCTCTCAAGTCGGTGTATGATCTGGCGCTCTGGGCTGTTTTTCGTCATGTTCGCCCGCCTGATGGGCAACAATGATGGCGCGCCAAATCTACTGTTATGTTATATTTGGTAAAAGATACGCTGGAAAATGATAAGGAATTGGCACGGTTGTTGCATGCGCCGCTATCTTGCCATCGCGCCACTGGCGCTGGCGCCATTTTCCCAAATGTCGTTCCTGGCGTCACACGTCTGAAAGATAGCCAGTTCCACTGTAGCGCGCTTCCACAAAATCATGTGGATGCGCAGCCCTTGCGTGCGCGCTTCGCCCCATGCCACGTTTACGGCCTGAAGTGAGACGCCCGCGTTATCGTGATGAATTCCCTCACCACTAAGGAGTCCTGGGGGAATGCCATCTTCGCGCCTGAGGCGCGAATCACGCAAGCCAGTCAGCGCGCCAGCGAGGATATGTCTGGTGTCATTCGAGCGGGCGCTACCCAGTGGATGGAGGGCGGGCGTCCCATTGCCGGGATGATGTGATGGAGTCAGATGGTCAAACCCAGGATGGAAGACCGGAGCAGAGGCATATGCGATCGTTGAGCCAGAAGTCCATCGGCGCCCACGCCTCCGCGTCCACTTCACGCGGCGGGGCGAATTCTCGCCAGCCTTCCCCGAAGCGGCGGAATGCGTCAAGGCGCGCGTCCGCGTCTTCGGGGCAAGATACTCCCGCGTCAGGGGCGCCGGATATTCTGGAGAGCTTGCCCGGCGGAGTGATCGCGCTGGATGCGGAGGAGCGCATTACCTACGTCAACCGTGCGGTCGAGCGCATGCTTGGAAGCGCGCGCGCCGAGCTGACGAGCCGGAATGTGCGGGAGGCGTACCCGCTAGCGTTTGGCGCGCCGCTCTTTGAAATGTGCCAGCGAGCGCGCCGTGAACATGCGTCGCTGGCGGGGGCGCTGTTTTTCCAGCCACGCGCGCTGTGGGTGGAGGCGCTCGCCAGCCCTCTGGGGGACACTGGCGTCGTGGTCGCGCTCAATGACATCACCGAACGCAAGCGGCTGGAGGATGAGCGCGAGCAGGCGCTCTCGCGCGAGCGGGCGCTGCGCCGCCAGATGGAGACCGCGCACGCGCACGCGCTGCGCAACGACGCGCGCCTGCGCCGCCTGATGGATTCACAGCTGATCGGCGTCATCATTTCAGCCAGCGGGCGCATCATCGAGGCCAACGACGTATTTCTCAAACTGCTGGGATATGCCCGCGAAGACTTCCCTCCTGAAGGCATCCCGTGGGTGTCACTGGTTCCTGAGGACATCGCCGGGCGCAACCTGGCCGCGCATAACCAGCTCATCGCGACGGGGGAATGCGCTCCCTACGAGACGGACCTGTATCGCAAGGATGGCAGCCGCGTTCCTGCGCTGATTGGCGCGGTGCGCCAAAGGCCCGGTGAGCCCGAGACAGTCGGAGTGGTCGTGGACCTTTCCGCCTACAAACAGCTGGAGCGCGCGCTGGCGGAGCGCGCGAGTGAGCTGGACGTGACCATCGAAGGGATCGCCGATGGCGTGATGCTCTACGACGCGCGCGGCACGCTGACGCGACTCAATCACGCGGCGCGCGCCATGTTCGGTATCTCGAACGTGGAAGACTACACGCGTCTCCCGCTTTCCCGGCGCATACGCCTGCTCAATATCCGCCGCGCGGATGGCGAACCTATCATCCCGAGGCGGGCCACCATCGGGCGCATGCTGCGTGTAGCCGCCCGCGCGGGCGGCACACCGCTGGATCTGCGCCTGCGCACGCTCGACGGGCGCGAGATCGTCATTAGCGTAACAGCCGCGCGCATCCATGACGCTCAGGGAGCGCCCATCGGGGCGGTCGTTGTCGCCCATGACACGACCGCGCGCATGAGCCTGGAGCAATCGCTCATGGAGGTCAACGAACGGCTGATAGAGACCTCGAACGAGGCGGAGCGCCGCGCGCGGCAGTGGTACACAATCATCGAGACAATCGCCGATGGGGTGGTCATCCTGGACCGCGAAGGACGCATCACGCAGGTAAACAAGACCATGCGTCTCATGCTTGGCATCGGCGACCAGCCGGTCGAAGCGTTCGCCAATCGCCCGTTCGAGGAGTGGCGCGAGCGCTACAACATGCGCGACAGCTCCGGAGAGCCATTCCCCGCCGAGACCTGGCCCATCGGGCGTGTGCTAGCCGGCGAGCGGCTGGTCGCCAACGCCGCGATAGACATGCTGGTTCGCGCGCCCGATGGCCAGGAGGTTACGATTAGCGTCAGCGGCGCCCCCATCCGCGACGAGAAAGGCGAGATAAGCGGCGCGGTCTTCGTCATACGCGACATCACCGAGCGCAAGGCGCATGAAAGCGAAATGGTCGAGACGCTGGACAACGTCGCGCATGAGCTGAATTCGCCGCTCGCGGCGCTGGACATGCTCGCCCAGATCCTCACACGTGAGGCGCGCCTGCCTTCCTCGCAGATCGCTATCCTGAACGAGAAACTCAAGCAGTTGAGCCAGATAAGCGGCGACCTGCGCACCGCTCTCACGCTCGAAAGCGCCAGCTTCCCGCTGAACCGCGAGAAAACGGACCTGAGCGCCCTGTGCGCGCGCATCGCCACCGACCAGCGCGCGCAGACGGGCCGGGAGGTGATGGCGCTGCTTCCCGATCATCCGGTCTATGCGAATGTGGACCCTGTCCGCATCGGCCAGACGCTGACAAATCTGATCTCCAACGCGATCAAGTACGGGCCGAAGGAGCAGCCAGTAACCATGCGGCTGCTCGAAATAGATGACGCCGTCCGTGTTGAGACGCATGATGAAGGCCCTGGCATCCCGCCAGAGGTCCAGCAACGCCTGTTCGAGCGTTTCTATCGCGCGCCCAGCGTCAAACACCGTCAAAGCGGCATCGGCCTCGGCCTCTACATCAGCCGGCGGCTCGTCGAGCTACACGGTGGGCATATCCATGTGGAGAGCGAGCCTGGCCACGGCACAACCTTCTGGTTCACGCTGCCCCTGCAGACGGATCGGATAGCCTCAGCCTAGCGCGCCCCCATCGAAAAACGGGCCGCCCGCGCTCCAAACGGGATGGAGCGCGGGCGGCCTGTGTGCGCCATATAGCCGTATGGCGGATTACTCCAACTCGTACAGATCCTCAGGATCGGGACCCGCCGCGACGTACGCCCAGGCGCCTGCCATCGCCAGGACAAAGCCCATCACCACCAACTCGACATAGACAAACGGCATGTTGTAGATGATGACGCCTACCGCCGCGCCGATCAGCGCCACGACCACGATGGTGAGAAGCCAGCGGATAGACCCCGCCTGCATCGCGGCGTAGAGCGTCGCGGCGACGCCGACCACCTCGAAGATGATGCCGGCCAGGAACCACGCCTGGCCCGCGCCGAAGGCGTTAATGCCGTAGTAGAGCACGTCCCAGTGGAAGCCGATGATCGAGCCGATCAGCTGGAAGACGAGTGCGAAGAGCAGCGCCCACAGCGCGAACTTGCGGGCATTGCCCATCGGCTTGCGCCGTATCAGCAGCGTCAGTTGGAACAGGCCCAGGCCCCCCATCAGCAGCAGCGCCCAGAAGGCGTCATGCAGGCCACCGTTTCCGGGCTGGTAGAACAGCGCCAGCGCCTCGGTCTCGAAGAAGGAGGGCATCGAGAGCAACGAGAAGCCCATCAGGTAGAAGAGCAGCAGCGTGCCCAGCACCAGCCACTGGCCCGTGCAGCCCAGCGGCTCAGGCCGCGTCGGCGCGAACTCCACCTGCGTCGCCCACGTCCAGACGAACGCCAGCAGCGCGATGCCCGTCGCGACCAGCAGCCCCATCGGCAGCTGCGTCGGGTCGTCCTGGTGGATCAGCGTCACCGCCAGGCCCGTCCAGACGATGCCATAGGTCCCGCCCAGCACAACCATATTGCGCTTGGTGGACCAGAAATACAGGCCAGCCATCAGCAGGCCAAAGGGAATTGAGAAGACGATGGCGCAGATGATGTAGCCGGTGAACGGCGTAAAGGTGCAGCTACCGGGAATCTCGGTCTTCTGCGAGCACTGGACCCAGAACTGCGCGGCGTCATACTGGTGGATCAGATTGACCACCGGATACGTCAGCGCCCAGATCAGCAGCAGCGGGATGCCGACAAAGCCGATCAATCCCACGACACCGTGCAGGTAATTGCCCGGCATGAACTGCTGGCGGTTGCGAACCATCACCGGCAGCAGCCAGACCACAAGGGCCAGCAGCGCGGCGAGGAGCGCCACGAAGAGCAGGGCATTACCCACGGCGCCCGACGGGCCGGTGGGGTTTAGCGCCGCGGGCGCGAACGTATTGACCGTCAGCCAGACAGCGACCAGCGCCACCGACGCCGACACCGCGACGCGGATGGTGTAATCGCGCGCGGGGCCGAATGCGCGCCCGGAGAGGAGCGACGGAGCCATCAGGGCGATCACCAGCGCGCCCAGCCCGATCACGATCCCCAGCAAGCCGATCGCCTGGAGGTCAATGCTCTGCGGCTGGAACCAGGCCGGATTGAGCAGCCACGCCTGGTTTGGGTTGGGCCAGTAGGTCGTCGTGATGACCGGCGCGCCATTGACGGTCTGTGAGGTTGTCGTCGCGTCGGGCAGGTACTCATGCCAGGTTCCAGTGAAGACCTGGAAGATGAAATAGCCGCCGACCGCCGTGATCGCCGCGCCCACCACCGCGAACAGCGGCCAGGGAATCAGCGGCTTGGGGTCATAGAGCAACGCGATCTCGAACGCGATGAACCCCAGACCGATGGAGATCAGCCCCAGGTCGAGCGCGCCCTGCTCCAGACGCGCCAGCGTTGAGAGCGTTGAAATCGTGAAGAAGTAGCCCGATGCCTGGCCGAGGAGGATCGCCGTCAGGAAGAACAGCCCGACCGCGATGACCACCGCCCGCGCCCACGACATCGGCTTCTCGTGCTCGCGCGTGGGCGCCGCTGCCGTAACTGCCATGTAGATGATCCCTTTCGGAGCGAGGAGTCCCGCTTGCTGAAACGGCGCTCTGGCGCCTGCGCGGGAAAACGCACGCATCGTGCGGCCCGGCCGCTTGCGGGGCCGGGCCGTCACGGGCTATTGAACGGTGATCCAGCCGATCATCGCCGGGTGTATGCCGCAGTAGTACGGATACTCACCGGGCGTGGTGAAGGTATAGCTATACGATTCACCCGTCGCGAGAACAGGCGGCGAGTCCGGGAACTTGTTGTTCGGCACGCCACCAGAGCCGCTCACCACGTTGTGCGGGATGCCCGCCGAGTTGTTGATCCAGGTGACTTTCGTGCCAGCCTTGATGGTAATGTTCGGCAGCGTTCCACCGAGCACCTGCCACTGGAAGCCCGAGCTGTTCGTTGTGGAGGTCACCGCTTCGATGGTCACCGCCGTGTCCGCCGTCTTGTCCACGAACTCGCTGGCGGGCGGCTTGCTGCCACCCTTCTTCTCGGCCTCGTATTCAGCCTGCTGTGTCGCGTTGGTGAGCGTCCCGTACACCAGGTCAAAGCCGTTGGTGCTGGGCAGCCCCTGCGTGGAGAGATACGACGGGTCAGATGAGCGAATGAACGCCACCAGATAGTTGATATCGTCCTGTGTCAGTGAGCCGCCGTAGGTATCGAGCCAGGCGGGCATCAGAAACACGGAGGGGTCGTTCGGGTTGGAAATGCCCCCTGAGATGATGCGCTGCAGGTCCTGATCGCTCAGCTTATTGACAACCGGGTTGTTGTTCAGCTTCGGGCCATTGATGCCCTGGCCAAGATAGCCGTGACAGGTTGCGCAATACTGGCTGTAAATCGCCGCGCCGCGCTGGAGGGTCAGCTCATACTGCGCCGCCTGCGCGTTCGCCTGCGTCTGAGTCTGGGCCACCAGCAAGAAAGGGATCATCAAGCCAATCGCGATGAGCAGAATGAGTGAGGCGTAGCCCGTCTTCGTCACCGCGTTGCCGCGGGAGTAGAAGACATAGATCAGCGCGGAAACCGCCAGTGAGACGACCGCCAGCCCGAACGCGATCTTGCCATCCAGCACAGCCGTCACACCCAGCAGGGCAAACAGCACGGCGAATCCAACGCCCGCCGTCACCGCGATCAGGCCAGGATTCCGATTTCCATCCATTACGCTACCTCGTCACCTCGTTGTTCGCCTTGCGTAAGCGCCACGTGGCGCGTTGATAGCCGCTATTACTGCGCGGAGCACTGCACGCCCGGCACCGCCAGGATCCGTGTGCCGATGCTGGGCCGCTCGACGCGCTGGTTGAGCTTGCCCGTATCCACCGTCACATTGCCGCTCTTGTCGAACGCCATCTCGAACCGGTCAAGGCTGCGCGGCGCGGGGCCGTCGAGATACTCGCCGTCAATGTTGTAGTGCGAGCCGTGGCACGGGCATTTGAAGCTGTTGCAGTCGTTGCGGAACGGCACCTTACAGCCCAGATGCACGCACACCTGATAGAGCGCCAGCCAGTACGTGCCATCTTTGTCCTGCACCCAGTATTCAGCGGCAAACGCGTTATCCAGGGTTGTGCCGCTGAGCAGGAAGTCCGTGCTGCCGCCCGGCTTCAGGTGCATAATGTAGCTCTTGGCGGCGGATTCGTAGAACATTCCCGCCTGGTCAATCGCCATCGCCTTCTGCTCGGAGGCGGGATACGCCGTCTTCGCCTTCAGGGTGATGATCGAGCCGAACTGGCCCGCCAGGTTCGGGTAGAACATCGTCAGTCCACCGACCACGCCTTCCATCGCGACGAGGCCGACAGTCAGCCCGACTGCCCGGCGTAGCACTTGCCTCCGGCTCAGGCCGCGTCGTGAAAGCTCAGCGGATTCAGCGCCGCCGCCACTAAGGACCTCATATTCCTGAGGCGTGCGTGGTGTTTGAGTGCTCATAACGCCTGCTTCTTGAATCTTGTGTCGCTATTGGAGCCGCGCCCAGTGGGACCGTATGCCCCCTATCGCGCGCCCACGCGCCTCTGGGGAGTCAGGCCGCTCGACCGGCGGCCTGACGGCTTGCTCTCAGAGGCGCGGTTTCATGAATGTGGATCAGGGCCTAGAGATCGAAGAAGAGTCCCTGCCAGGGCCAGATCCACTGCCAGCCAGAGCCACGGAAGAAGCTGCCGATCAACACCGTCACCGCGAAGAACAGCGCGCAGATGGTGAAGAACGTGATCGAGAGCTTGCGATCCTCAAACGCGCGGCTGGGGTTGCGGTCCACATAGGGCAGCAGCGCAAGGCCAACCAGCACGAAGCCCGGTATCAGCACGCCCGCCACAGTCGGCGGGAAGTAGTGCAGCTCTTCCTGCAAGCCAAGGAAGTACCACGGCGCCTTGGCCGGGTTCGGCGTCAGGTTCGGGTTCGCGTGATCGCGCAGCGGCGCGTTGATCACGATAGACAGTATTGTGAGCACGACCGTCATCAGCAGCGCGGCCATGAACTCGCGCACCAGCAGGTGGGGCCATACGAAGACCGAATCTTCGAGCTGGCGCTCTACGCGGGTGATGGCCTCCTGCTTGACCACCGCCAGCGTGCGGTAGCGTTTCTGGGTCGCCGCTGGTCGGGGCTCGGTTGTCGTCATCTCGCCACTCTCCTTTGCGGTTCCGCGCGCCTCACGGCGTCCGCGGCGCGTCGGGCGCTAGTTCAGCGCGCTGCCAGACGTGGCCAGCTCGCCAGCGGCCTCGGTCCGCGCGGCCTCAAGCTCGCGGCGTGAGGGCGGCGGAGGCCCGGCCTCACCGCCATCCTTACGAATGCGCCAGAAGTGGACCGCCATCATGATCGCGCCAACCAGCGGCAGACCGATGACGTGCAACGTGTAGAAGCGGATCAGCGTAGGCCCGCCAACACCGACCGGCTGCCCGGTGAGGAAGTTGTGCGCCTGCTCGCCGAAGATCGGCGCGTAGGACGCCATGTTGGAGCCGACGGTGATCGCCCAGTAGCCGATCTGGTCCCACGGCAGAAGATAGCCGGTGAAGCTGAGCAGCAGGGTCACCAGGAAGAGCACTACGCCAACAACCCAGTTGAACTCCCGCGGCGGCTTGTAGGCGCCGTGATAGAACACACGGATCATGTGCAGCGTGACGGTAATCACCATCAGGTGCGCCGCCCAGCGGTGCATGTTGCGCACCAGCTCACCGAACGCCACCGCGCTGTTGATCTGCTGGATGTTCGCGTACGCCACCGTCTGGTCGGGGACGAAGTAGAACATCAGAAACACGCCAGTGATCGTCAGCACCAGGAAGAGGAAGAAGGACAGACCACCCAGACACCAGGTGTAGGTAATCTTCATCGCCTTCCGGCTCACCTTGACGGGGTGCAGGTGCAGGAACACGTTGCCCATCATGACGAGCGACTGGTTCAGCGGGGTGTCGGGGTAGCCGTGGCGGAAAATCGAGCGCCACACCTGGCTTTCCGTCACCGTAGACCATGCTTTGTCAAGCAGGCCCTTATTGCTCGTGCTCACACTGCCTCCTCTAGTGGGATACCCAGATGGATGGCTCGCAATGCCTCGCTGGCGCGAAGCGTCCCTGAAGCGGGAATGATAACGAGAACGTCAGGAACGGACGCCTCGTCCGTCTGTCGGAGCTGTATGGGCGCGCGTCTCCGCGCGAGACGCGCCAGCGCCGTCAGCGTTTCATGCTAGCGAGCGGCTGGCGTGTCCTCAACGCGCATGGCCTTTTCGACCAATCGCGCGCCCATTTCACTGCTATAGAAACGAGCGTCTGGCCTGGCGCGTCTCGCCGGGCGCCCAGAGATACGCGCCCCAGGCCGGGGAGCCGCGCCATCACAATCTGGACACACCAGGCGGATTCGTACAGCCTGACAATCTACAGTCTACTCGACTCATTCCCGCCGTTCATCAGGTGTACACCTGATTTTTTCACCGGCGGCTCCCGCCAGGACCTTCTGGCTGTCGTGACGCGCGTGTGATGGGCGTGTGACGCTGAGCGGGTCGCGCATAACCTTGCGCCAGCGCCGCTTCACCAGGGGAAACCGGAGCGCGCGAAGACGCCCAGCGGGGCTGAAAAATCAGCCCCGCTGGGCGTCACTGCCATGAGCGCCCGGCGGGACCGGGCGCCGTATCGCGTTGCGCCGCGCGGCGGCTCAGGCCGCCGCGCGCAAGGCGGGCGTCAGGGTGATCGTCAGCCGCTGGCCGCCGCGCAGGAGCTCCAGCGCGCGGGCCTGACCCGCCGTCCCGGGGCGGTTCAGCAGCCGCGCCAGCTGGTCAGCGCCCATGATCGCGCGTCCGTCCACCGCGAGCAGCGCGTCGCCGATCAGCATGCCCGCGGCCTCAGCCGGGCCATCCGGCTCGACGCCTGTCACCAGCGCCACCGTCTCGCTTTCCACGCCGAACCGCTGGCGCTGCGCCTCCGTCAGGGGAACCGTCTGGACCTGGACACCGAGGTAGGCGCGCTGGCCGCTGCGGCCCGACTCCCGCAGGAAGTGGGTGACGGCGTTGCTTGGCACGGCGAACCCCATGCCGCCGCCCACCATCGTGTTGACGCCGATAACGCGCCCGCGCGCATCCAGGAGCGGCCCGCCGGAGTTGCCGGGGTAGAGGCGGATGTCAGCCTGCACCAGCGGCAGGCGCGCCATGCGGTTGCGCGGGCGCATCGGGCCGCGCTCATGCTCGGCTGGCTCCAGGTCAAGATCAGGGTCCACCGGAGCGTGCGCCGCGACCACGCCCGCCGTCACCGCGCCCTCCAACCCGAGCGGGTTGCCTATCGCTATCACCAGCTCGCCCACGCGCAGCGCGCTGGAATCACCGATAGTCGCGGGCGCCAGATCACGCGCGCGGGCGCGCAGCGCGGCCAGGTCGCGCTCCGGGTCCAACGCGACAAGCCGCCCCTCGATCTCGCGCCCGTCGCTCAGCCTAAGCGTCAGCCGCTCCGAGCGTCCAGCGGCCACGACATGCGCGTTGGTAATCACCGTCGCCTCCACCTCGCCTGAAGCGTCCGGCGCGCCGGTTTCCCAGATAATCGCCGAGCCAACCCCGCGCTGGCCCACCTGGACCCACGCCACGCTCCGCCGCGCCCGCCCGGCCAGCCGCGCCGTCTCCTCAGAGAACATCGCGAGGCTGGGCATAACTGGCGCTGGAGCTGAAGAAATCACGGCATCAGCCATCGCTGACGCCTCCTTTCGCTGCGGGCCTGGAGCGGGCAAGCGCCCCACCGGCCCGAAAGATCCGCATGCGTTGAAAGGCGACGCCGCCGGCCGCCAGGGCCGCCGCGCCCACCCGCGTCGCGCCAGAGAGGGCGCGCGGCGCGAGCGGAAACACGGCGCTCAGGCGATGGCGCCGGGCGGCGCGAGCCGTATGGAATCGCGGTTTTAGTCGCGCTCACCGACGACCAGCGTGGTCTGCATGGGCTGGCCACCGCGCAGCATGCGCACCGTGAGCGGCTGGCCAGGCGCGGTGACGCCAAGCGCCGCCCGCAGCGCGTCAACGCTGGTGGCCGGCTGGCCACTGACGCTGACAATGATGTCGCCCATCAGCAGGCCGCCTCGCTCGGCGGGGCTATCCGCCTCAACGGTAACGACCAGCAGCGCCGCCTCCTGCGCGACACCCGCGGCCTGCGCCAGCGACGCGCTCAGGGGGACCTGCTGCGTGGCGACACCGAGGTAGCCGCGGCGGATGCGCCCATGCGTCAGCAGCGCCGTCACCACGCGGCGGACAGTCGCGACAGGCAGCGCCGCGCTCTGCCGCGTCAGCCGCGAGCTGTTCAGGCCGACGAAGCGCCCCTCCATGTCTACCAGAGGACCGCCGGAGAAGCCGGGGTAGAGGGTCACATCGGCGAAAATAACGCCCTCGATCTGCGCGCCCTGCCATGAGCGGCGCGGCCCTTCGATGGAGCTGACGACGCCAAACGACACACGCGGGCCAGCCTCCGTGGGCCGGCCAACCGCCAGCGTCAGATGCCCGACCCGCAGCGTCTCGGAGACCGTGATCGGCGCGGCGCCCTCGCCCAGAGCGCCGTCGGTCAGGCGCAGCACGGCCAGATCGGCGCTGGGATCGCGCCCAACCAGCGCGGCCCGCGCCTGCCGCCCGTCGGGAAGGGTAATAGCGATGTCGTCCTCGCGCTCGATCACATGGTCAGCGGTGACGATGACCACCTCATCCCCCGCCTGCCATAGTGTCCCGCTGGCCTGCAGGCGCGGGCGCGCGGCGACGGTGACAATCGAGCGCGCGGCGCGCTCCACAGCGTTCGCGAGCTGATCGGAGAACGCGCTGAGGCTGGTTAGGGTCTCCTGCGCGGCTATGAGGGCCTGTGGCGTCTCTTCTTCTGTCATGGAAAGTCTCCCGTTTGTCTGTGAGCGCGGCGCCGGGTGCGCCGGCAAGTCCTGTCACCCACGACGATACGCCGCCAGGCGGGGCGGCGGCATCGCGCGTTGGGCCAGGGAGCGCCCTACCCACATGACCAGGGCGTGTGGCTAGCTGTCCGGCCAGGGAGCGTTCCCTTGCGTGAACAATGGCTGGTAGGATAGCCTTGGAGAAGAGGATGCGCTTCGTTGACGCGACGGATTTTTCAGAGAGGGTACGCCATGTCGCTAGCGAACAAAGTGGCCATCGTAACCGGAGGCGATAGTGGTATCGGCCATGCGATCTGCGTCGCTCTGGCTCAGGCTGGCGCGACCGTCACCATCAACTATCACCACAACCAGGCCGCGGCTGAGGCGACGCTCCAGCAAATCACCCAGGCGGGCGGAAAGGCGCGGATGATTCAGGGGGATGTCTCCAGCCCAAAGGCTATCCAGGACCTGGTAGATGAGACAGTGCGCGCGGCGGGGCGGCTGGATGTGATGATCAACAACGCCGGGATGGAGACCCGCACGTCACTGCTCGACACCACGGAACAGCAGTTCGACATGGTCATCGGCGTTGACCTGAAAAGCGCGTTCTTTGGCACACAAATCGCCGCCCGGCAGATGATCCGGCAGGGTGGCGGCGGCCACATCATCAATATCTCGTCGGTTCACGAAGACTGGCCCATGCCGGGAAACATCGCCTACTGCTGCGCCAAGGGCGGCATGCGCATGCTGACGCGCACCGCGGGCGTCGAGCTGGCGCCGCACGGCGTTTTCGTCGTCAACGTCGGACCTGGCGCCGTTGACACCCCAATTGACGCCGCCACCCTCGCTGATCCCGCCCAGAAGGCCCGGCTCGAAGCCGCGATTCCGCAGGGCCGCGTCGCCAGGCCATCCGAGATCGCGAGCCTGGTCGTCTGGCTGGCCTCTGATCAGGCGAGCTATACCACCGCCACCACCTATTTCATAGACGGCGGCATCATGCGCGCCAGTTCCGGCCTCTAGCGCATCGGTAGAGTAATGCCAATAACCGCTAGCGAGCGGTATTCCCCTGCGAGCAGGTTCGCGGGTTCAACACCGTTACCATAGTAGCTGGCGGTCGATGTTTCTGATCACTTTACCGGCGCTCTAGCTGGGGGTGTTCCTGAGACGCGGAAGCGGCGCCTCTCGACGACTTGTAACGCGCGCTATCCCGGTATCCCCATTATTGCTTGACAGGTCATCTGTCGGTATACTGAGGGAGCGGCGCCCATTCCAGTCATGCTGGACCGTGGCGGGGCGCGAGGCCAGGCGCAAGCGCTGACAGAAGCCGTCTTCTGCCCCAAGTGCGGCGCGCCGTTCGACCAATCATATGAAGACTGACAATACATGAGCGGCATTATCTCGCGGACCGTGGCGCAGTGACCGCCAGCGGCAAGCAACGCGAGGAGGCGGCGGTGCTGGTAGGGCTGTGGGAGGAAGCGCCTGTAGACTTTTTATCACGTATACGTTATATTGAGAGGGCGAGTGATGGCGAAATCAGGGAAGGGGAAGGGAAAGCCACCGGAGCCTGAATCACAGCCTGAGCCAGACAGCCGCGCGCGGACCGTGTTCGCGCGTGACAACCGCTTTGACAAAGAGTTAGCGAAGTTGGGGCCCGTGAACATCGCGAAAGTGGCGGCGGCGGTCCAGAGGTTTCAGCAGGAATGGGCGGCAAGCAAGACAGATGATGACATCTTGCCTGGTTTCGACTTTAAACAACTAAGCGTCTCGAAAGGTCAGTATCGCGTCTGTCAGATCGAAGCCACCCGTGATTTTCGCGCTACGGCGACGTTTCTCGTCCGGCGCGGGCGGGTGTATTGGCTGCATGTCTGGAAGAAGTCCGCGATGAACAACCGCTCTGATATTGAGCTATCAAAGCAGCGAGCGAAAGACGTTTGGGAAAGCATTCAGGCCAGAGACAAGGGCAAAGGGGGCAGGGCATGATGGAGTCAGCAGGAACCATCGAAGACATTATCAGGGATCTCCTCGCCAGCGACCCTGAAGCCGCGCGGGAGTATCTCAAAGAGAGCTTTCTGCTCAATGCGATGAGCGCGCTATTCCATGCCCGCCGCGACGCTGGCTTGACGCAGGCTCAGCTCGCGGAACGACTGCATACCCGGCAGTCCTCCATCGCACGGCTCGAGCGTGATCAGTCTGGCTCGGTCACACTCCGGCGGTTTATCGAGGTCGCGCTGGCCTGCGGCGTCATGCCCTTCGATATCAGCTTCGTTCCTGTCGAAGAGATGATTCGGTTCGCCTCAGAAGCCGCCGAAACGCCGCGCACCCAGGAGGTGTTTGCGGCATGGGCGGCATCGCATGCGACCACCCAGCAAGTAAGCGCGCCGCAACTGACACTGATCGCGCCCACGAGCGCGAATGTCAGCGCCAGCGTCATGGAGACGCCAGCCATCCCGCTTTCTCTCAGTCCACAGCAACCTGGACTGTGGAGTGAGGCGTCCCTCGCAACCTTTGTTGGAGGAAATTGGGCCGCATGAGCAGCGATCTCGATCTCAAGATTCTGACCGGGCGTAAGGGTTATGAGTTCACGCTAGATGGTTTGCGTCTGACAATGTTTGGCGCCGAACAGGTCTATGCGCCGATTAAGGAGGCGTTTCACTTCCAGGCGCATGGTCTTGTCTCGCCGCCACCCACATTTGGGCCAGTCGGTCAGACTATTCCGCCGGGGCTTGTATTCCAGATAGGCATATGGGTGGCGGATGACGGCTCCATCGTGCCTATCCGCTTCCTGCACATTGAGTCCGCGCGGATCGTAATCGACGTAGCGGGTCCTTCATCCGCCGCCGCCGCGATCTTTCAACGGCTGCAAGATGTTACCTCTGAGATAAAGGCGCCCGACGGCTCGCCGATAATTGGCGAGCCAGTTCGCGCACTCGATTTCTCAGAGCTCAGCGTACGGCTTAACAGTCCGCTCGAGAACCTGATCGCCCCGAAATTGCGCACGGTTCTGATAAGGGCAGTCCGCGAGTCCAGTCATGATGACTCGGCTATGCTGCTCCCCAGCATAGTATTTCGACCGGCCTTCCAGGGAACGCCGTTTGATGGCGCGCTCAACCTGGCCGATGGGCGCACCTTCTCTCTATCCGCGCGCGGTGGGGTCGCTCCAGAAGATCACCGCGTCTACAGCAGCGCCCCGCTGGACACTGACGCGCACATCACATTCATTGAGGCGCTGGCGGCGTCGCTCTCATAGGCGCGAGTTGGGGATACTCTACCGGCCTCTAGCGCGGGCCGGCCAGAGATTGGCAGGGCGCGCATTCGTCCGGGGCTGAGGCTTTCCCGCAGCCTTAAGCGCGCGTATAGCACTCCAGCGCGCCCTGTATCCAGATCTGGCGCATCGTCCGGCAAATCCAGAGCCAGTCCGATCGCGCCTGGTAATCCAGATACGGCCATGCCAGCGCCGCCGCGCGTGTCGAGAAGCCAACGAGCGGGCGCACGCGCATGGCGCGAGCCGCTATGCGCGCCTCGTATGCGGCGGCAGGGTTGCGCGTGCGCAACTCCTCCAGCACCACCTCCCACATCATGTCGCAGGACTTGCGCGCTCCGAACGTCGCCTGCCGTATGCCCTCAGCCCTATCCATCACACACCCCCTCCCTGAATGGTAGGAAACGTGGCGGCGCCTGAGCGCCTTCCCGCGTAGGCCAGTTACTCGCCTTCCTCGGCGCCCGCGCCAGTCTCCTGCGACGCCTCGCTGGCTGGCGCCACACGCTCGCCCTCTGTGTACAGGGAGAACTGGATGGTAAATACCGTTCCTTGCCCTTCTGTCGAGCGCGCTTTGATGTTTCCGCCAAGCGCTTTGACCAGTTGCTGCACGATATACAAACCAAGGCCTAAGCCACCACGCTGTGACTCGCGGCCTTGGAGCCCTTGAAAGAATGGAGTGAACAGGAATTCCATGTCCGCCGCGGCGATACCTGTCCCATAATCCTGTATCTCGAGCTCCGCTTTATCAGGGGCGCTCGGTTCGTGGACGCGCCGCACCCGCACATCAATGCGCTCGCTATTCGGCGCGTATCTCAGCGCGTTTGTCAGCAGGTTCTGCAGGATCTGCTCGATCCGCACCGTATCACCCAGGACCATGAGTGGCTCGATCTCCGGTTGCGCTTCCACGACAATCCGTGGATGAGGCTGGTCTTGAGGCTGTACGAGCTCTATATCATCCACCGCTTGACGGACGAGCGTGACGAGGTCCAGGGGCTCCAGTGTGAGCGAGAGCCTGTCATGCTGGATGCGTTGAAGGTCATTGAGGTCGCTCGCCATGACATTCAGCCGCTGCGCGTATCTCATCGTATTCGCTGTCAGGGTCCGCAGGCGGGCGCTGGCTGCGCTGGCTGGTATCTGTTTCTGGATCATCTGAATGGTCATCATGAGCGAGGTCAGCGGGTTCTTGAGCTCATGGCTCGCTCTTCCCAGGAAGCGCTCATACAGGCCGCGTATGCTCCGATCGGAGAGGTCGCGTATGGTCACCACCCCTCCCAGCTTGCTCTCGCCGAAGTGGATTGGCTGCCCATTCGCCTCAAACCAGCGCCGGGAGCCATCCGGCTCACGTATCGTGAACGCTATCGTGAAGGGTTCGTCCTCACCCACACGCCGCCAGGGAGCCATCTCAGGGGGCAAGGGGTTGCCCAGGACGTCCTCGATCGCGATCTCGCCCTCGGCGTCGCCAAAGAGTCTCCGGTAGGCCTCATTCGTCAGCGTCCGTTTCCTGGTCGCGTCTACCGCGATCAGCGCATCCCCCATACTCAACAGGATGGCTTCCAGCTGCGCCCGCTCGCGCTCGCTGATCTGGCGCTGCGTTTCCTTCTCCAGATTGGACGCCTGTAGCTCCTGGGATCGCGCCAGCAAGTCGTCATTGGTCGTGCGCAGCTCCTCAACGGTCGCCTCCAGCTCCTCGTTGAGGGTCTCCATCTCTTCGTTGGTCGCCTGCATCTCCTCGTTGAGCGTAATGATCTCTTCCGAGGAAGCCTGAGCCTCTTCCTGGGCCACGAGGAGATCTTCGTTGGAGCGCCTCAAGTTGTCAGTGGTCTCACGCAGTTCCTGATTTGCGACGCGCAGCTCCTGATTGCGCGCGCGCCCCTCTTGGAGCTGCTGGGTCAGGCGCTCAATCTCCTCCTCTGGTGTGGCGCCCTCCTTTACGATCGGTACGGGCGCGGCGACCTCAGTCGCGCCCGGCGGTTGTTCAGCGAGCGGGACCTCTGAGATGAGCAGGATCACGGCTTCTACGGTAGTGAAGGGGAGCCTGCTAAGCGTGTCATTCGCACGCGCATAGGGATAGCAGGAGATCTGAAGGACGTGCTTTTCCTCTTGCCCGCTCTGCTCCAGCTCCAGGGTGATCGTCACCGCGCCTGATGTGGCTGCCCCTTCCTCCGCCTGAAATACGGTGTCAATCGCCGCCCGCAAGGGTTTGGTGGGAACCCGCGTGGCGAGATGCAGCAAATCCTTGCCGACGGCCGGGCGGTGAATGTCCAGCAAGGTGTAGGCGGCGTTGTTGATCGTCTGGACGTCGTAGTCACGATCAATCACCACCACACCCATCGGCAAGCTGAGGATCTGGTCGGCGAATCGCTCTCGAGGCGTATACATCCGCGATCCGATCTCATGCGCAGGGGTCAGCCCAACGTTCGCCCCCGAGGAAAGGGCCGCCCGCTCGCCCGTAGGCGTTATGCCCGGCGTTGCGGGGGTAGGCAGCACGCCAGCGGGAATAGATGGAATCGCGGCTAGGGCCTGGCCCTTCGTGAGGCTGACGGGGAGAGCCGGCGGCAGCACACGATCTCCCCGGCGGCGATATACCCTGAAATGGGGATGGACGAGGGCGTAATACGCGTTCAGTGATCCTGCCGTCTCCGCATTGCCCAGCACAAGGTATCCGCCATCGCGCAGCGAGAACGCGAATGCCTGGAGGGCGTGCGTCTGCAGCTCATTTGTGAAATAGATCAGCACATTGCGGCAGAACACCATGTCCATGCGTGGAAATGGCGCGCGCTGTCCAAGGTCGTGCTCGCCAAAGATCACCATATTGCGTATGAATTTCGAGACCTCGTAGCCAGGCTCGATTGGGGTGAAATAGCGCACGCGCAAGTCGTCTGGCATACTCGCCAATGACGACGGGGGATATCTACCCCGACGGGCGAAGGCGATCGCATCAGCGTCTACATCTGTGGCGAAGATACGGATATTGAACTGCTGCGCTTCGAGGCCCAGGGCTTCCGCCAGCAGAATGGCGATGGAGTAAGGCTCTTCGCCCGTCGCGCATCCCGCTGACCAGATGCGCAGCTCCTTGCCGCTCTCGCGAGCGCGCGCGATCATGTCTGGGATGACGTTCTCGCGGATAAAATTGAAGAGGGGCTGGTCGCGGAAAACTCAGTCACGTTGATCAGAAAGCTCGCGACCAGACGCTGGTATTCCTCTGGGCGCTCATTCAGGATGCGGCGATAGTCGAGCAGCGTTTCAGCGCCTGTGGCCGCCATACGGCGATGCAAACGCCGCAGGATGGTAGGGCTCTTGTACTGACTAAAATCAATGCCGGTATGCTGCCGTACCTGTTCGAGCAGGTCGTGCAGAATATCAGACACGATTGGACCCGTTAGAATTTGCGCGCCGCTGATGAGGTCAACGATCAGCGGGCCGATGCGCGCCAGATCCACGACGAGATCAACAGTGGTTGGCGCCAGTGACGCGGGCATTGACGGGTAGCTGGCCGTGGCCGGGTTCTCTATCAGTACAGCGCCGCCAGCCGCTTTTATCTCCCGCGCGCCCACCGCTCCATCCGATCCCGAGCCAGTGAGGATGACGGCGATGACACGCTCGCCATAAGCATGCGCGGCGCTGGTGAGCAGCCGATCAATGGATGGCATCGCGCGCTGGCCTGCGCCTGGAACCAGGTGGACCACATCATCGGTAATCTCGACATCGCTATTCGCCGGGACAACATAGATCACACCATCCTCCAGGTGCACAGGATTGTCCGCTGTCGCAGCGCGCACGGGAAGCCTGGCGCGTCTTGCGAGGATTTGGTCGAGATGGCTGGTCACGTTAGGATCAATGTGCTGCGCGATCACAATCGGCGCAGAAAACGACTCTGGCAGGGTAGCCACGAAGAGCGAGAGCGCCTCGATGCCGCCAGCCGATGCGCCCATGACCACCAGATCGTACAGCCGCTGCCTGGTTTGCTCTTGATGCTCCATCGCCCTGTTCCCTCTCTACGACAGGGGATTTACAGAATAGCCCGTAAAGCCGCTGTGCCTTTAGGCCATGCGGATGTAAGGGCTTGCGTGGGCTTTAGCCAGAGGTCCGTTGCGATTGCCGTTTTGTAGCTATTGACGTAGAATAGCTACAGGAGAAACAACATGAGCAACCTGGACTACCAACGCGACGAACAGCATGTGCATCTGATTGTCTACCACCTATCTGGGTATGTGTCCAGGGGAGTGTGGGCTTTGGTGATTCCCCTCGGTTACTCAGTGGCCGTGGCGTTGACCGCTAGCTAGCGGTCAACGCCACGGCGCGCGCCTCCACG
>JAKAIY010000044.1 GCA_021814145.1 Chloroflexota bacterium
TGGCCTTCAGGCGTTCTCCGCGACCGGGACGACGCCCTTCTCGCCGCATGACACATACCTGGATCTGTGGGTCAGCGTGGGGATTTTTGGCTTGCTCGCCTTTGTGTTCGCGCTTGCGCACGGGATCTGGACATCGCTTCGCTGGGCCCGCCACTACGCGAGGAACGGAAATCAGGCTGGCGTCTACTATAGCCTGAGCATTGTCCTCGCCATCGTGGCGTTCACGACCCAGGGGCTCGTCGAAGCCTATGACGAGCAACCTCGTATCGCGCCTGTGATCTGGATGCTCGCGCTGATCGCGCAGGCGGCTGTATTCAGCCGCGTCACCCCGAAAGCCGCTCCGCTCGCGCCGCTCGAGCCCACAGGCGTGGAGACGGAGCCAGGGTTGAAAGCGCCAGTTCCAGGGGTGGCGGCGCCTCCGCTGGGAGGTGAGCGGGAGCCGGACGAATGGCGCGCCGGGCGCCGCGTGTGGGGACAGGACGCGCGGACCCGCGTGGACTTCGCGACGAG
The DNA here is from genome assembly GCA_021814145.1 of Chloroflexota bacterium. Taxonomy (GTDB): domain Bacteria; phylum Chloroflexota; class Ktedonobacteria; order Ktedonobacterales; family JADMIN01; genus JAKAIY01. The sequence goes on from JAKAIY010000044.1 coordinate 511, forward strand.
CGCGCCGCCTCAGACGGAATGGAACGAGGGCTCTCAGACGGGACCGCCGCCTTCGCTTGACGAGGAGTCCCATCCCGTCATTCAGGATGACCCCTTTCAGATCTCAAGCGAGTTTGAGGCCGCGGTTCTTCAGGCCGAAGCGCGCGTGATTCAACGGGCCGCCGCGAGCGGCGAGCTGACGCTTGAGTCTATCAATGCGTTGCGGCCAGGGCAAACGGCTCCGCCGCGCCCCGTTCCCTCTGACCAGGGCATGGCCTATGCGCCACCCGCGCCTCCGCTGGCTCGTGAAGCGCCGCTCGCGCCACGACCTGAGACATCTGAAGCGGACGCGCTGCTCAAACGGGCGCCAGGCGGGTATCTCTGGAACCAGATCTACTCATTGCTCATTTTCGGCCTGAACTTCGCGCTCTCCATCGTCATCGCCAGAGGGCTTGGCGCCGCCGAATTTGGCATATACGCGATCCTCTCCAGCATTGTCAGCGCGCTGCTCCTGCTGTTCGCCTTTGGACTGGAGGACGCGGCGTCGGTATTTGTCCCGCGCCTGCTCGCCAGAGACGGACGGGCGGGCGCCGCGCGGTTGATCCGCCGGCTGCTCCTTCTGCGCACGCTCGTCATGGTGGGTGTTGGCGCGCTGCTGGCGTTGGGGCTGCCGCTCGTCGCGGGTCCAGCGCAGGTCATGGGGATCGTCCCGCCCGGTTTCGCGGCCTCTGTCACCGGCTCCGCGGGGCTACGCGCGTCGCTCATGGGCGTTTACCTCGCGGGGAGCGCGATCGTCGCGCTTCAAGGCGCGTTTTTCGCGTCCGTCCTGAAAACCGGAGTGACGCTGATCATCGGCGGCGCGTCGCAAGTGATCGGCGCGCTGCTCACCCTGGCGCTGCTCGGGCTGGGATATGGCATAGATGGCATTTTCGCCGCCCAGGCCATCGCGGCCTGGCTGGCCGTTCTGGCGTTCCTGATCGTCCTCGCGCCATATCTCCTGGGCCGGGCGGAGCGCGTTACCCTGGAGGGGAGCCAGATACGCAGCCTTATGGTGAGCGCCTGGCTGACGAATGTATCGAATGGCGCCCTGGGCAAGCAGATGGACATCATCCTGATGTCGTTCTTCGCGGTGAGCTACGTCGCCATTGGCTATTACAATCTCGCCTACCAGCTTGTCAGCATCGTCTCTGTCCTGCTGATCTCCGGCCTGGGCGGAGTCGGCGTCGCGGCCATGTCGGTGGCCTACACCGCGCGAGGTCCGGGGCGCCTGGCTTCCATGTGGCGCGCCATGCTCACGCTCCATCTCCTGCTTGCCCTGCCACTTCAGATCCTGACGTTTGCGCTGGCTGACCAGATCATCCTGACCATCTACGGCGCGCAGTATGCGGGCGTGATACCGCTGCTCCGCATCTTCCTCGCTTTTTCGATCCTGGGGCGGATACTGGGCGGAGGCGCGAGCCAGAGCGCGCTGTATGTGCTGGGAAGGCAGCGCTTCGTGTTGAACGCGCGGTACACCGGGCTGGTGATCAACCTCATGCTCGACGTGCTGCTGATCCAGCTTGCCGGTCCCGCTGGCGCGCTGGTCGCGACGGGTTTTTCCCAACTGTGGGTGGGAGGCGTCGAATTCCTGATGTTACGCGGGCAAATCGCGAACCGATACCCATTGAGCATGGCGTTGCGGGTTATCGCCTATGCGCTCATCGCCGTGATTCCAGCCGTGTTGCTGCCTGTGGAGGGACTCGCCGGACTGATAGCGCGCGGCGCGCTCTTTGTCGCGCTGTTCGTGGCGGCGATACTGCTCTTCCGCCTGGGCGATTCGCGCGACATCGCGGAGTTCGCCGCGCTCAACTCCCGGACCCGGTGGCTCGTCTCGCTTGTCGAACGCTTTTCCCTCAAGCGGGCCTGGAAAAGTGGACATGTCGCCTAATACACTGTTGAACAGGCGATATTCTGGTAGATTTAGTGAACAGTGAAGATTGTGTGACATCCCTGAAAACAGCGCGCGTGGCGTTCTTTTCAGCGCGATGCGCTTGAGTGGATAAGAGGTTGGCGCGTGGCGGTAGCGGTTGTAACAGGCTCCTGCGGACTGATCGGCTCGGAGACAGCGCGCTTTTTTTGCGAGCTGGGATTCGATGTCGTTGGCATTGACAACGACATGCGACGGCGATTCTTTGGGGAAGAAGCCTCTACGGCCAGAAATCGCCTGCTGCTCCAGTCCCAGTATCCGTCGCGCTACCGGCACTACGATAGTGACGTACGCGACCAGGGCGAGATTGAGCGGATATTTCAGCGCTACGGCAAGGATATCGCGCTCGTTGTCCATACCGCGGCGCAGCCATCGCATGACTGGGCGGCGCGGGAGCCCATGACCGATTTCACCGTGAACGCCAACGGCACGCTGATTCTGCTCGAAGCGGCGCGGCGCTACTGCCCCGATACCGTCTTCATCTATACCTCGACCAACAAGGTATATGGCGACACGCCGAACACGCTTCCGCTGCTCGAGATGGAAACACGCTGGGAGATTGACCCGGCGCACCAGTACACCAATGGCATTGACGAGAGCATGAGCATTGACCAGTCCACGCATTCGCTCTTCGGTGTCTCGAAGATCGCGGCGGACGCTCTGGTACAGGAGTATGGACGCTATTTCCAGATGCGGACCACATGCTTTCGTGGCGGCTGCCTGACTGGCCCCAACCACGCCGGGACCGCGCTGCACGGATTCCTGGCGTATCTCATGAAATGCGTGTGCTCCCGCCACCCCTATGAGGTGTACGGGTATAAGGGCAAGCAGGTCCGCGACAATATTCACAGCGCCGATCTCGTCGCCGCCTTCTATGAGGTCTTTAAGAATCCCCGCGCTGGCGAGGTGTACAACATAGGCGGCTCGCGCTACAGCAATTGCTCGATGCTGGAGGCCATCGCGCTTTGCGAGGAGATCGCGGGTGAGCGGCTGCAATGGACCTATAAGGACGCCAACCGCGTTGGCGACCATATCTGGTATATCAGCGACACGCGCAAGTTCAAGTCGCACTATCCTGGCTGGCGCCAGACGTATGGTCTGCGCGCGCTGCTCGAGGACATCTACGCCAAGAATGTGGAGCGCTGGACCAGCGAGGCCGGTATGATCGCTACAGAGAACCCCTAGCGTCCCCACGCCACGCCACGCTGGCGACGCGCCCCGTTCGCCCGGGCTGGCAGGCGAGCGCTTGCTGGTAGACACCTTCGAGCGCCCCCGCGATGCGCGGCCAGCTATACAGGCGCTCCACCTTCTCCTGGCCAGCGCGTCCCATCGCCGCGCGCCGCTCAGGGACTTCCAGCGACTCCCGCAGGCCGGCTGCCAGCGCGTCCACGCTCCCTGGCGCAACGAGCAGCCCGTCCACGCCATCCGTGATCACATCGCGCGCCGCCGGGATGGCGCAGCCAATAACGGGTTTCGCGTAGGCCCACGCTTCCGTGTACACGCCACCGAAGCTCTCCTGTTCCGATGGCAGACAGAAGATGTCGCACGCGGCGAGCGCGTCACCCTTTGTCTGAAGATCAACCGTGTCCAGTTCCACGATGCGCGGGTCATGGATTCCGGCGAACACCCGGCGTGACGCGGCGGTGCGCGGCCCCAGAAAGGCGAACGTGGCGTCCGGCCACTCGCGCCAGACGCGCGGCGCCGCGTTGAGCAGGCGCTCCCAGCCCTTATAGGGATATTTCTGCCCCAGGAACAGGATCAGCGGCCCGCGAATCGCGTGCGCGGCCCGGAAGCGCTCGCCGCTGGCGGAAGGCGGCAGGATGGGGCCGATGCCGTGGACACCGATGCGCTCGCGCGCGACGCCCAGCGCCTCGTACTGCCGCGCTTCGCTCTCCGTAAGGGCGACCAGCGCGTCGGCGTCGCGATACAGGTCCAGATAGACGCGATAGCGCCTGCCTTCCCAGCGTGGATGGTGAAGCGGCGTGAAGACGAATGGCGCGCCCTGGCGCCGGGCCAGGTTTCGCCCGGCGAGGTAGAGCGGCTCACGCCCGATGCGCACACCGTGGACAATGTCCCAGTCCGTTCCGCATGCCCGCGCGATGTCCTCTTCCAGCATGCGCGCGAGCGTGTCCGCCGCGCCGCGCGTGCGCAGATAGTACGTGGCGGCGGGAAAAGCCGTGCGCAGCCGCCGCCATGCGCCGTATCCCAGCCGCGTGACGCGCGCCGCCGCGCCGTCCGCGTAGACGCGCGTCACGCTGGGCGCGGCCACTGTCGTGCCGCGCAGCCAGTCGGTGCGGTTCTCGTTCCAGTGCGTCACGACGCTGATCTCATGGCCGCGCGCCGCGAGCTCCTGAATGATCCGGCGCGAGTGCGTCTCCGCGCCGCCCACCGCCGGCCAGTAGCGCGTCATCAGCCAGAGTATCCGCATGGTGGCGCGTCAGCCTTCCATGCCGCGCAGGGAATGACCGAGTGACGTGGCCGCGAGCGCGCCCTGTCCCGATGGAACGGCGTAGGACTGGATGAGCCGGTAATGCTCCTCCAGCCGCACACTCAGGCGCGCCCACGAGAGGACGCGCTCGGCGACAAACCGCGCGGCCCGGCCTTTCGCGGCGGCGCTCGTGGAGTCTTCCAGCGCCTGGTATAATCCCGCGGCGAACGCTTCGGGCGTCTCGTCGGTCAGGTAGCCGATATCGTACGCGGCGAACAGTTCCTTGATGTCGCCAACGGGATTGCTGACAATGGGGCGGCCAGCGGCGAGGTAATCGCCAATTTTGTTAGGCCAGCGCCCGCGATTGGCGAGCTTGTTGGCGAATGGCAGCGCGAACACATCCACGCATGCGTGATAGCGCGGGAGGATCGAGTAGTCAATCACTCCGGCTTCAATGAGCCGGTCCGCCCAGCCGCCACGCTGGGCATACCGCTGGGCTAGCGGCGAGCGCGCGCCGGTCATCAGCAGGCGCACATCCTTGCGCCGGCGCGCCAGATGGTCAAACGCGCCCAGCAGCAGCGCCAGGTCATAGTGAACGAAGCCGCTGAACCCAACGATCGGGCCATCTTCCGGTATGCCCAGCGCGCGTCGCGCGGCGATCCGGTCACCGGGCTGGATATGCTCGATATCCGCGCCGCCGCTGATATGGGTGATGCGCTCAGGCGCCACGCCCAGCTTGATCGCGCGCTCATGCAGCGCCTGTGAGATAACCGTCAGCCCGTCGGCTTCCGTGCGATAGTGTTCCTCAAAGTACGTCTCGATCCCCTCGAACGTGAGCTTGATCAGCTTGTTCGGCCGCTCGTCTATGACACCCCCGCGCCCCCACCAGTCAGCCCAGTCGGTCAGGAGCGTCGCCCCGTCCCGACGGCGCTGGGCGAGCGCGGGCAAGATCACCGCCGGGCGGCAATCGAACGCGTGGATGAGGTCATAGCGCCGGTTTTTGAGGAAACCGATCCGCCGCCAGGTATCATAGGGGTCCCAGCCTGTCCGTGTCATGCCGACCAGCAGATCAGGGGTCTCGATGATATGGACCCCTTCACTGACGCTCTCATGAAAGCGCGCGCGCTCAATCGGTGATATGGTGAGCAGGTCAACGTGATGCCCACGGGCGACAAGTTGCTTTGCGAACTGGAAGCAGCGATGATAGGTGCTGCGCCCTTTGACGTTATGGTTAAGATAGAGAATGTCCAAGGCGCCACCTCCCGCCCCGCGTCATCCATGGCGGCATCGCCATATATGGGCGCGTTTTCTCCGACCCTTTTTGACAGGCCCCTTAACCTAAAACAACGAAGAACATGACCGTTTGATACGGAGGAGACTGATGTATCAACGCGGGCGTGGTAGATCCGCCGGGGGAAGTTATGCGTGTGCTGCTCAACGCCGTGCCACTCTATGGAAAGGGCGCTGGCGCGCGCACATACACAACCGGACTGCTCAAGGCCCTGAGCGCGAGCGATGTGGACATGGAATGGCATGTCCTGTTGCGCGACGACGATTTCAACCGGCTAGGCCTCGCATCCGACCCACGCTTCCACCGCGTTCCCTTCGCGGGACCAGCCGCTCCGCCCAACATGATGGGCGCCCGCTTCCTCTGGCGCAACACGCTCGACCAGGCCGTCATACCATTTTATGCGCGCCACTATGATGTCACGCATTATCTCGACACCTACGGGCCATTCATTTTTCCTGGCGCGACGCCATTCACGCTGACCGTCCATGATCTGTTTCCCATCACCAACCCAGAGTATTTCTCGCCCGGGATCGCGCGCTACCTGGCGTTTCTGATGGGCGCTATCCCGCGCGCCGCCGGGCTGATGGCGATCTCCGCCGAGACCGCGCGCATGCTGACCGCCCTGTACGATGTCCCGCCGGAGCGCGTCAGGATCGTTCACAACGGCGTTGACGCGCGCTTTCGCCCGGCGTCCGCCTCTGAACGTTACGCGGTGATGGGAAAGTACGCCATTGGTGGCGCCTATCTGATCGCTGTAGGCACGATCGAGCGGCGCAAGAACCTCGCTCGTGTAATACGCGCGTTCGCCCGCGCCAGGCGCGCGGCGAATCTGCCACACCGGCTGCTCATCGTTGGCGCGCCGGGCCGGGGCTTTGATGAGGTCGAAGCGGCCATCATGGAGACGGGCCTGAGCGATGTGGCGCGCCTGATGGGCTACCTTCCCACGGAGGACATCCCGGCGCTCATCAGCGGCGCGGACGCGCTCATCCACCTCTCGCTCGCGGAAGGATTTGGCCTGCCGGTGGTCGAGGGTATGGCGTGCGGCGCGCCCGTCATCGCGTCTTCGACAGGCGCGCCCGCTGAAATCGCGGGCGGCGCGGCCTTCATGGTGAACCCAGTGGATGAGGACGCCATCACCGCCGCGCTCATCCAGATCTGCCAGGACACCGCGCTACAAGCGCGGCTCCGCGAGGACGGCCTGCGGCGGGCGCGCCTGTTTTCCTGGGACCACGTGGCGGATACCGCGATCGCGATGTACCACGAGGCCGCTGCGAGCCGCAGGCGCGTAACCCATTAGCCGCAGGCGGTGTCAGCCGGCCCAGGTGAGGCTGATCGCCTGGTCTTCCGTGAGCGTCGCGCTATAGCTGGCCTGGTTCCCCGAGATGGCCTTCATCCCAGTCATCAGCGGTTGCGTGAGTCGCGCGCCCGCTGGCGGGGTAATGGTCACGGAGAGCGCGTCATGCGTGCCTGACTGGCGCTGGACAAGCAGGTTGTACTGGGCGCTCCCACTGGCGGTTCTGGTCACCGCGTTTGGCGTCACCCACTGGAATACCACCGTCGCTGAGCCGCCACGCCAGAGCGTCATGTCGCAGGCCCAGTCCGCCCAGCCCGGCTCTGTGATCTTGAGAGGGGCGCAGCCGTGTATGGATTGCAGATGCGCGTGTGGCGGCGCGATGACCTGGATGAAATCGAGATAGACGCTCAGGAGCTTGGCCTGCGTGTAGAGATGCTGCTTGACCGGGAAATGGTAGGTGATCGTGAGGGTATGGGTCGCCGCGCCCTGCGCGTTGATCACGACGTGATCGCTCTCGGTCGCGGTGACGTCGGCGTTCGCGTAGTTGCCTCCGTGGTTCGTGTTGACCACTTCGAAGGTATCGCCAGCAGGCGTCCGCAGCGCGCCATCCATATTGAGCGCGGAGAGCACAGACTCCACCCACTGGTCATTGAAATACACCTGCAGGTCGCCCGATCGCAGATCAGCGATCAACTCTTGCATGAACTTTGACTGGTCCGCCTGAGGGAGCGTAGAGAAGGCGTGCAGGAGCGCGCTGCCCGCCGCCGCGTCGAATGCTTTTGATTTGGAGACGTACGCGGAGCCGATAGTGGAATGGTAATAGTGGATCAGGTCACTGAAGTTCTGCGCGGTCAATTTCTGGGGATAGCCTGGGACTGTGAGCGGGCCGGTGAGCGTCAGCGCCTGCTGGATGATGGCTGGCGTGATGGAGATGACGCCCGCGACCGCTGGGCCATGTTCCACAGTGAGCATATGCTCGTCCAGGCGCGCGGTGGTGGGATAGTTGGGATCCAGGTTGGCGTTGCGCAGACCAGTGGGAAAAGAAAACCAGTCGTAGCTCGATGGCAGCGGATGTGCCGGACAGTATGACAGGTAGCTTGTCTGGCAGTCAATCGCGTAGATGTTCTGAAGATGCACGCCGCTGGTCAGTTGCGCGCCTTTGAAGGTCAGCACGCTATAGACGCCCTGAAAGCCACCAGATGGGCGCAGCTCGTCGCTATCCAGGTCGAAGAGCAGGTAATTTACGGGCTTGGTGACGCCAAGCAGATCAGGCAGCGCGGCGAGGACCTGTTTCCCATAGTCGAGATAGGCGGGCAGTTTGGGCGCGAAGGCGTCCAGCGTGTGCAGCGTGTGGACGAATGAGCCGAAACCGAGCGCCTGGAGGTCGCTATCGCTCACGTGCGCCCGCTCGGCCAGCGCCTGGGTGACGAGCGAGCCCGCCGAGTTGACATCCGCGCTCGCCTGATTGATCTCGTCGAGCGTCAGCGGGGCGCTGGCGCCTGATCCAGCGCCAGACTTGCCTCCGCCTGTTCCAGACGTGGACCCGGTCACGCTGCCGATGATGCTCTTGATATGGGGCGCGATTACCATGCCGGCGTCTACGGCGTACAACCCCGCCCAGGTGAGATCCTGGGCCATATTGAGCGCATGCGCTGGCGCTGTGCCGCTGAAGACAGCCGAGGATAGCGGCTGTCCTGGCTCATCTGACTTGATCCGGCTCAGGTCAGCGTTCATCGCCTTTAAGCGTGACTGCAACGCGGTGAGTGTCTCAACCTCGGTGAGATGACCGCCTTTGAGAATAGTCTGAATAGCGGCGGCTTGCGTTTTCGCGTCGCGCGCGGCGGCCAGCGCGTCTGAAATCGTGAACGCGCCATAAATGCCCCCATAGCCAAGCAGGAAGCACAGGAGAACGATCACCAGGAAGATCGCCTGCCGTTTACTTATGTTCGCGCGTGAGAACCGCTTCGTTCGCGACGCCACGCGGCGTTGTAGAAGCGCGGGGCCAGGCTCCCACTCATCCACGTTTTCGCGTGGCGCGAGGTAGCCCGTGAATCGCCCGTCCGGCTGATGCGTGGGGAATCGCCCGTATTGGGCGGCCCGCTCCTCAGAACCTGCCGCATAGCCTGTATCAGGATAGCCTGTGCCAGGAAGTGTGTCATACACATCCAGGACATCGAAAGCGGCGGTCACGCGCGCCGCCCACTCCCTGGCCTCGGGCGTCTCGTATGGCGTAGAGGGAGCGGCGGGAAGCGCGTTCCTACTGGTGGCGCCGCTCTTTGGCTGCTCGGGTAGAGCGCCGGCGCTGGTTGGGGGCTGAGCGGCGATGGGTGGCTCCAGAATAGTGGTGTCCTGCGCGGTGATGGAGGGCTCCAGAATAGAGGTGTCCTGCGCGGCGATGGGTGGCTCCAGGGTAGAGGTGTCCTGCGCGGTGATGGGCGGCTCCAGGGTATAAGTATCCTGCGTGGCGATGGAGGGCTCCAGGATAGTGGTGTCCTGCGCGGCGATGGAAAGATCCGCGATTACACTGGCGTCGCTTCCGGGGGCGCGTGCTTCTCCGTCGCTGCGCCCGTGATCGTCATCAAAGGATGACGCGTCTCCATGCCGTCTATCCATGCCGTAGGTCTCCAATGATGACGATGGCGCATGCGCCGCCTGTTTTTCGCCCACTACCAGGCTACTCCGCGGGTTTGCCCGAGGCGCGCCCCCTGCTCGCGCTGTGACGCCCTCAGAATGAGAGACGCGCGATGCGCGGGCGAGTCACAGCGGCGCGGTTATTTCCCATCGCCGCGCGTCTGGCCCGCTGGAACCGCGAAAGCTCACGGGCGCTTCAGGGTCTGGTCGAGCAGATCGAGTGTGGCGCTGAGATCGCTGTTGTTGAGCTCCCAGCAGCCCTGAATCGTCGAGGCGAGGTCCGCGGATAGCCGCGCGACGTCTGAGCGCGACAGGCCGTTGCGGATCGCGGATGTGAACAGCGCGCCCGCCGCCTGGGCGCGTGTGATGGGCCACATGCTCGCCGCTTCAGCCGGGTCGCGGCGAAGCTTCACTACCCACGCCGGCTCGCAGCGCGCTGGGGCCCAGCGCGTCGGGCGGATATAGTCATCGAAAGTCGCGACTGGCGTTCGCGATGGGATCGCCGCCCCGATGACCGAGCGGGTGAATGGGTCGGCGTGGAAGCAGCGGTGAAATGGATGGGCGGAGCGCGTGGCGATGTCAATGACTGTCAGGTCATCGGCCAGTGGCTTCCAGCCGCGTGACGCGAGCCCCGCCGTCAGCGTCGTCTTGCCAGTGCCGGATGGCGCGACCAGGATGACCGCGCGCCGCCGCCAGGCGAGCGCCGCCGCGTGGAAGGCAACATACGTGGTGGCGCTCTCTACGGCGCGTGAGATGACGAGCCACTCGAGGTAGGGAACAAGGGTCGCTGAGTCAAACGCCAGCGTCTGGAAGGCGCCGTTGACGAAGATGCGCCAGCCATGCTCCGCTGGCGCTGGCTCCATATGGATGGCGATGTCCACAGCGGGTTGGCCCGCCCGAGTGTCCGCGCCCGCGAGGAACGGGCGCAGGAGCGCCGCGAGCTGCGCCCGCGCGTGTGGCGTAGCGCCCGTTACGCGCGTCAGCGATCCAGCCACCCGCGCGTAGAGCGGTCTGGCGCTCCTGGCGTTGATCTGGCTCATATCCGCTGGGGGCGCGTCAATCATCACCGGCCTCCGCCTTCAGCACGTCACCAGCGGATTCGAGCAGGCCCTCCTCCGCGAGCTGCGCGAGCAGGCGCGCCACCCGGGACGGCGTTTCCGGATCGGTGGGGAGAAGCTCCGCGATCTCGTGAATGATGCGATCAGCTGGCGTGAGGCCATCGCAGTAGTCCCAGACGAGCGCGCCCAGCTGATCGAGGGCGTAACTGGCGTCGCTGGCCGGGTCGAAGAGAAAGCACGAGCCGTCGGGAACGAGATAGGCCTCGACCCCCGAACGGGCTTTGGGCGTTTCTGGATAGTTCGCGATGTCCGTCATTGCGGCGCTTTCTCAAATTTTGTCGCGAGGTCAGTATTGGCGCGCGGCCTCATGCGCTCCACCAGTGTATGACATCACTACGTGAGAAAAGCGCGACCCTCTCCTCGCGGGGAGGGTCGCGTTCGCGTTGTTCGTAGCGCGCTTACTATTTGAACGTCGCAGTGGCGGTAGCATTTTGCGTGTACCCGCCACCACTCAGCGTGAGCGTCATGGTGAAGCTACTGCCAGCGCTCACATTGGCCTGGAGGTGGACTGACACCAGCACCGTGTTGAGATTGGTTGATGGCGTGAAAGGGATCGGCAGGCTAGCCTGCTGTGCATTGGGTGTCGGTTTCGAGGTCGGACAGCCTAGTGGCTGGTCGTAATACACCTGGACGTTGTTGCCGGTTGGTGTGTCATTTTGGCCAGTGCTCTGATAGTCGACGCCGCCACTTGGCAACGAATTGGGACTGCTGAGTTCGATCGTGTATTTCGTCCCAGCGTTATTGGCAGGCATCTGGAACCACGCCCAGAAGTACAGGCTCTCCGTATCAGTATACGGGCCGGATCCGCATGTAAGTTTGTCTGGGTTCGTGTCGGAGAACTCAGCGATCTGTGTGCTGATCTGGGTTCCCAGCACGAGCAGCTTCGACAGGCCTGTTGGGGCGCGGGAAGAAAGTGTCGTGACGGCGATGCCCGCGCCACCGACCGCGGCGGCGGCGGCTGCCGAGCTGACGACCGCTACCTTGAGGAAATTGCGCCGGCTGGTTCCGCTCGCGTCTTGCGTGGGCTCTGGTTGCTGAGGCTGATTCTCGAACTCATCCATTGTGAGTTCCCCCTCTCCCTATAACCAAACAAAGCAGGGATAGAAAAGAAACGCTGCCACCACCACCACACGCGGGCTACTCCGAGCTCTTCGCTACGCGCATGTGCGGCGTACGCTCCTGGCGTATGCTCAATACGCCATCCGGTTGCTGGGCTGGCTCCTGATTCAGCGCAACGAGTGAGTTGGGTAGGCGCTCAACCGGCGCCAGCCGGAACGGAAGCGCGTGACTGATACTAGCCTGATCACGCGCCAAAAGAGATTATCCGCGCGCCCAGCCATCACGACGTGTCCAGATGCGCGGATGCGCGAAGAGAAGCGAACGCGAGCAATCACGGGAATGATTGCTTTGCTACCCATCTCAGTACAACGTGGCTGACAGCGATTTGTCACGGGCCGCCTGTCAAGATACCGCGCGTTTCCGGCGTAACCGCTCTTGCCCTCGTAAACCGCGTAAAGCCGGAAAATATCAGGGCGCGCGCCCGCCTGTTTCTCAGGGTGCGCCAGCTATTTGGCAAGCGAACGGAAACGCTCTCGTTATTATTACCGATGCCACCCCAGATTAAGAATACGCTGAGCGGCGCGCCGTCAGCGCGCCTGGAGGGTGAACGCGGTGTGGACGGGTGCTCCACCGAGCGGGGTGAGTGTGACGGCCAGCGTCCACGCGCCGGGGTCAGTAAGCGTCTCACGGCAGGTGTAGACGCCCGCGCCCTCGTCACTGGCCGTGACGATCATTGTGGGCATGGGCATCGCGGGCATAGTGTAGTCGCAGGTGACGCGTCCGCCGCTGACGGTCGCGCCGGAGACATCCGTGACCCGCAGCGTGAACGCCGTTTCAGCGCCCGCTGTCAGTGGCTCCGGGCTGACGGCCAGCGCCAGCGTATAAAGCCCCGCCTGCTGGGTGGCGCCCGCCTGTGTGGGCGGGCGCAGCGGCGCGACGGCCAGCCCGTCGGCCAGCGCGCCGATACCCAGCACAGCCAGAATGCCCAGCGTGACGGCCAGCCCCCGCAGGCGCGGAGAGACGCGCCGCCGCGCCGCCGCGTCCGCTTCCCCGCCAGTTGTCTCAGGACTCATGCTCATAGCGTCACCACAACTCGGCTTCCCTGCTGGACGTTAGCCCCCATGGCGCATCATACCGCGCCACCGTCCTCGCGGGCCGCAGAGGTGGAAGGGCGCCGCTAGCGCCCGGCGCGGCCTCAGTTCCCGTAGCGATTGGGCGGGGTAGAAGTGGGCGTCGAGATGGGAGTAGAGCCTGTGGGTGAGACAACATAGACCCAGACCTGCCCCTGCTCAACCTTGGTCTTGATATTGGGCAGTGGCGAATAGGGATAGGGCGCGCCCGGCGCCTGCTGGCCGCTTTCCAGGAAGCGTCCTCCGTGGCAGGGGCAGTCAAACGTGCGCTCCACGCCGTTCCACTGGAGCAGGCAGGCCATGTGGGTGCAGACGCCGGAGAGCGCGACAAATCCCTCGGCTGTATGGCGTAGATAGCCGATCACGGCGTCAGTCTGGAAGTGGATCACCGCTCCGAGCGGCGCGTCAGCGACGCGGGCGACGGCTACCCACGCGCCTGCCCCGTCAGGAATCAGCACGCCTTGCGGTGTCACGGACGGCCCTGTAGCGGGCGGGGAAGCCTGGCCCGCCCGCTCGATGGCCGCGCCAGCGGCGCCACCGATCACCGCCGCCGCCGCCGCGCCAAGCCCGCCCAGCATCAGCCCGCGCCGCGAAACACCATTCTGGCGGGCGCGAGCGGCGCCGTTAGGCGCCGCTCGCGGTGGAACCTCAGTCGCGGGCGCTGGAGCGGGAGCTGGCGGCTCGGCCTGGGCCGCCTCGAGCCGCGCAAAGAGGCGCGCGGCGAAGTCGGGATCCACATCAGCGGCGTGTGGCGTCGCGGCGCGCAGGAGCGCGGCGGTCACGTCCAGGCGGAGCTCGTCGTCGCTCGCGCCAGCGCGATCTGGGCGGAGATCGGCGCGCATCCGCTCGATCACCTCATGGGCGCGGCGGTAGCGCTCGACACGCTCCGCCTCGTTCGGGATCGCGCCCTCATGGTCGGTAAATCCGTTATCGTGGGGCGGTCGCTGATCGTCTGATCCCATGGCCCGGCTACCCCCCCGTCTCTAGCTGACCACTGTCGCGGTCTGAACGCATTCCGCCACCTTCCTGACATTCATCTTCCATGAACTGACTGGCTTTCCTGATGGCGCGGAATTGGAGCACTTTTACGTTGGTCTCGCTCAGATTCATGCGCGTAGCCGTTTCCTTGAGCGAGAGATTGAGCAGGAAACGCAGGGTGAGCACCTCGCGGTAACGCTCCGGCAGACGGTCGAGGATGCGTCTCGCGCGCGCCTCCGCGCCACCCGCCGCGCCGGGATCCGTCATGGGGCTGTCCCAACCTGCCGCCAGCATGTCATCGAGCGAGCTGGAGCGCAGCCGGTAGAACCCGCGCCAGTAGTCCGCGATGGTTGTGCGCGCCACCTGAAAAAGCCACGCCTGCGCGCTGGCGGCGTCACGCGACTGGTCCAGCCCGCTCAGCGCCTTGAGGTAGACCTGTGAGGTGATGTCTTCCGCCTCCTCGCGGTTACCGACTTTGCCGTAAATGAACCGATAAACGGCGGGCAGGGTCGCCTCGTAGAGCGCGCGCAGGTCCGCCGGACTGGCGGATAGCCCATGTCCGGGTGTTTCGGCGGGTTCGCCTGGGTCAGTTGAGGCGTCGTGGGGCACGGTCTTCCCCCAGGGCAACATGATGGCGCCTCCCACTGTGCCGGGCGAGGACTACAGCGCGCGTTCCATCCGGGATGCGCTGGCGAGACATGGCGCCCTCTCCCACAAATGATACGCGATAACGTTACGCTCCGCACGCCATATGGCTCCGCTGTACAATACCCTGGTAGCGTCCTCAGGCAGGCGGCCGCCATTGGGCCGCGCGGGGCGCGACGGCGAAGAGGAGCGGCGAGTGAGCGACGCGACCCCTGAGAGCGGGCAGGCCAGCCCGCGAGACATGCTGGCGGACATCTTTGAGCGACAGGCGCGGCTGGCGGCGTATTATCAGCGTGCGCGCCCGGACGGCTTCTACAGCTGGCCCGGCGCCGAGCGCCTGACAACCTGGACGCGCGCGATCATCCACGAATGCTGCGAGCTGGATGACGAGCTGAGCTGGAAGCCGTGGAAGAACCCGCGCCCGCTGGAGGAGACGCGCGAGGCGCGGCTGGTGGAGACGGCGGACATCCTGCACTTCCTGGTCCAGCTCGCGCTCGATCAGGGATTCACGGCGGACGAGCTGTATCAGACGTATGTGCGGAAAAATGAGGAGAACCAGGAGCGGCAGCGCTCGGACCCACGCTACCAGCCGGGGCGGGCTTAGGCGGCGCTCCTGTTGGGTGAGATGGAGTGGCCATGAGCGAACGTGACCCACGGGTGAGCGATGACGCCGGGCTGGCGCCGCCCGCGCGCTTTACCCGCGAGACGTTGCTGGGTTGCCTGGGCATCGCCTGCGTGCTGCTCATGCTGCCGCTGCTCTGGGTGGCGCTTGGCTCTGCGCCCCCCTGGATCGAGCGCATGGCGCCGCTGGTGGCGCTTGTTCTCGCCGCCGTAGGGGTCGCCCTCATGGCGCGCGTGCCAGCGGGGTACGCCCAGCGCTCACGCGACCCCCGGCGTCCCCTGACCCGGATGGGCGTACCCCCAGTCGTGGAGCGCCCAGCGACGCCCGCCGCCCGCGCCAGCTACATCCTCGCGGCGGGCCTGAGCGTCCTGGCTGGCGCGGGCTATCTCGTGGAGAGCGTCACGCAGAAGGCGCATACGCCTTGGGGGCTGTTCGTCTCGCTGGCCGCGGGCGCTGGCCTGCTGACGCAGGCGGCGCTGGTGTATGGGGGCCTGCTCGCGCCGCCCGCGCTGCGCTGGCAGCGCCGCGCGATCTCAGGCGGCGCGCTCTGGCAAGGCGGCGCGTTGGCGGGGATTGGCCTCGTCGCGGTCAGCAGCTCGCTGATGCTGGCGACGCTGGAAGGGTTTCTCTGGGGCGCTATCGGGTTGGCGGCGCTGTTCCTGGCGCTGGTGGCGAGCGCGCCGCTGTTCCGCGGCGTTCCAGGGCGCGAGCGCCCGGTGGCTCCGCGCCGGTCCGGTCAGGAAGACGCGGATTGAGCGATCATCCCGGACGCGCCATACGCGCTTCACACGCTAGCGGGCGGCGTTTGACCCGCGCTCAGCCCGCGCGCCGCTCCAGGCGCTCCTCATCCCCACCCGGCTCGTCGCTCTTGTCCGGGCCAGTGGCGCGCGGAAGCGGCTGGACATGCTCGCGCAGGTAATCGCGGGCGTACTCGTAGGCAGCGTCAATCCAGCTGGCGGCGTGATCGAAGTCCAGCGTCGCGTCACCCAGCGTATTCGCGGGGCGGATGATGTGCGCCTCGATGCCCGGCGGGACGCGCTCGATGGCGCGCTCGATCTGATAGCGCCCTACCATCGTCGCCGTCCGCTCCAGGATGACCGCCAGCGCGTGGGCGTTGGGCTGCTGCCCGCGCCCGTCACGGGTGAGCAGGCGCTGGAGCAGCTCGTCAGCCTCAGGTGTGGCGTCGTACCCGGCGTCGAGCACGAAGATGCGCCGCGCGCCGAGCGCGATGGCGGTATCAATGCTGGCGCTCTCCAGCGCGCCGCCATCCACGTATGTCTGGCCGTTGATGCGCACCGGCGGGAAGATGCCCGGTATCGCCGATGACGCCAGCAGCGCCAGCTCGATTGGCCCCTGCCCAAAGACGGTGATGCCGCCCGTGGTGAGATTGGACGCTACCACGCGGAACGGGATGCGCATGTCTTCGAAGCGCGTCTGGTCGAGGCGCTCGGCGAGGATATGTCGCAGGCCAGTGTCCCCATAGAGCGAGGGAAGCCCCATCGTCACCCGCCGCATCGCGGCGACGACGAACGCGCCCGTATACGCGGGCGTGACCTGGGTAAAGCGGGATTCCCGGCCCAGCAGCACGCGACTGGTCGTCAGCCCGCGCCAGACGCGCGTCAGCTCTTCGACGATGTCTGGCGTGGGATCGCGCGCTACCATCGCGCCATTCCACGAGCCAATCGAAGTGCCGACCACGACATCCGGTGTCTCGCCAAACTCAAAGAGCGCCCGCAGCGCGCCCACCTGGAGCGCGCCCCGCGCTCCGCCGCTGGAGAACACGAACGCTGTATAGTCGCTCCAGCGCGGGCGCCGGCGGAGCGTAGGGCGCGTCTCTGGCCCGGCGCGCTCCTGGGAAGCGAGTCGCGCTTCATCCTCCGTTGTCGCCATACCGTGCCTCAGCTTTCCTTATCGCCTCCTCATGACACGAGAAACTCCATACGCTGTTATTAAATATAGTACGGTCAGTTCTGGCGAATGGTTTTCCAGCGCCATCCCTCACGGTTGGGGCAAGGTAAGGCGCAATAGGGGCGCCAGTGGAGCTGACAGGCGCCGCGGGCGTCGCGGATGGCTCAGATGGAGATGCCGCCGTCTACGACCAGCGTTTGCCCGGTGATGTAGCTGGAGGCGGGCGCGCTGAGGAAGACAAACGCCCCGCGCAGCTCGTCCAGATCGCCGATGCGGCCTAGCGCCGTGCGGTCCTCGAAGCGCTCGCGGTGGGCGTTGATGCTGGCGGCGGCCATACGGGTGGGGAACCAGCCCGGGGCGATGGCGTTGACATTCACGCCGCGCCGTCCCCATTCCATCGCCAGGGTGCGGGTGAAGGAGATCACACCGGCCTTGCTGGTGTTATAGGCGATGGTCTTGACGCCCTGGTGGTCACCCGCGATCAGGCCCGCGACCGAGGCGACGTTGATGATGCGTCCGGACCCGCGCGCGAGCATGTGGCGCCCCGCCGCCTGCGACATCAGGAACAGCCCGTTGAGATTGACCTCGATCACCTGGCGCCAGCGCTCGAAAGGCATGCTCTCCGTGTCCTGGCCCCATGTCTGGCCGGCGTTGTTGACGAGGATGTCCAGCTGTCCGTAGGCGCCGAGCGCCGCTTGGACGGCGCGCGCGACATCATCGGGCTGGGTGACGTCCGCTACCACCGCGTGGCAGGCGAGGCCGCGCGCCGTCATCTTCTCTCTGGCGGCGGTCAGGTATTCCTCACGGCGGCCTGTGATGACCACCTTCGCGCCCGCTTCCGCCAGCGCCGTCGCGGCGGTCTCGCCGATGCCCCGGCCGCCGCCGGTGACGAGAGCGACCTTGCCCGTCAGATCGAACAGCTCCTGGATTGACATCATGTTCCTCCCTGCCGCGCTCAGCGGCTTGAGCGTCCCCCGCCGGCCAGCGCGAAGCGGCGTCGCGGACGGGGTGCATTCTAGCAGGTTGGGCGCGGGCAGGCAACTGAACGAGCGACCCGTCGCGCCTGCCAATGTGCTATCATGCGCTTTGGGCCGCGTGCGCGATTTTTGGCGTGTGACGCGCTCACCAAAGCAGGCGTCGCGCCGCGAAAAAACCCGGTGGATGAACGAGTACCGCCCAAGATGGAGAGAGCCGATATGGAAGGTCTGGCGCAGCGAGAGATGTTGTCCGCGCGGGTTCGCGCGATCAAGCCATCCGGCATCCGCAAGTTTTTTGATATCGCCGCCGCCATGCCAGATGTCATCTCGCTAGGTGTTGGCGAGCCGGACTTCGTGACGCCTGAGCGTATCCGTCAGGCGGGGATCGCGGCCATTCAGGCGGGCATGACCCACTACACCTCAAACTACGGCCTCATCGAGTTGCGCGAGGCGATCTCGGCCCATCTCCAGCGCCGCTATGGCGTGACCTGGAATCCGAAGACCGAGATACTGGTGACCGTTGGCGTTAGCGAGGCGATTGACGCCACCTTGCGCGCGGTGATTGATCCTGGCGATGAGGTCGTCATCCCCGATCCCGGCTATGTCGCCTATGAGGCCGATGTGATGCTCGCCGGCGGTGTGGTGGTTCCCGTCCCGACCCGCGTGGATGACGAGTTCGAGATCAAGGCGTCGGCCATCGAGGCCGCGCTGACGCCGCGCACGAAGGTCATCCTGCTGGGCAATCCCAACAATCCGACAGGGGCCGTCATCGCCCGCGCCGAGCTAGAGAAGATCGCCGAGCTGGCCCAGCGCCATGACCTGCTCGTCATCAGCGACGAGGTCTACAGCCGGCTGGTCTATGGCGCCGAGCATGTGAGCATCGCCGCGTTGCCCGGCATGAAGTCGCGTGTCGCGCTGGTGGATGGCTTTTCCAAGGCCTACGCGATGACTGGCTGGCGCGTGGGCTATGTCTGCGCTGACACCCATCTGCTTGAAGCGGTGCTCAAGGTGCACCAGTACGCCATCATGAGCGCGCCGACGATGAGCCAGGCCGCCGCGCTGGAGGCTATCACGCACGGTGAGGATGACGCGCTGGCGATGGTGGCCAGCTATAACGAGCGCCGCTCGCTGATGGTAAGCGGCCTCAACGCCATCGGCCTGACCTGCTATGAGCCGCGCGGCGCGTTCTACGCCTTCCCATCCATCGCCGCCACCAACCTGACCTCCGATGAGTTCGCCGAGCGGCTGCTCCACGAGGAGCAGGTGGCGGTGGTGCCGGGCGCGGCGTTTGGCGCGGCGGGCGAGGGATTCATCCGCTGCACGTACTGCACAGCGCGCGAAAAGATCGAGCAGGCCATCGAGCGCATGGGGCGTTTCGTTCAGGCGCACAGGCGGTAGTCGCGCCTGACTTTGTAAAGACAACAGCATCCCAGATAGTCCATCCAGAAGGTAAAGCTTCATGACGTCCGTCGCCGAGAGTGTCGCAACTGACTATGAGATCGTGATCGGGCTGGAAGTGCACTCCCAGCTCCTCACCACCAGCAAGATGTTCTGCCGCTGTCCGGCGGACTACGCCAACGCGGAGCCAAATACCCATTGCTGTCCGATCTGCATGGGCTTTCCGGGGGTGCTGCCTGTCATCAACAAGCGCGCGATTGAGTACACCATCATGACCGCGCTGGCGCTCAACTGCGAGATTCCCGAGTTCTCCAAGTTCGATCGCAAGAACTACTTCTATCCCGATCTGCCCAAGGGCTATCAGATCTCGCAATACGATACGCCCATGAGCCATCACGGCTACCTGACCATCACACGCGATGGCCAGGAGAAGCGCGTCGGAATTACCCGCGTCCACCTGGAGGAAGACACTGGCCGCCTGGCGCATATCACGCTGGATGGCGACAGCTACAGTCTGGTAGACCTCAACCGCGCTGGCGTGCCGCTCATGGAGATCGTGAGCGAGCCAGATATCCGCAGCCCCGAAGAGGCGCGGCTCTATATGGAGAAGCTGCGCTCGATCCTGCTCTATCTGGGCGTCAGCTCGGCCAAGATGGAGGAGGCGGCGCTGCGCTGCGACGCCAACATCTCCATCCGCCCTCGCGGTCAGCAGGGGTTCGGCGTCAAGACCGAGATCAAGAACATGAACTCGTTCCGCGCCGTCGAGCGCGCGCTGGCCTATGAGGCGCAGCGCCAGATCGAGGAGCTGCGCGCCGGGCGGCCCATCGTCCAGTCCACACGCGGCTGGGTTGAGGACCGTGGCGTGACGGTGCTCCAGCGGGTGAAGGAGCGCGCCGACGACTATCGCTATTTCCCGGAGCCTGATCTGCCGCCGCTGATTCTCAGCCGGGACATGATCGAGCGCATCCGCGCCAGCCTGCCAGAGCTGCCTGACGCCCGCCGCGCGCGCTTCGTCAGCGAGTTCGGCCTCTCAGCCTACGACGCCGACCAGCTTACCGCCGAGCGCGCGATGGCGGACTACTACGAAGCCGCCGTGTCCGCTAGCGCGTCCGCCGACCGCATGGCGCGGGCGAAGGCGGTGGCCAACTGGGTGCTCGGCGATGTGCGCCGCCTGCTGAATACGACCGGGACCAGCATCACCGCCAGCAAGCTCTCCGCCGCCGGCCTCGCCGAGTTGCTCGACCTGATGGACAGCGGCGCGATCAGCGGCAAGCAAGCCAAAGACGTGCTCGAGAAAGCCTTCATGACGGGCGCCAGCCCCAGGGAAATCGTCACCTCTGAGGGTATCTCGCAGATGAGCGATACGGCCGAGCTGGAGGCGATTGTCGCGGAGGTCATCGCCGCGAACCCGAAGGCGGTGGATGACTACCGCGCGGGCAAAGCGTCGGCTGTGCAGTTCCTGATGGGCCAGGTGATGAAGCGCACCAAAGGGCGCGCGCGCCCCGATGTCGTGACGCCGCTGCTCCAGAGCAAGCTCGACCAGGGCTGACGCGCCGCGCCATCCTGAATAGATCGGCGCGCCGTCAATCTTTATATCCAGTCCAGGAGGGTCGTCAATGGGCAGTGAGCCGCTGGGCGGAGGACGCCCCAATCTCTACGCTATGGCGCTGGAACAGTTCGAGGCGGCGGCTGACCGTCTGGAGCTGGCCCCTGAAATCCGCGAGCCGCTGCGCGCGCCGTTGCGCGAGCTGACCGTCAATTTCCCGGTGCGCATGGATGATGGACGCATCGAGATGTTCACTGGCTACCGTGTCCAGCACAATATTGATCGCGGCCCGGCCAAGGGCGGCATCCGCTATGACGCGGAGGTCTCGATGGATGAGACGCGCGCGCTGGCGATGTGGATGACGTGGAAGTGCGCGGTCGTGGATATTCCCTTCGGCGGCGCGCACGGCGGGGTTATCGTGGACCCCAAGCGGCTCTCCCTCACTGAGCTGGAGCGGCTGACGCGGCGCTACGCGACCGAGATCTCGATCCTGATCGGCCCCAACAGCGACATCCCCGCGCCCGACATCAACACGACCTCGCGGGAGATGGCCTGGATCATGGATACCTATTCCATGCACCAGGGCTACTCCGTCCCCGCCGTGGTGACAGGCAAGCCGCTCGCCATCGGCGGCAGCGAGGGCCGCAACGAGGCCGCCGCCACCGGCGTGGTCATCACCCTCCAGCGCGCGGCGAAGGACGCGGGCATCGCTCTGGAGGGCGCGACGGTCGCCATTCAGGGCTTCGGCACGACCGGCTCCATCGCCGCCGAGTTGCTGAGCGAGCTGGGGGCGCGCGTCGTCACCGTCAGTGATCGGGGCTGTACGCTGTATAACCCGAATGGCCTGGACATCATCGCGGCCCAGAAGCACAAGGCGGAGACCGGCTCGCTGGCGGGATTCCCCGCCGCGAAAGAGCTACCTTTCCATCATGCGCTGGAGATCGAGTGCGACATCCTCATTCCCGCGGCCACCGAGACGCAGATCACTTCGAAGAATGCCCCGCGTGTGCAGGCGCGGCTGATCGTCGAGGCCGCCAACGGTCCGATCACGCCGGAGGCTGACGCTTCCCTCCGCGCGCGCGGCGTGCGCATCGTTCCCGATATCCTGGCGAGCTCTGGCGGCGTTGTCGTCAGCTACTTCGAGTGGGTGCAGGACCTTCAGGCGTTCTTCTGGGATGAGGCCGAGATTCACCGCCAGCTCGAGCGGGTCATGAACCGCGCGTATGACGACGTGACGCGCATCGCCGAGGAGCAACACGTTGACCTGCGCCTGGCCGCGCACATGCTCGCCGTCCAGCGCATCGCCGAGGCGGACACGGTGCGCGGCATCTATCCGTAGCCGTAGACTCCCCGCTTTCCCGGCCAGCGGACGGATGAGGGCCATGCCATGCCCGCGGATAACACGCTCTACAGCCGGCCTGGCGACATCTGGTGGGATGAGCGCGAGGCGTTCTCCGCGCTGCGCACGGCGCTCAACCCGGCCCGCTTCGGCTATTTCCGCCGCGTGCTGACCGGGCGGCTGGGCCGCGATCCGCGCGGCGTGGCGGCGCTCGACGTGGGGTGTGGAGGCGGGCTGCTGGCGGAGGAGTTCGCGCGGCTTGGCTGCCAGGTCACAGGGATAGACCCCTCGGAACCGGCGCTAGCGGTCGCGCGGGCGCACGCCGCCTCGTCGGGGCTGGCCATCACCTATCGGGCAGGGATAGGCGAGGCGCTGCCGTTCCCTGACCAGTCTTTCGGAATTGTATACTGCTGTGACGTGCTGGAGCACGTCACCGATCCAGGTCAGGTGATCGCGGAGATCGCCCGCACACTCGCGCCAGGCGGCGTTTTCTTCTTTGATACGATCAACCGCACGTTGTTGAGCAGGCTGCTGGTAATCAGGCTGGCGCAGGAGTGGCGGATGACGCGCGCGCTGCCGCCCAACCTGCACGACTGGAGCCAGTTCATCACGCCCGCCGAACTGGATGCGCTGATAACCCGGCATGGCCTCAGGCGTCAAGAGATCGTCGGGCTTTTGCCGGGCGCCAACCCGATGCGCGCTCTTTACGCCATGTGGCGCTACAAACGCGGCGCGATCACCATTGGAGAACTGGGGCGGCGTCTGGTGTTCCGCGTCAGCGGGAACCACTCTGTATTATATGCGGGCTACGCGCTCAGGGCGGCGTGAGCCGCCTACTCTCTGGAGGAACACCGCATTGACCGATCAGGCGAGCGCCTCAGCGGCTGACCTCAGAACACGCCTGGCCGCGCTGCTGCGCCAGGGCCACGGGGACGAGCGCGGGTTTGGCGTCAGGATTTCACGAGAAAAACGGGAACGAACCGGAACGGTGGACGCCTGGGCCCCAAAAGAGTACATCGGCCACAACGCCTTCTGGCGCGAGCGCGAGGCGGAGCGAGCCCTGGCCCTTGGACGCGGCGAGCAGGGGCCGGTGTTTGATGACTTCCAGTCATTGAATACCGAGTCGTTCACTGATCTCGCCGCCCACTCCTGGGATGAGGCCATCGAGTGGTCGCGCCAGTCCACCGAGGCGCTCATCGCGGCGGTGGAGTCGCTGCCCAACGCGGTCCTCTTCGGACCCGCCAGGCCGCCCACCGTGACGGGAACGGTGAGCCTGCTGGAGATGGTCGTCAACAATGGCTATGCGCACCCGCAACAGCACCTTGCCGAGTTGATCGCGGCGCATGTGAGCTTTGAGGCGGGTATAGCCGCACGCTTCCAGGCGCTCAATGCCATCGAAGCGCTGGACGCTGGCCCCGCGGTTATGGCGAACGCGCGCTATAACACGGCCTGCGCGCTCGCTTCTACTATCGCGCATGTCGAGGCGATTGAACTGCTCCGCCGCGCTTTCACGGAGAGTCCCCGTCTGATCGCGTTGGCGCGGCAGGATACCGACCTCGATCCCCTGCGTGATGACCCCGCCTTTCAGGCGATGGTAGCTGAGGAGCGGGGCTAGCCAGTGGAATTTCGCTTTACGCCTATGGCCGAAGCTGACGCTCAGGCTATCCGCGCCTGGTGCTACGATCCACCGTACACGACGTACAATGCGGCGGACGAGGAGCCAGCAGGCTTCGATGCCATGGCTGAGCTGCTGGACCCACGCAGCCCGCATTTCGCCGCCCGGCTTGTCAGCGGCGCGGCGTGGGAGCGTGAGCCGCCCGCGGGATTTTTCGCCTTTGGCAGCGCCTGCGAGGTTGGCTCTGAGCCAGAGGCGCCCGCCGCGCCGCATCTCCATCGCGCTGATGGCTCCATGACCATCGGGCTGGGGTTGCGGCCTGACCTGACCGGGCGCGGGCTGGGGCTACCATTTGTCGAGGCAGGGATGACGCTGGCGCGCGAGCGCTACCACCCCACCCTGTTTCGCCTCTTCGTCTACGCCTGGAACCAGCGCGCCATCACCGTCTACGAGCGCGCTGGCTTTACCGCTGTTGGCCGTGCGGGCGCGCCCGGAGGCGACGGCCAGCCCGCCTTCATCGAGATGACCCGCCTGCCGTAGCGCGCCGCGATCAGCGCCGGACGTAGGGCAGCACGTCGGCGACCATGAACGCCAGGAAGGACGCGGCGGCGGCGATGGTCGCCAGGTGGAAGACCTCGTGGTAGCCGAAGACGCGCGGCCAGGGATCGGGCTTGTGGAGGGCGTAGGCCAGCGCGCCCAGCGTATACAGCACGCCGCCCAGCGCCAGCAGTCCGATGGCCGCCATCCCAACCGCCGAAGCGATCTGGGGCAGGAACGCCAGCGCCACCCATCCCATCGCCACATACAGCCCCACCATCACCGGACGCGGAATGCGCAGCGCGGGCGCGGCGGCGATCATGCCCAGCGCCGCCAGCGACCAGATAATCACCAGCAGCGCCACCCGCCAGCCGCCACTGAGCGTGTTGAACGCGATCGGCGTGTAGGTGCCAGCGATCAGCGCGAAGATGTTGGCGTGGTCTATCCGCCGGAACAGCTTGCGCGTCGCAGGGCTCCAGTTCCCCAGATGATAGAGCGCGCTCCAGCCGAAGAGCAGAATCGAACTGGCTCCATAGACCAGCAGCGAGACCTGCTTGGCGCGGTCATTCGCGCTGGCCACCGCCAGCAGGGCGGTGCAGACTACCGCCGCCACCGCCGCGCCCGCATGCAGATATCCCCGCAGCAGCGGCTTGTCCGGCTGGCTGGTGGCGTCTGAATGCGGCTCACCCTCCGCTATAAAGCGGCGCTCTCCTTGCTCGCTGTCCTGGCGTGGTTGTGGCCTCATCTATTCCGCTCCCCTCGATTATATGAAAACTGAGACGCGTCTCATCTTTTACGCGCGAACAAGGTCGCCTGTCGCATATATCGCCGGTTGTCAGCGAGCGCCGTCGTGAAGTCCTTCCCAGTCAGCGCGCTGGTCGCGCGCGGAACATTCTATCAGAGCGGCGCCCAATCGTGTTTGTTTCACTGACCGCTGCGCAGAGGCTCCATTGTCGCTTTGCGTGTTTAATCTAGTCACGTATTTCTGCTGGCAATCAGCCAGGTATTTTTTTGTATTGCGCGTGCTTCTCCCGCGCCTTTATACGCGCTTCCGCAGCATAACCGCGCAGAGAAGCCGCTTTCTGCGTTGAGATGCTGCGCGCGACAGGATGTAGTTCAGGAATAAACAGTTAGCGCTGAGTTGTGATGCGGCGCGAGCCCTTGATGTTAGTTCAAGGCGCTCCGCATCGGTATGTGTCCAGGGGAGTGTGGGCTTTGGTGATTCCCCTCGGTTACTCAGTGGCCGTGGCGTGGGTGCGTGGCTAGCGG
>JAKAIY010000045.1 GCA_021814145.1 Chloroflexota bacterium
CGGCGGCAGCGTCACCGCCGCCAACGCGCGTGACCTGGCCGCCGTGCCGGATGTGGACGGCGCGCTGGTCGGCGGGGCCAGCCTCACCGCCGACTTCGTCGCCATCGTCCGCGCCTTCGCGGAGCCGGCCGCCTAGCGGAGCGGGGCCGTTGCGATCAGCATGATGGCGCGATTCTGATAATGTGAGCCGAGTCACTTGAGTCGCACTGGTTTCCCAGGTACAGTTAGGCGCGACGCCAGACTATATTTCTGAGCGTCGCGTTTTGAACTGGCTACGGCCGAGAGGGGAGACCTTGCCATGGCGAAGCTCGAGAAGCGCTCGTTCGATACCGCGGATGAGCGGCGAACGCCATCGAACGCGGAGATTGTCACGGTCAAGTTAGGTGACCGCGCCGTCATGCGCGTCACCTATTTCCCGGGATTTCGCTGGTCAACCGACATGAAGTCCATCGCGGGAACGGATATCTGCCAGGCCTACCATCTGGGGTATGTGATCTCCGGGCGCTGCCGGGTGGCGATGGAGGATGGGTCGGAAACGGACCTGGGGCCGGGCGATGCCGTCTCTATCCCAGCGGGGCATGACGCCTGGGTGCTGGGCGACGAGCCTTTCGTCATCCTGGACTTCGCGGGCGCTCTCAAGCAAGGGTAAGCCGCGGAACGCCACATGGCGATCAGCCGTCCCGGCCTCGCGTCGCGCTTCTTCATGCGCGCGTGGGGCCGGGGCTCGCTGTTTCTACCCCCTCCACGTCACCCTTGCCCCCCACTATCCACACGCGCCGCCGCGCGCATCGCGGTGAGGAGGGCGCATCTAGCGTATCTGGTCGCCTGAGCGACATGACGCATGATGTCCTTGCCTTTGCCCGCGCGTGACGCTGGCGACACTGGCGCCGCGCCACGATGCCGCCGTCGCGGATGTCCTGCCGCGCGCTTGCTTCCCTGTTCGTCGCGTGCCTGTCTATCCGGGCTTCTCCCGGATTTTGACCCTCCGCCTCTTGCGAATCACGAGTCCATCCAGCTTTCAAGAGCATCATGCGCAATGTGTACTACCCCAGCGCCGCCCTCACGCGCATGGCCAGTATAATCATGGCCAAATAGCGCGCTACGCCAAGAGGCGCGCGCACGTGACCGGGGCAATGCCCATCAGCGCTTTCGTGATCTGGAACTCCGCCCGCTTGCGCCAGATGCGCCATTGAGCCATGAAAACTGATAATCGCACGCCCCATCTTCGTTACACAAATCAAGCGCATCTCAGCGCATTCGCATCCGACCGGAGGAATCAGCACCCCATGTTCAGCGCGACGTGCCCCAAGTGTGGGACAATCCTTTACTCCGCAGTCCCCGGAAACGTGTGGTTGGCGTGCCAGTCATGCCAGTACTTCGGCATGTTGCTGACGACGCCACTGCCCGCCTCGCAGGCGCCGACCCCGGCGCTGGCGCTGGCGCCAGCGCCGGCGCCTTCACCGGCGCCAGCCTCCGCCTCATCGCCCGCGCCGGAGGCTGCGGAATCGCTGCCGGAGGCGCTGCGACAGAACGCCCGGCGCTATGGCGAGGAGATCGCCGCCGAGCTCGCCACCTTCACCGCGCGGGAGTACGGGCTGTCGCTTACCCAGGTGTGGGATCGCATGCAGGAGGCGACAGACGCGCTCTTTCGCAGCCTGGGCGAGCGGCGCATGGGCGACTATCCGCCGGACATCGAGCGTGTCTCCCGCGCGCTGGGGCATCTCGGCGCATGGCACGTCATCGCGCTCCAGGTGGCGGGCCGGCTGCACAAGCTGAGTGATTGAGGCGCGATCCTTTCGCGCGAGCCTGAGGCGATTGTCCCCTTACGCCTGCTCTGGCCCGCCATCTTCCCCTTGCGCCGCGTCCGCCGGGTAGTCGCGCGCCTCCGCGCGCATCGCGGTGAAGGGGGCGCGCCAGCCGCCCAGCCGCTCGCTGCACTCGCGGGCAGCGTCATGCGTGGCCGGATCGCGTTCGGGAACACCGGCCACCGGACGGCGCAAGACGACAGACGTGGCCGTTAGCTGGCCCGCAGCCCGAGCAGGCGCACGGCGTTCCCCGCGTAGACCGCCGCCTGATCCTCGCTGGAAAGGCCAGCGGCGTCGAGGTCCGCCATCGTCGCCTCAACCGCGCTCGCGGGCCCCAGCGGCATGTCGGTCCCGAACAGCACATGTCGCGGGCCGAAGAACTCGAGGACGCAGCGGACCGCGTGGGGCGCGCCGAACAGCGCTGTGTCAACGTAGAACCGCCGGAAGTAGTCGAGCGGCGGGCGTGGCAGTTGGTCTTTGACCTGCCGGTAGCCGGGACCCATCGCGAGCCGGGCGGAGAAGTGCGGGACCATGCCGCCGCCGTGGTGCGCGATCACGAGCTGGCGTGGATGACGCTCCATGTGTCCCGAATAGACGAGGCGCGCCAGGGCGGCGGCGGTCTCGTAGGGCCAGCCGAGCGACCACCACAGGCCATAGTCGGACTGGCTCTCGGCTGGATAGTCGGGCCATGCCGCGCTGCGCGTCGGGTGCAGCCACACCGCGCGGCCAGCCTCCTCGAGCCGGGTGAACAGCGGCTCGAAGCGCGGATCGTCGAGCGGCGCGCCCAGGATGTTGGTGTACAGCTGTGCGCCCAGCGCGCCGAGCTGTGTCAGGGCGCGGTCGAGCTCGCGCAGGGCCTCGCCTACGTCGCTCAGCGGCAGCGCGGCCGCGAATCCGGCGAAGCGGTCTGGAAACCGCCGCACAAGTTCCGCCATCTCGTCATTGGCGATGCGGGCAAACTCCGCCGCGACCGCCGGCGGCCCAACCTCTTCCAGCGGCGGCACGGCCAGCGCAAGGACCTGCGCGTACTCGCCGTACGGCTCGATCTTGCGCCACCGCGCGTCCAGGTCAGTCAGCGCCGGATCGAAGGAGAAGACGCCCTCGCGGTAGTAGGCGAGCTGGCTGGGAGCCATGGTCCGCTCGAGCCGCCGCTCCAGGCGCTCAAGATACGGGCGAGGCAGGATGTGCGCGAACGCATCTATCTTCCGCATGCGCGTTGCCTTTCTCAAACGGCTCGGATATGGCTCCATAGCTGGCCCCATTCTCTCGCGTCCGTGCTTTGGTCGCCAGTATAACCGATGGATGGCGCTATAGATAGCTTCCTATCGCTCGCGCTCCCCGCCGCTGTCGCTCGCGCCCGCCCGCGCTTCGTCGCGCATCGCGGTGAGGAGGGCGCGCGTCTGGGTCAGGCTGGCGCGCCAGGGGGTGAGGGCGCCGCCCCAGGCGCCCAGTTGGTCGCCCCACTCGCGGGCGGCGGCGTCCCATTCGCTGAGCGTGGCGAGCAGGGCGTCAAGGAGCTCGCCCGTGCGGTTGTCGAGGCCGGAGGCTTCGAAGACCTGCTCCAGCAGCGCGGCGCGGTCGGTGCGGCCCGGCGCGGAGCCAAGGGAGCGCGCGAGCGCCCGCAGCGCGCCCGGCGTGAGATACCAGCCGCTCCAGAGCGGCGCGCAGAGCCAGCGCGCCAGCGTGCGCAAGCGGTCATCCTCCGGTGGCGGAATCTCCGGCGGCTCGGCGCCCGCTGGCTCCGCGACGGGCGCCGCCGCCTGGCGCGCGCTCTCGCCCAGCGCGTAGGCGGCCAGCTGGGCGACGCGGCCATAGAAGCCGCCGGGGTCCGCGCGCTCTAGCGCGGTGAGGTATTGCGGCAGCCAGCGCAGAGCCTCGGCGAGGATGGGACCCGGCGCGCCGCGCCGCTCAGCGTAGGCCAGCGCGCGCAGGCACAGCCCGGCGTGATCGGAAGACGACGCGCGCTCCAGCGGCAGCGCGGGTATCCCGCTGGCGGCGAGCGCCGTTTCCCAGTGGCGCGCGGTCTCTCCGCCGATGACGGGCGGCGCCTCCAGGAAGAGCGAGGCGTAGGGTGGCGCCTCCAGCAGGATCAGGCGGGCATATTCGGCCCGCAGCGCGCGAACACCCTCCTCATCGCCGGGCGGCTGAAGGGCTTCAGCCAGCGCCGGGTCAGCGGCGAGCGTGCGCGCCAGCGGCGGATCGAGCTCGCGCAGGAACAGGTCCGCGAGCAGGTCGAGCAGCGCGGCGCGGCCTGCCCGCGCGCCGTCCTGCCCGCCGCCAGACGCGCCGCCGCCGTCAGGGCGGGCGCGCCTAGCCATCCGAGCGCCCAGCTTCGACCAGGCGATAGGTCTTCGGGTCGGGGCGGTAGGGGCGCAGGAACCAGTGCGGGCGGCGCGTACCGTCCGGCCCCGGCGCGGGCCGCGCCAGCTTGAGCCACTCCTGGTAGACCTCGTGCGATCTGGCGGTATCAACCGCGATGTCGCCGTAGCGGTCGCCGGGTTTGGCCGCCTCAACGCGCACCTTCTGGTGCCAGCAATGGCTGCCGCTGATGGGGTCAGGATGCACCGGGAACGTCAGGTTCTGGTGCACGCCCGCGTCGGTCCACCAGATGCGGCCCGTATCCGGGTCGTCGCTGGCGTAGGGTCCCGTGCCGTGAATCTGTCGCAACGTCCACTGGTCGCTCTGATGCTCCAGCGAGGCCAGCGCCGACGACCAGCCGCCATGCGACTGGTATTGCGGCAGCGTCCAGCGGCCCATGTGGTGCGAGCAGGCGACCACGCCGGGCCGGATGCCCTCCGTCACCCAGACGCGCGGCACGAAGAAGCCAATCTCCGTATTCACCCGCGCCAGCGCGCCCGTCTCAAGGCCAAGCCGCCGCGCGTCCACTGGATTCATCCACAGCGGGTTGCTGTGGGCGATCTCGGACAGCCACTTGGCGTTGTTGGAGCGCGTATGGATCAGCACTGGCAGGCGGAACGTGGGAACGAGCGCGAACTCGCCCGCCTCCGCGTCCAGCAGATCAGGATGCACGTGGCTCTTGATGTAGGTGGGCAGGGCGTATTCAGGCCACTTCCAGTCGCGGAGCGTCCGGCTGTAGAACTCCAGCTTGCCGCTTGGCGTGGGGAAGCCCGCCCGCGCGACGCCGTCCACCATCACGCCGACCTGCGTGCCGCGCTCGCCCGTCGCCGGGGCGGGCTTGGGCACGATATTGGAGGTGTGCGGGCGCGGGCGCTTCGTCCAGACGACGCCCGTGTCCTCATCCACCGAGCCGTCCGCCAGATCATCCGCCGCCACCGGGTCCTCATAGGACTTCGCGACGCCAGAGCGGACCTCGAACGCGCCGTACTTGCGCATGTAGCCCAGCGGCGTCAGGCCTTCCTTAGCGGCGGCCTCGGGCAGGCCGGGCACGCTGTTCTCGAAGATCCAGGCGTAATATTCGTCCACCGTCAGCTTCTCGCCGGGGCGGTAAGGCGACTCGAAGTATTTGCGGATACCGAGCGAGCCATCGGGGTCAATGCGCCATGACAGCTCGATCCACCACTCGTTCTCTTCCCAGACCTCGCCGGGGTTGGCCTCGTAGGTGTAGCGCACAGGCTTGCCCAGCCGCTCCATCGCTACGCGCACCACCGGCTGGCGGAAGCCGATCCACTGCCCGGCGTAGGTCTCGTAGCTGTGTAAGTCGTGGCGCTCGGCGCCGACGCCCATCGGCAGCACGTAGTCGGCGAACCAGGCGGTCTCGTTCCACGTCGGCGTCAGCGCGGCGTGCAGCCCGACCTTCGATTCATCGGAGAGCACGTCCATCCAGGTGAAGCCGTCGGGATTAGTCCAGACGGGGTTGTAGACACGGGTAAAGTAGGTGTCCACCTTGCCGCGCCCCTCCTTGAGGAAGTGCGGCAGCAGGAAGCTCAACTCGTGGTGCGTCAGCGGGTACTCTTTCGGCCAGGTCAGCTCGTTCCAGACCTGCTGCTTCTGCGGCTCGGCGAAGGGGCGCGGCACGAACTTGTCGTAGACATTGGGCGAGACGCCGCCCTGCGCGCCGATGCCGCCAGTCAGCACGTTGAGGAAGAACAGGCAGCGGGCGACCATCCAGCCGCCGAGGTTGCCCGCCGCCGCCGCGCGCCAGTTGTGGGCGGCGAAGGCTGGCCCCGCGCGGCCAATCTCGCGCGCCACCTCGACGATCCGCTCCGCTGGCACGCCGCTCTCGCGTTCGGCGAATTCGGGCGTGTACTCCGCGTAGAGCGTCTTGAGGATAGCCTCGAACGCCTCGAACGTCTGCGGCTTGTCGGGATGCTCGTCGCGCATGTACTGGTCCCAGTTGGTCCAGCGGCGCACGAACTCGCGGTTGTAGGTCCCTTCCTGGATCAGGACATTGGCCATCGCCAGCAGCGCCGCCGCCTCCGAGCCGGGAAAGGTCGGCAGCCAGTAGTCAGCCATCGAAGCGGTGTTGGAGAGGCGCGGGTCCATGACAGCCAGCTTGGCGCCGCGCTTCTTCGCCTCCATGATGCGCTGGGCGTGCGGGTTGAAGTAGTGGCCGGTTTCCAGGTGGCTACTGATGAGCAGCGTGAAGCGCGCGTTGGCGTAGTCAGGCGAGGGACGGTCAATGCCCATCCAGGCGGCGTAGCCGAAGCGGGCGCCAGCGGAACAGATGTTGGTGTGGCTGTTGTGCGCGTCCACGCCCCAGCTTTGCAAGACGCGCTCCATGTAGCCGTCCTCGCCAGGGCGGCCCACATGATAGATGACCTCCGTCTTGCGGCCCTCGATCAGGGCCTTGCGGATGCGCGCCCCGATGGTATCCAGCGCCTCATCCCAGGTCGTGCGTTCCCACTTGCCCTCGCCACGCTTGCCCGCGCGCTTCATCGGGTAGAGGATGCGCTCGGGGTCGTAGACCTGGTTGAGCGTCGCCGGACCCTTGGCGCAGGTGCGGCCACGGCTTCCGGGGTGCGCCGGGTTGCCCTCGAATTTGCGGATGCGCAGCGTCTCGACATCAATGTAGGCCAGCAGTCCGCAGGCCGACTCGCAGTTGAAGCAGGTCGTCGGCGTCAGGGTATAGGTATGCTCGACGCGCCTGGGCCAGGCCTTGGGGTCAAGCTCTGTCCAGCGGTCCCACTTGTCGGCGGGTGGAAACGCGGGCAACTCGCCGACGCGCGTGCGCACGGGATCAAGTGGCCTGGCGGGCGCCGCCGGAGTGGCCGCGGGCGTCGCGGCGGATCGCGCGGGAGCGCCGGTCTCCGCGCCTGTCAGCGTGGCCGCGAACCGGCGGAAATCATCCACAGTAAGACGCATGATGACGGCCCCTTCCCTGTTAGCTGAGCGGCGCGGCCTGTCCGGCCCGCACGAACGCGTCTTCGTAGCCCGCCAGTCCGGCCAGCGCGGCCAGCCCCGCGAGCGGCATGATGACGGCAAACGCCGCGGCGGGCGTTATCAGCGGCAGTGTCAGCAGCGCCAGCGGCGCGATGACGCCCAGCGCGACGCCAACGCCCCAGAAGCGGCCCGCCACCGCGCCGCGCGTCAGCTCGCGCCGTCCCCACGCGGCGTTCGCGGTGGAATGGGGCATGCTGAGCGCGAGCGCGATCAGGCCGGCGTGCGCCAGCAGCGCGACGACAGCGATAGCGGCGAGAGCCGTCACGAGCGCGGCGGGCTGCCCGGTGAGCGCGGCGCCCGCGCCCAGCGTCACGGACCCGGCGATCACCGCCTGCGTGAGCAGCGACGCGGGCAGCAGCGGCTCCTGCCAGAGGTCGCGCCCCTCCGCCTGGCCGAAGAGGAACGCGGTGTAAATCGCCGTCATGATGGCGAACAGCGCCACCAGCCAGGTGAACGCGAGCGGCGGCGCGGGCGCGACGAGATCGACCAGCCCCCAGAGGACAAGCAGGCCGCCGTAGCCTATGAGGACATACGTGCCGCGCGTCAGCCACGAGCGCCACTGGGGCTTGAAGACGATGTAGAGGAAGCGATCGGGCCGCTTGAGGTCCACGACCAGCAGCAGCGCGGTCAGGCCGAGGAAGACAACCGCCGCCGCCACGGCTGGCAGCGCGAGCGGCGCGGCGGCTTTCACCCCGGCGGTGAAGAGACCGGCCACCACGAGAAACAGCCCGGCGGCGAGCGACTTCGTCAGCAGGTAGGCCGAGACGCGCCAGCCCCAGGGGCGGGGATGCCGCACGTTGTAGGCGACCTGCGCCTTCTCGGCGTGCGCCAGCCAGTTCTCGCCGGTCTGCGCGGCGCTGGGCGCGGCGGGCGGTTCGTTCCACATCGCGCCGAGCGGCTGCGGCAGCGCCTCGGGCATCAGCGCCGTCGCGTCGGCGCCCAGGTAGAACAGCTTCGGCTCGGTGCCCTGCTCGGGCCGCCGCACGGCGACGGATTCGCGCCCGACGAGCTGCGCGATGCGCGTGGAAGGGTCGTCCAGGTCGCCGAAGATGATCGCCTCTTCCGGGCAGACGAGCACGCAGGCGGGCTGAAGGCCCTGGTCAATGCGGTGCGCGCAGAAGTTGCACTTGGCGGCGGTGTGGGTGTCGTCGTCAATGTAGAGCGCGTCGTAGGGGCAGGCCTGCATGCACGACTTGCAGCCGATGCAGCGCGATTTGTCGAAGTCTACGATGCCGTCGGGTCGCTGGTAGAGCGCCATCGTCGGGCAGATCGCGACGCAGGGCGCGTTGTCGCAGTGGTTGCAGCGCTCGACGAGGAAGTGGCGCCGCGTGTTGGGAAATTCGCCTTTCTCAACATACTTGACCCAGGTGCGGAAGGAACCGAGGGGAACGTCGTGCTCGGACTTGCACGCCACCGTGCATGCGTGGCAGCCAATGCACGAACGCTGGTCAATGACGAAGCCATAGCGCATGCGAGGATGACTCCTCTCTGATCGTCGCGCTTTTCCACCCGTGAGGGCGCATCCACGCGCCATTCACCATTGGTGTTTACGCTCCATCACAAACGCATCACAAGCCGTGCGTGCGCTGTTAGGCGAGTGAGAGCAATCATACTGATGGCATATGGCTATGTCAAGATATGATAGAAACCTATGATGATGATAAGCGGCGCTTATCGTGGCGCGCGTCCTTGCGCGACTGGCGCCATCCTGAACGGAAACGGATGCGCGGATGCGGGCGCCACGCGCACGCATCCGCGCGCGTGACGCCCGCATGTTCGCGGGGATGGATAGCTCGCGGGGCGCGGGAAGTGGTGACGAGCGGTCTCAACACGCCCGTCTTCAGGCGCCCGTCATATCGCTCAGAAGTCCAGCGTGGCCGCGCCCTCCATGAGACGCTCCACCACCTGCGCGGCGGTGACAATTCTCGCGCCCTCGATCAACTGGCTTTCGTTGATGCCGCGCGGGATGGCGCATGAGCCGCACGCCCAGATCTGGCCACCATTGCCAACGAATGACTGGATGACGTCCTGGAGTGGCTGGAAGCCCTCTTTGTGAATGGCGCTGGCATAGCCCTTCGTGGCGAGCCATACGCCGTCAATGGTCAGCAGGACGACGGCATCCTTGTCCGCGGAAGCGGCCACATTGCCGACGACAAAGGCCAGCGTGGCGCGCTCCGGGTCTTCGGCGCCATGTGTGCAGTTGACAACCAGTTTCTCCATGATGTGTGTCTCCCCTCCGAAAAACCGCGGCGGACCACCATTCACCTCATGCGCCGCCGCGCGGTAAGCTTCCAGGCGTCCCGTACGGGATCAGCCCCGCTTCTTGCGCAGATACGCTCGCAACAGCTGCGGGGGCTCCTCGATCATCGCGAGCAGCTCATGGCCGGACAGACGGAGCCATGACGTGATGTCGTCGCGCGCGGTCATGTCGCTCACGCGCACTTCGAGCACCTCCCCGGGCGCCATCTCGCGCAGCTTCGCCTTGATGGCCGGCGTCAGCAGCGCGCAGATCGTTCCATCCGCCGGAGTCGCGGACGCCCAATCCAGCACCGCGTCAGGCGCGGGCGCCGCGCCCGTCTCCCGCTCAACGCTCATACCAGCAGTCTCCCCTCCTCTCGATGACGGCTTGGCGGGATACGAACGCTTCACAGGCCGCCATACGAAAATAAGCGTATCCCCCTATGCGCTCAGTTTGGATGGTGATATGAATTGTGGCAATAACCCAGGCTCCAGAAGCGTTGATTGAGACGCCAGGAATTGGTGGAATGGGTCTGGGCGAGGGGAGCGCGCGCGATGGATGTCCTGTCCGATACGCTGCGGGTGGTCCGGCTCACAGGGGCCATATTCCTGAATATCCGGCTGGAGGCGCCCTGGGCGATTGAGTCTGAGCCACCTGAACTGCTCGCGCGCTACCTGCGGCTTCCCACTGACTGTCTCGCGCTGTTCCACATCCTCACGCATGGTGAAGGCTGGTTCTGTGTGCCGGGCTACGAGCCAGTTCTGCTGAAGCCCGGCGATGCGATCCTCCTGCCGCATTGCGCGCTCCACGTCATGAGCAGCGACCGTCGCACAGGTTTGTCCCCGACGTTGATGCGCTATCTCCTGCCTCCCCAGGCTCCTGAGGGAATCCTTGAGATCAAGGAAAACGATTCTGGCAAGGGAACCCAGTTCATCTGCGGCTACCTGCACTGCGATCAGCGCTTCAATCCGCTGATCGGCGCGTTGCCACCGCTCATCGTCGTACACACCCATCATGATGAGGGGACGGGCGCCGCCGCGCCACTACGCGCCGCTGATGGCGCCGTGGCGCCTGTCCTGCCCATTTCATCAGGAGACTGGCTGGGGACAACGCTGCGGCAGATGATCGAAGAAGCGCGTGATGAGCGCCCTGGCGGGGCGGATATGCTCGCCCGGCTGAGCGAGCTGCTCTACGTCGAAATGGTGCGGCGCTATATGCGTAGCCTGACGCCGGCCGATCATGGCTGGCTGGCTGGCGTGCGGGACCCTATCGTTGGGCAGGCCCTGCGGCTCCTGCACGCGCAGCCGGAGCGTGACTGGACCGTCGAAGAGCTGGCGGACGCCGTAGCGGTCTCGCGCTCCACACTGGCCCAGCGCTTTACCGCGCAGATTGGGGAAACGCCGATACGCTATCTGGCTGGCTGGCGCATTCAGCTGGCGAAACGTCTCCTGAAAGAGACGGATCTGCGCCTCGCGGAGATCGCCGAGCGTGTGGGATATACGTCTGAGGCGGCCTTCAATCGCGCCTTCAAGCGTCATGTCGGCTGGCCGCCCGCGACCTGGCGCGCGGCTGGCGAGAGCCAGCGTGACACCGCATACGCAAGCGTCACACGCGCGCTTGCCGCGACCGGATACGAATAGCGCGCCCCGCCCGCGCACAGCGCGAAGAAGCGCACGGCTCCTTCGCGCTGTTAACGCCATTCATCACCACTCGCGGGGGCCGGGGCGCCCATACCCGACAGAGTAGCGGCGGGCGTCTCGAAGAGCGCGCCAGTGGCCGCCCTACGAGCGAGTGGCGGGGCTGGCGGCCAGCAGCGCCGCGATGTCTTCGAGCAGCATCGCGTTCCAGGCGTCGCCGCGCTGCTGGCGCAACTGGCGCAGCATCTGGAAGCGCAGCATCTTCGAGCTATCGCTCATCGTCTCGAAGGAGCCGCCGAGGTCGGGAATGTCAGGATGCGCCGCGACCAGGCTGGCTGTGGCCGCCGCCATCTCCGCCGTCGCCCGCGCGGGGCGCTCGATGAAGTGGCCCAGCGCGCGCATCTGCTGATCGAAGAACACGAAGACGGGTATGGAGCGGTATTTGCCCTCCTTGAGATACTGGTCCGCGAGATCGAGGTTCTGGTCGCGCAGGAACAGGCGCAGGTTCAGCTTGCCTGTCTCGCTGGCCACCTTCGCCAGCACGGGAATGTTGGCCAGCGCGTCGCCGCACCAGTCCTCGGTGATGGCCAGCACGTTGATCGGCTCAGGCAACCCCTGGAAGAACGCCACATCCTCGGGGCGCAACGACACCTTCGCGATATTCTCCGCGAAAGGCGCCTGGTTCTGCGTCATCTGGGCCTGATACTGCTCGAGGGTCATCCCCCGCTCAAATCGCTCGCGTGTGATCGCCATGACTCTCTCTTCCTGACCATTCATGCTGAATGCTATGCGACGCCATAACTTCCCGTTAGGAAGTTATGCGCTTAAATACGTAGCGCGCCGTCCGGTGGCCTGTCAACCCAGGCGATGGGCGTCGCGAGGGGATAGATGGCGGAAGCGGAAGAGGACAGGCGCGCCCACACAGAATACTGAAGGCGTCAGGCGCGTCAGACAGCGCCGGGCCGCTGATCGCTGGCCTTGCCGCGCAGGAACCCGGCCCATGTTTCCCGCCCGCGCGTCGCGGGGGTATCCTCGGGGACCAGGTTGACGCCGGTGCGGAAGGGGCTGCTAGGCGCGCCCTCCGCCGGGGCCGTCTCGACGCTTGCCGCGCGTCCCAACGCGGCGAGATAGGCTTGCGCCATTTCCCCGATTGTCAGCGTCTCAGGGCCGCGCATGGGCAGCGCGTAGCCGGATGGCGTCGCCTCCGCCAGCGCGATCAGCCGCGCCGCCACCTCGTGGCGCGCCACCGACTGGAAGCGCATGCCAGACGGAACCGTGAGGCGCGCGGAGCCGTCGTCCCAGCTCCGCAGCAGCCCGTAGACGAGGCCGTGAAACTGCGTGGCGCGCAGGATGGTCCATGGCGTCTCGCCCGCCTCGATGATGCGCTCGGCCTGGCGCTTGGCCGCGTAGTAGGGATAGTCGCCGCGGTCCACGCCAACGATGGAGACATAGACCAGGTGGACGGCTCCGGCGGCCTTCGCCAGGCGTGTGAGGCGCCGCGCGCCCTCGATCTCGGTGGCGAAGTCGGGCTCGCGCGCGTCGCTGGCGCAGTGGATAATGGTGGCGGCATCGCGGAGCGCGGCCTCCAGGCCCTCGCCCGTGCGAAGGTCGCCGCGCGCCAGCTCCGCGCCGTCTGGCGCCACAGCGTCCGCCCGGTGGGTGAGTATGCGCGGCGCCCGCCCGTGCGCGAGCAGGGCGCGCACGACATCGCTACCGAGTCCACCGGCGCCGCCAGTCACGAGTGTCACCGCCATGGTTGAGCCTCCGCATACGCCTTATGCGCTTTCAAGGGATGTCTTTGGGATTGTAGCGTCCGTGGCGGCGGGCGCCGCGCGCTCCTCGGGGGGCGGCAGATGGCGGAAGAAGAGATAGAACAGCACGGCGTTAAATCCTTGGAGCAAGGCGCCGAGCTCGAAAGGCAGCGACAGCGACACTTCATCGAACAGGTAGCCCGCCGCGATGGGGCTGACCGCCGATGTGACCTGCATCGGCAGGTTGGAGAGCGCGCCCGCCGCGCCGCGCTCGCTGGACGGAATGACGCCCATGACGTAGGACTGGCGCAGCGGCAGCGCCATGCGCTGGGCCATCATCCGCGCCAGATAGGCGACGCCCGCCAGCCAGAAGGTGGGAGCCAGCACCATCGGCACGATCAGGACCGCCTGGAGCATGCGCCCCCAGAAGATGGCGTTGACCAGCCCCATTCGCGCGGCGAAGCGCGCCGCCATCAGGTTCGCCACCAGCGCCGCGAGGTTGATGATCGCGAACAGCGCGCCCACCATGCCCGGCGTCGCGCCATAGCGGAGGTAGAGCCAATAGGTGACGAACGGGCCAAAGAACCCGATCGCCAGACCGTTGACGCTGTTCGTGATCCACAGCCGTGGCAGGATGCGCCACGTTGTAGTGGAGAAGTGAGGCCGGAGGAGTGACGCCCGCTTGCCGTCTTTCCGCGTCAGCGCCGGGCTCCGGCGCGGCTCGCTGATAGGCAGGACGATCAGGCCGGCGAGCGCCGCCGCCAGCGCCGCCGCCAGGAACGCCGGGCGGTAGTCCGCCACGATTTGCGCGGCGGGCGCGCCCGCCGCCGGTGTGACCGCCAGCGCCGCCAGCGGGCCGCCGATCAGCGCCCCCAGCGATGAGGCGAACGCCACACGCCCGAAGAGGTTCGTGCGCCAGCGCGGGGGGACGCCGTCCGCCAGCAGGGCCTGCTCGGCTGGCTGGTAGGGGCCAATCATGCCGGCGCCGGCGCCGGCTCCGCGCCCAAAAGAGCCGAGCGCCGCGACGACTATCAGAACGGCGGCGTTGGAGGAGAAAGCGAACGTCACGGCGGCCAGCGCCGCCAGCAGCGGGATCACAATCAGGAATATCTTGCGCCCCACGCGGTCGGAGAGCGCGCCGATCAGCGCCGAGAACGCGGCGTTGGTCAGCGCGATGACGGTGAAGGCCAGCCCCAGCGCCACGCCGCTAAAGCCGAGCAGCGACAGGTAGATCGGCGTGATGATGCCCGCCAGCGCGCGCGCAACGCTTATCGAAGCGCGCGCGACAATGATGAGGCCCATGTCGCGCGTGATCCATTGCGGCGCGATCCGCCGCCAGAGCCAGGCGCGGGCGCCGCCCGTCGTGAATGGCTCGCGCCAATCCGGCCCACTGGGAGCCGTGGACGGGGTCTGTGGCGGCGCTTCTCGTGACATGGCGCTGGATCATCTCCTGTGGATGGGCGCGGGTGTGGTGGAAAGACGCCCCCGCGAGGTCGTGACGTGATTGATGTGACATGCTAAAGTGTAGAAGTAGTTGACTATGTTAGTCAATAGCTGGCGCCGGAGGAGCGTCTATGGATGGGGAGCTCACCAGGAATCCGGGTGAGACTGGAGAATCAGCGGCGCCGGACACCAGCTCGCGGATCGCGCATGCGCTGGACCGGCTGTACACCCAGCTTGGCCGGCAGTATGGCCCGCTCTCACGACCATTGCGGCGGGCGCTGCGGCTGCTGGCGGGGCGCGAGGCAGGCGGCGCGCCGGCGCGCGTGGGCGACCTGGCGGCAGAACTGGAGCTGACGACCGCCGGGGCCACGCGCCTGCTCGACCGGCTGGAAGAGCTGGGCTACGCCGAGCGCTATCGCGCGCCGGGGCCGGACCAGCGCCAGGTAGGCGTGCGTCTGACGGCGGAGGGTCGCGCCGCGCTGGCGGAGGCTGACGCCGCTTTCGTCGCCCGCGCTCGCGCCACCCTCGCGCCGCTCACCTCCGCCGAGCGGGCCCGGCTGGCGACCCTGTTGGAGCGGCTGACAGAAACGCCATCATAAGGCGGAGACATTAATTCATGAAATAGCCTGGCTCCCCGGTTCTCTCTGAAGGCGCAATGACGAAACATGCGTGGGAGCTCCCGCGCGTCAGCGTCAATAGCGGGTCTGCCTGCTCTGAGACCGGCGTGAAACAGGAGGCGCCCCCGTATGTGGCGTCGTGTCGTGGCCGTCATTTTGTAGCGGTTGTTTGCCACTGCTCGCGGCGTGTAGTCAGAGCGCGGGCGGCGCTGGATACGCGCCCAATACCCTTCCGCGCCGCATGACGCCTTGCCGCCCATGCGTGCTCCTTCCCCGCTCTACCACCCGATAGACAGGGTGATTGACAATGCGGCGGCAGTCCAGCGCCTGTACGCCACGGCGGTCGCCCAGCCCGGCGCCCCAAATGCCAGTTCTTGCCTCTGTCCGGCTGAACCTGGCTCTGTTGATGATTGGGTGAGAATGAGGGCAGACAGATGGAAGATGAAGCGGCGAAGCGCTCACGCAAGATGGGAAGCTCGCGCATGGAGACCACGTGGAGGCCCGACAAGGGCGCCGACATCGCTGGGCCTTATCGCTACCTGTTGTGGCGCGCCTGGGGTGAGGCCCATCCAGATAAGACTCCTCGCCACCTGCTCTGGGTACTCCTCAACCCAAGCAAGGCCGACGCCCACCAGGACGACCAGACGCTCAGGCGCTGCATCAGCTTCAGTAAAGCGTGGGGATATGATGGTCTGGAGGTCGTGAATCTCTTCGCCTTCATCGCCACGAACCCGCGAGACCTCTGGGCCGCAGCGGACCCGGTCGGCCCTGAGAATGATCGCTACCTTGCCGCCGCCGCGGCGTGCGCCGCCGATATTATGGTGGCCTGGGGAGAACACGGCGCCTTCCAGCAGCGTGACCGGGCGGTACTGTCGCTGCTCAAGCTCCAGTCGGCGCGGCCGCTCTGGTGTTTGGGCATGGGGCGCAATGGCTGCCCGCGTCACCCGGTTCGCCTGCCAAGAAACGTCCCGCGCGTGCCCTATAATCCCGCGACGAGCGAGTGATCCGCCGGACGCTGCGGCGCGCGTAGGGCTGGCAGGGGCGATTGGTGGCGGAGCGCGTTACATCGCGATCGGCTGGTTGGCGGGGACGCACGTGAGTGGAGCGCTGCCAGCGCCAGGCGCTGTCCTCCTGCCGCCCACGTTAAGATAGAAGATGAAAATGGGCAGTGAGCGCGCCGCGCGCCGCGCGCAAGCGGTGACTCCGCCCACTCACATGCGCAGAATTGGCATCATTTGCGATTGAGACGCCAAAGCGGCTTTACGGGTGATTGTCGTAAAGCCGCTTCGTTTCAGGATTCATGACTGGAGCCGATGGTCGGACTCGAACCGACAACCTACGGTTTACAAAACCGTTGCTCTGCCATTGAGCTACATCGGCGCGCTCGCGTGCGGGATGCGCCGCAAACGCCCGTAGTATAGCGTCGCGCCCGCCGTGGCGTCAAGCCGGATCGCGCCTTGCCGCGCGCTCGCCCCCGCCCGCATGGACAGCGCGCGGGTCCATCGCCGCACACTCCAGCTCAACACGCCGCCAACGGCAAGGGCGCGCTCTCCGATCCTCATTTCGGAATCGGGCGCGCGCCCACCGTGGTCCTGGCTGGCTTTATTCCTCGACAGGCTCAGGCGTCTCGGTGGCCGCCGGAGCGGTCTGCCCGGAGGAGATGATATTGACCTTGACCTTCGCTTCGTGCGCGGCGCTTACCCGCACAGGCGCCTCGAACGACCCCAGCGCGCGCAGCGGCTCCTTGAGCGCGATGCTGCGGCGGTCAATCGTGATGCCTTCCTGCTCGCGCAGCGCGTTCGCGATGTCCTGCGTGGTCACGGAGCCGTAGAGGCGGTCGCCCTGGCCCACGCGCACGGCGAAGGTCAGCGTCACGTTCGACAGGCGCTCAGCCAGGCTCGCGTGCTCGGCGTCCAGCTTCTCCACCCGGCGCTTCGCGGCGGCGACGCGATCGTTCAGCGTCGCCAGCGCCGCCGCGCTGGCCGGCGTCACCAACTGGCGCGGCAGCAAGTAATTGCGCGCGTAGCCCGCGGCGACTTCTTTGACTTCGCCGGGCTGCCCCAGCCCTGGCACCTCATGCAACAGGATGACCTTCATAATGCTCGATTCTCGCTCTCTCTCGCCCTGGACCGCGCCTCGCTCGCGCGCGCCCCGCGTCGTTGGAGGCCTGGGATATACGCGCAGGCTGATTTTTGATGACGCACGTCCTGAAAGTATACACGGCCGCGTGCGACCCGGCAAGCGCCGCCTGCCAGAGTGGCTATGGCTAGCCCACCTGGCGCATGCGTATTTATGCGTATTTTTTAAATTCAGCGAATTTTCAGGAAAACCGCGTCATTCCTTCAGGTTGCCCCGCTAGGCTAGGAGGGTGGAAGTAGCCTCCCGGCGTCCCGTTCCTCCCAACCCGCAATGACGCGCCGCTCTCTGATTGGAACGCCGGAATGGCCCGTTCAATGGTCAGCGGCGCGGTCTTTCACCGCGAGCGACCGGTTTGTTTGTGAACCCCCGGAGAATCTTTCGGGAACAAAAGCGCCCGCGGGACGCTCGCGCGGCGCTCAAAGCGAGCATGGCTGAGGAGTGCCTTGATCTATGCTGGAGCCGCGACAGACACAAACCACCCCACCTGAAACCGAGACGGCGGAGCGTAACGGAACACCTCCAAACCAGACTGCGTCGCGGGGCGCGCTCAACGCGACGCCGCCGCGCGATCTGGACGATCTGCTCGGCATGGATGACCTGGATAATGAGCCGCTGGAACCGGGCGGCAAGCCCCGCCGCTGGTGGCTCATCGCTACCGGCGTCGCGCTGGTCATCGCGCTGATCGCCGGATTCCTGGTCGTGCGGGCGCAGGCCGCGAAGCCCCCCATCACCTACCAGACGGCGACCATCGCGCAGGGCAATCTGGCGCTGACCGTCAGCGGCTCTGGCCCGGTGCAGGCCGCGCTCTACAATCTCAACTTCACGTCCAGTGGCCGCATCGCCCAGATTGATGTGAGCGTTGGCCAGACCGTGAAGGCCGGGCAGACGCTCGCCCAACTCGATACGACGTCCTTGCAGGACGCGCTCAATCAGGCCCAGCTCCAGGCCAACAGCGCCTACTATCAGGAGCAGCAGGCCATCAATACCTGCAATACCGAGAAGAGTCCCCCGCCTGACTGTGTGGCGCTGGCCCAGAATCAGTACGCCTCCGCGCTGCAACAGCTTCAGACGGCGCGGGATAACCTGGCTGGCGCGACGCTGACGGCCACCCACGCTGGCATCGTCACCGCCATCAATGGCAGCGTTGGCGGCACGCCCGGCTCTGGCTCTGGCTCTGGCTCATCCACGTCCAGCGGCGGCTTTATCCAGATCGCTGATCCCTCTACGCTGCAAGTGCTGGCGAGCGTCAATGAGACCGACATTGGCGGCGTCGTCACCGGCCAGCAGGCGACTTTTACGGTCACCGCGTACCCTGGCAAGGTCTTCCACGCGACCGTCACCTCGATCTCGCAGGTCGGGACGACCAGTTCCAATGTCGTCACCTATCCCGTGACGCTGACTGTGGATATGTCGCGCCTCCAGGGCGTCAATCTCTATACCAACATGACGGCTAGCGTCACGATTGTCACCGCGCGGCGCGTGAATGTGACGCTGATTCCCACGAGCGCCGTAACCTTCGCCCGCGCGGCGGCCAACACCGCATCCGGCGGCTTCCTGACCCGCACGCAGGTAACGGACGCGCTGACCCAGGCGCGGCAGATGATCACCACGCTGGAGCAGCGGAACCCACAGATCACGCAGGACTCTCCCGCCGCCGCCTGGGCGCTGGAGCGCAGTGGCGGCAAGTGGGTCGTCAAGCCCATCGTGATTGGCCTTGACTCCGGCACGTTCTACGAGGTCCTGGCGGGCCTCAACCCCGGTGAGGTTGTTGTCACCGGCGAGACCAACGGCCCGATCACCACGGGCTCCAGCTCAACGACCGGCGGCTTCGGCGGCGGCTTCGGCGGTGGTGGCGGTGGCGGCGGCGGGCGCTTCGGTGGCGGCGGCTTCGGCGGCTTCAGCGGAGGAGCGACCAATGACGCTTGATACCACCAGCGAAACGGGCGTGACCAGCGCGAACGGCGGCACGCCCGCCGGCGCCGCGCCGCGCGCTGGCGTCCCCGTTATCTCCGTGCGGCGTGTCTCCAAGGTC
This sequence comes from Chloroflexota bacterium, assembly GCA_021814145.1. Classification (GTDB taxonomy): domain Bacteria; phylum Chloroflexota; class Ktedonobacteria; order Ktedonobacterales; family JADMIN01; genus JAKAIY01. The sequence goes on from JAKAIY010000045.1 coordinate 19,025, forward strand.
TACCGCTTCGGCCAGACGCACGTCGCGGCGCTGCGGGATGTCTCGCTCGAGATCCAGCGCGGTGAGTTTGTGTCTATCACTGGCCCGTCTGGCTCTGGCAAGTCTACCCTGATGAACGTGCTCGGCCTGCTCGACCGCCCCACCAGCGGCGAATACTGGCTGAACGGGCGCGAGGTGGGCTCTTTACCCTCCGACACGGTCGCCAGCATCCGGAACCGCCACATCGGTTTTGTCTTTCAGGGCTTTAACCTGCTTGCCCGCGCGACGGCGCTGGCCAATGTGGAGCTGCCGCTGGTCTACGCTGGCGCTTCGCGCGCCGAGCGCGACCGGCGGGCGCGGCGGGCCTTGCGCGCTGTGGGGCTGGGCGAGCGGATGAGCCACAAGCCGACCCAGCTCTCCGGCGGGCAGCAGCAGCGCGTCGCCATCGCGCGCGCGCTGGTCAATTCCCCCACCCTGCTGCTGGCCGACGAGCCGACTGGCAATCTCGATACCCGCACCAGCGAGGAGATCATGACCCTGCTCGTCCGCCTCAATGGCCTTGGCCTGACTGTTGTGCTGGTGACGCACGAGCCGGACATCGCGGCCTACGCCCCGCGCCAGATCGCCTTCCGCGATGGCCGCCTGCTCCACGACAGCGGCGCGCCCATCACCCCGTTGATGGGCGAGACCGCCGCGCCAGCGGTGGAGCGCGGCCCCGATGGCGGCTTTCGGATTCGGGAGGACCCGCTATGACTACCTCACCGCTCACCACTTCCCCCACCGCGAAGGCCTCACAGGCGGGCGCGGCGCGGGGCAGGGCCAGCCGTGGCCGCCGTCCGTCCCGTCGCGGGATGCTGCTGCGGTCGAGCTTTGGAAGCGCCTGGGAAGCGCTCCTGTCCAACCGCCTGCGCTCGCTGCTGACCATCCTTGGCGTGATTGTGGGCGTGGCCGCCGTGATCGCGGTGGTGACGCTGACGCAGGGCACGAGCGCCGTGCTGAACGCGCGTGTGGCCAGCCTGGGCACGAATGTCCTGACGGTCATTCCTGGCGCGACCGCCGGCGCGGGTGGCGTGCGCGGCGGCGCTGGCACGCTCCAGTCGTTGACCCAGGCGGACGCTGACGCCATCGCCTCCTTGCCCCATGTGGTCGCTGTCAGCCCGGTCATCGGCGCCTCTGAGCAACTGGTCGCCGGGGCGCAGAACTGGAACACGCGCGTCCAGGGCGTCTATCCTGGCTATCAGCAGATCGCCAACTGGCAGATGGCCGAGGGCTCCTGGTTCAGTGACGCCGATGAGGCCAGCGCGCAGCCGGTCGTCGTGCTGGGCCAGACTGTCGTCGCCAACCTGTTCTCCTCCACCGGGACCGACCCGCTGAGCCAGACCGTCCTCATCAACGGCTCCAGCTATACCGTCATCGGGACGCTGAAATCGCAGGGGACGGTCGGCTTCGCCAACCAGGATGATGTGGCCTTCATTCCGTTCTCCACCGCCAACGCGCGCATCAACACCAGCCAGTACGTCAACCAGATCCAGGTCCAGGTGGATAACGCCAACGATGTCACCTCCACGCAGCAGGCGGTGACCTCGCTGCTGGAGCAGCGCCACCAGATTCCCGCCGGCGGAACGAACGACTTCACTGTGCGCAGCCCGACGCAGTTCGTGCAGGCCGCGCAGCAGTCAGAGCAGACGCTGGCGTTCCTGCTGATTGGCATCGCGGCGATCTCGCTGCTGGTCGGTGGCATCGGAATCATGAACATCATGCTGGTTTCGGTCACTGAGCGCACCCGCGAGATCGGCATCCGCATGGCGGTCGGCGCGCGTCGCGGCGATATTCGCAATCAGTTCCTGGTGGAGGCGCTGACACTCAGCGGCGCGGGCGGACTGCTGGGCGTGGCGCTGGGGCTGAGCGTGGGCTACGCGCTCACGAACGCCTTTTCGCTGCCCTTTGTGCTGAGCCTGGTGGCGATCACGCTGGCGGTGGGGGTCAGTGTGGTGGTCGGCGTTGTCTTTGGCTTCTACCCTGCGCTCCGCGCGTCCCGGCTCGACCCGATTGTCGCGCTGCGCAGTGAGTGAGTCACGCGCCGCGCGGGATCTGGACAGAGACAAAGGCAGGTGAGAGATATGAGTGCGCTCGATAGACAAGTCTCACGGTTCACCCTTCCTGGCGAGGTGCGCGAGCGCGACGGAAGCGAAGCCGCGCGTGCGCCAGCGGCCTGGTTCTATACCCTGGCGCACGCCGAGACGCCGCTGCGTGAGCTGGCGCTCACCGAGGAGGACCTGCGCGATCTGGTGGAGACGCTGCGGGCGCGCAACCTGCCGCTGCCGGCTGAGCTGGCCGCGTCGCGCGCCCGGCGCGCCCGCGCCAGCGATCCGTTCAGCGGCGCCCGCTATATCTGGGCGTTCCCGTCGCTGCGGGACGCGCTGCTGGCCGCGCGGGCCAACCGCCGCTCCGACTACCACCCCTATCCCCGTCCCGCTACCCTGCGCGAAGCCTCGCTTGACCGGCTTTATCGCCGCTTCCCACTCGATGAGTTCCCGCGCGCGAGCGTCATCCTGTTTTCCGGCGCGCTGGCCTGCGCTGACCCGCTGCTAGGCCCGGACCCGGCCCCTGGCTCGCTGGCCGCTGAGCTGGCGGACGCGATCGGCCCCGACCTCTGGGAGCGTTACACGCTCTGCGGCTTCCGTCTGGGTGTGTCGCTCGTGCGCGTCACCTCATCCGACCGCTGGGTGCGCATGGCCCCCCGCGCGCTCGAAGACGCCTGGGCCGGCGCTGAACGCTACTTCGACGCGACGCCCGCTCCTTCTACGGAGGACGGCGACGCGCCAGATAAACAGGGCGCGCGTCCTGATCCGGACGAGATGGAGGCCGCCGCTTTTCAGGCGCTGCTCGGCGCCTTGACCGGCGTGGCCTCTGGCAGGCCCGCGCCAGCGCCAGTGGCAGCGGCGCGCGGAGCGCCGCGCGCCACGACATCCCGTATACGACGAGAAAGGCAAGGATAGAACACGATCATGAGATCACCGCTGCTGATTCTGCGCGCGCTCCAGACGCGCGCGACGTGGCCAGGCCGCGCGCTTGCCGCCGCCGGGACGCTGACGCTGGCCGCGCTGCTCACCGCCTGCGGCTCCGCCTCCGCCGCCAATGGGGCGAGCGCCCAGGCGACAGCGACCTGCCCGCCCGCGCCTTCCTTTTCTACCGTCACCGGCGCCATTACCGCGCTCGGTAGCGGGACGATGACCGTGAAAAGCTCATCGGGCGCCAGCGCGACGGTCGCGCTGACCTCCAGCACGCGCTACACCCTGATGACGCCGGTGTCCGCGACCAGCCTGACGGCGGGAACGCCGGTGCTGGTGCTCACCGACACCAACGCCACCACGGCGCGCAGCATCCGTGTGCTGCCCGGGACGGGTGGCGGCTTTGGCGGCGGTGGTGGCGGGTTCGGCGGAGGGTTCGGACCGCGCGGCACACCTCGCGCCGGCTTCAATACCGCCTGCGCCCGGAATTTCGCCAACGGGGGAGATGGGACCGCCGGGGCTGGTGGTTTCCAGGGTCTGCGCGGCACGGTGGACTCGGCCACCAGCGCGAACCTGACTTTTGATGACGCGCAGGGCCAGACCTACTCCGTCTCCATCACGTCCGCCACGATTATCACGAAGTCGTCAGCCGGTCAGGCCAGCGATCTCAAGGTAGGCGAGAATGTGACCGCCACTGGCCAGAAGACCTCTGGCCAGATCACCGCCCGCGCCGTCACTATCCAGGGATAGCCGCGCGGCGCGGCCTGGCGCCCGCTTCCCCGGCCCACTGTGGAATGGGGAAGCGGGCGCCACAGCTTATCAGGCGCCGGGCTGGCGCTCCAGCGGGAGCGGGCGCAGCCATAGCGAGACATGCGTGGGGCGCATCGTCTCTTCCACTACGTCCAGCAGCCGCTCGCGCAGTGTCTCAACGTAAATCTCGTGGCTCAGCGTCGCGTCCACCTCTGGCTTGCCCGGCTCCTCCTGATAGCTCGACACGCTGCCCGCCACTCGCCCATCGTAGAGGATGGTCTGGATGACGTTAGCCGGGTCGCTGCGAATCCGCGCCAAGTGGGCCATGAAGGCGTCGCGGTCCGCCGGGTCCTTCGCGGTGAACGCGGCCATCCAGTTGGCGTCCGGGTCCAGTTGTCGCTCGAAGAAGATGGGCAGGTCGCTGTCTTCCACATCCCGCAGAACAATCTCGCTATTCATCGCGTAGCATGCGCGCGCTCCCCGCGCGCATGCTATCCCGCGACGGCGAACAGCGGTGTCATCGGGCTGATGTTTCCCGTGGCCGGGCAGCTATTGCGCAGGCATCCCAGGCCGAAGGCGTCCTCAATGGTCAGCAGCAGGGTGTAGTGGTTGTAGGGCGTGGCGTCACGCAGGCCGCGCGGCCCGTGGTTGGTGATGACGATGGTGGCGACATGTCCGCCGCCCGCCGCGATGTCTGGCGCGCCCAGCGCCAGCCCGATGTCGGCTTCATCCCAGGTGATGATGATCGCCGTATCGCCTGTCCGCCAGACGCTCGACGCCATGATCGCGTTCACGGCGCCGCCTACATAGTTGTCCCCCGCGCGGGTCAGGGTAGGGCCAGGGGGACAGGAGGGCGCGCTGTGCATGTCGTGGCACAGGTCGGGGGTGATGAAGGAGAAACTGGGGACGGCGCCACTGGCGAGGTCGGCGGTGAGCTGGGTGGCGGGAACGATGCGCGTCAGCGCCGCCTGCCGCTGGCTGGCGGGCAACGCGCCGAGGAAGTTCATGAACGGGTTATGCTTGGAGGCGTAGAGCATGCCGCCGCCGCTGGGGTACGCCTCACCCGTATAGCCCGCGTATGGCAGGCTCTGCTGGTAGCTCTTCCAGGTTAGCCCGGCCGCTTCGAGTTGTGTCGCCAGGCTTGGCGCGTTGACCGCGTTGACTGTGTAGGAATTGTCGTCGTGGACGCCGAACGTATCGCCGCCGATCATCGCGATGTAGTTGGGCTCGCTGGGGTGCGCCACACCCCAGTAATTCGTCGCCAGCCCGTATGTCCTGGCCAGCGCGTTGATGCGCGGCGCGTCTGGTGAGCCGATCAGATCATCGTAGGAGCTATTCTCCATCACGATCAGAAAGATGTGCTGGTAGCGCGGCATTGGCCCCGCTGTTCGCGGCGTGGGTCCGCCCGGCGCGCAGCCGGCCAGCGCAGCCAGCGCCAGCGCAGCCAGCATGGCCAGCGCCATTCCCCGCTCCCGGAGCCATCCGCGCGCCATTATCGCCGTCCTTCATGACTATGCACGGGCAAAAAAGGAGGCGCCCGATGAACCGGGCGCCTCCGCGCTGGTCATCCCTCGATAATCCAGGGATCGGTCGCGCGCGGGTACTCCACCAGCTCTTCAGGGGTGAAGAAGATGTCAATCTCCCGCGCGGCGGATTCCGCGCCATCGGAGCCGTGGATGATGTTGAGCCCCATGCTTACGGCGAAATCACCGCGGATTGTGCCAGCGGGCGCCTCCCAGGGCTTCGTCGGCCCCATCATCGCGCGTGTCACCGCGATCACGTTCGGCCCCTCCAGGACGCCGACCACCACCGGGCTGGAGGTGATGTGCCTCACGAGACCGGGATAGAACGGCTTGGCCGCGTGTTCGGCGTAGTGGCGCGCCGCCAGCTCCGGCGTGATGCGCATCAGCTTGAGCCCGACAAACTTGAAGCCCTTGGCCTCGAAGCGCGCGAGCACCTGTCCGGTCAAGCCGCGCTGCACGCCTTCTGGCTTGACGATAATTAGCGTTCGCTCCACGGTGAGATATCCTCTCATGTTGAAATGTGAGACGGTATTCGGAGTATTCCAGCGCCCGCGCGTCGCGCGCGGGCATGGCCACGCGCCAGCGAGCGGGGTGGCCACCGGGTAGTGTACCGCATCGCGCCACGCGCTCGCCGCCTGGAATGGCTGGCGGGTGGGTGAAAGCGGCTAATAGCTGCCGATCTGCTCAGCCAAACGCAGGCTGGCGGCGCCCACTTCCATGCGCACACGGCCCAGATTGGCCTGGACGGCGCAGCGCACGATAATCAGCATCTCGCCGCCATCGGTGACAAGGATGATCCCGCCCGGCGTCTCGAAGGTCGCGTGGCGGATGTCACCCACGCCGAGCTGTTCGATGTAGCGCCCGGCGGCGTCGTAGGCCGCGGCGCCCATCGCGCCCAGCAACTCCTCTTCTTCGCCTTCAAGCGTGCTGGCCACGACCAGCCCGTCCTTGCCAGCGAGCAAGGCGCCGGTTACCCCATCAATCGCCAGCAGGCGTTGCAATATCGTTTCCATGGACTGCCCCCTTGTGGCGTGTGGGTGGTTCAGGCGTCAAGCGACTGTGAGAGCGCGACAGCGCGATTATAGGACTCGAGCGCGCCAAGATAATCTCCCTGGCGGATGCGCGCGTCGCCGAGCAGACGGTGCAACTCTGGGTGCTCAGGCCGTTCGGCGAGGCAACTTTCCACATCGGCTAGCACATCCGGCAACAGCTCCGGGGCGTTGCGCACCACCATCCGGTATTCCACAATCGCCTCATCCAGCGCGCCCGAATCGCGGTGTTCGCGCGCCTGCTCGAGCCGCGCGGCGTAGTCATGCGGATCGGGCTGGCTGGCCAGTAACGCCTCGACGGGCTCCCCGGCGGCGGGTGGCTCTGGCTCAGGCGGCGGGGTGAATGGCGCGGGTTCGGGCGCCATCATGGGTGGCTCTG
>JAKAIY010000191.1 GCA_021814145.1 Chloroflexota bacterium
CTGCTCGTCGTAGAGAATGACCGCGCCAGACGCGGCGGCGATCTCGCGCGCCAGCGTCCGTAGCGCGTTCGCGTCTGTTTGCGCGCTGGCGGCTACGGTGTCGGGCGCGCTCTCCGCCAGGGCCGCCAGGCGAGCGGCCAACTCAGCCGCGCGCTCGCTAGCGTACGCTCCTCGCGTCAGTCCCTCGCTCAAGACGGTATGGAGCAGCGCACGGACGACGGCGCCCGTTTGTCCTGGCGTGTAGCGGATGACGCCCGCCGCGAGGCGGTCGAGCCGGCTAGCCTCAGGCGTGACGACCCACACACGCACGCCCTTGCGGATCGCCCGGCGGATGCGCAGGTCCACGATAGGCTGGCGGTAGTACGTATCGGTTCCGAGCAGCACAATGGTGGAGGCGCGCTCCAGTCCGGCGATGGAATCGGTCCAGGCCCAGGGTAACGCGCCCGCCGTCGCCTTGGGGAAGCGGCCGTGGCTATGGTCCACGTTGTTCGTCCCCAGGCCGGCGCGCAGCAGCTTCTGGAAGAGGTACGTCTCCTCATTGGTTGTGCGCGTGGAGGCGATGCCGCCAAGAGCGGACGGGCCATCGCGCAGGGCGATTTCGCGCAGGCGGCTGGCCACCAACGCGATCGCTTCGTTCCAGGAGGCGGGCTCCAGCTTGCCATCACGCCGGATCAGCGGTGTGCGCAGGCGCTCCGGGCTATTGGCCAGATCGAGGCTCCAGCGGCCACGGTCGCAGAGGAAGCCTTCCTCCACCTCGTCATTCACACGCGAATACTGCCGCAGCAGCTTGTCCACGCGCACATCGGCGCTCACGTTGCAGCCGACCGAGCAGTGGCCGCAGACAGTCGCCGTGCGCTTCAGCTCCCACGGGCGCGAGACGAAGCGATAGCTCTTGGCGGTCAGCGCGCCGACAGGACACATCTCGACCACGTTGCCAGAGAAGATCGAGTCGAACGGCGCCTCAGGCTGGACACCCACCTCTGTGCGGAAACCGCGCTCCAGCATCACAAGGCCGTCTTCCATCGCCACATCCTGGCAGAAGCGCACGCAGCGCTGGCAGGCGATGCAGCGCTCGCGGTCGAGCAGGATTTCCTCGCTCACCGGCACGGGCTTCTGGAAGTGGCGCTTGCTCAGGTCAAAGCGGCTCGCGCCAGGGCCATGCCGCAGCGTGAAGTCCTGCAGGTCGCACTCGCCACCCTTATCGCAGATCGGGCAATCGAGCGGGTGATTGATAAGCAGGAACTCCAGCGTGCCAGCCCGGGCCTTCTTGACCATTGGCGAGTTGGTCGAGACGACCATGCCTTCCGTAACCTCAGTCGTGCAGGCGGTCATCGGCTTGGGCATCTTCTCGACCTGCACGAAGCACATGCGGCAGGCGCCCAACGGGTCCATCTTCGGGTGGTAACAGTAGATGGGGATCTCGATGCCGAGCTTGTGCGCGGCAGCCCAGATGACCGAGCCTTTCGGCACGCTCACTGGTCGCCCATCTATAGTCAGGTTGACGAGTTCTTCTTCTTGCTCGGCCATGATTCGCTTTCTCGCCTCTACCACCCGCTTGTCGCGACACGCCTACAATGCCAGACGCCCTGAGGGGCGGCGGAGTCACCCCCCGCATCTGAATCGCCGGGAGTCAGCCTGCCACCGCGTGGCTGCGCGCGCGCTGCGCGCCGGGACCTACCAGACAGGCGTGCTCGCGCGCGTGATGGATATATTCATCGCGGAAGAGCTTGATGCTGCTGACGATGCTTGATGTGGCGGCGTCGCCCAGCGGGCAGAAGCACCTGCCAAACATGTTGTCGCAGATGTCGAGCAGGAGGTCCACATCGCTCTCGCGGCCCCCGCCTTCCTCCAGCCGCTCAAGCAGCTGAACCAGCCAGAAGGTGCCTTCACGGCAAGGGGTGCATTTGCCGCACGACTCGTCGCGGTAGAACTCCGTCATGCGCAGCGTGGCGGCGACGACGCATGTCTGGTCGTCGAGCACGATCACCCCGCCAGAGCCGAGCATCGAGCCAGCCGCAGCCACCGCTTCGTAGTCGAGCGGAATGTCCAGCTTGTCAGCGCCCAGCAGCGGAGCTGAGGAGCCACCGGGCGTGAACGCCTTGAGCTTGCGCCCCATGCGCACGCCGCCACCATACTCCTCGATCAGCGTCCGCAGCGGAGTCCCCAGCGGGAGCTCGTAGTTACCTGGGCGGTTGACATGCCCACTCAGGCAGTAGATGCGTGTGCCCTTGCTCTTCTCCGTGCCATAGGTAGCGTAGACATCCGCGCCATAACGGATGACCGCCGGGACGGTGGCGACAGTCTCAACGTTGTTGATGACTGTCGGGCCGCCGTAGAGCCCCACCACCGCAGGGAAGGGTGGCTTCAGCCGGGGATAGCCGCGCTTGCCTTCCAACGACTCCAGCAGCGCGCTCTCCTCGCCGCAGATATAGGCTCCCGCGCCGTGATGAACGATGATCTCCAGATCAAAGCCGCTGCCCAGGATGTTCTTGCCCACGAAACCCGCCGCGTACGCCTCGCGCACCGCCCGCTCGACCTGGAGGCCAGCATGGAGCAACTCGCCGCGCACGTAGATGAACGCGTGGTGGACCTTGGTCGCGTAGCAGGTGATGATGGCGCCCTCGATCAGCAGGTGAGGGCAGACCTCCATAATCATGCGGTCCTTAAAAGTGCCAGGCTCGCTCTCATCACCGTTGACCGCCAGATAGCGTGGCTTGGGGCTGGTCTTCGGCAAGAAGCTCCACTTCACGCCAGTGGCGAAGCCCGCGCCGCCACGTCCGCGCAGACCAGACTTCTTGACCTCCTCAACCAGGTCATCCGGCTGGAAGGTCGTCAGCGCCTTCTTGAGCGCCTCGTAGCCGCCGTGCGCCTGGTAGACCTCGATCCGGTCTATGTTGGGCACATCGAACGTCTCGGTGACGAAGCGCGGCGTTGGGCCTAGCGGGAGCTCCGCCATCTGGGTCTCTCTTTGTGTCGTATCGGTCATGGTCTACCGCGCCTTCTTCGCTGGGTCCGCGCCTATGGCTGTCTCGGTCGTCATGCCTCTGGCGTCATCCGTCATGCGCCAGTGGCTGCGAATCTGCGCCACGTCGCCGCCAGCCTTGAGATAGGCTACCAGCTCCCCGGCGCGCTCCGGATCGGCCCGCTCGACGAACAGGCCATTGACCTGCATCGCGGGGGCCATTCCGCAGCCAGCCAGGCACTCAACAGCTTCCAGCGTAAACTGCCCATCCTCGGTCGTCTCGCCACGCTTCACGCCCAGCGTCTTCTCAAGGCGCTCCAGCGTCTCGTCACAGCCACTCAGATAGCAGGAGACGCTCGTGCAGACTTTGAGAACGTAGCGTCCCTGGGGCCGCTTGTGAAACATCGAGTAAAACGTGATGATGGACTCTACTTCGTCCGGCTTGACGCCAATAGCCTCAGCGACCGCGATCACGGCCTCGTCTGGAATGTGCCCCAATTCATCCTGCGCCAGATGCAGGCAAGGCAGCATCGCCGAACGGGGGGATGGATAGCGGGCGACCGTCTCGCGCATGCGCGCCTTCAACGCTTCGCTAATCATCAGCGATCCACCTCGCCTAGCACGATATCAATGCTGCCGATCGCGGCGACGACATCGGAGAACAACATGCCTTCGATCATCTTTGGCAGCGCCTGCAGATTGGCGAATGACGGCGCGCGCACCCGCATGCGATAGGGACGCGCCGAGCCATCGCTCACCATATAGAACCCCAGCTCTCCCTTGGGTGACTCCGTGCGCATCCAAACCTCACCGGCGGGCGGACGGTAGCCTTCAGTGTAGAGCTTGAAGTGGTGGATCAGCGCCTCCATGTTGGAGGACACCTCCCACTTCGGCGGCGCCACAATCTTATGGTCGGCTACCTGCCACGGCCCCTCTGGCAGCCCGTCGAGCGCCTGCTGGATAATGCGCAGGCTCTGCTCCATCTCCAGCATGCGCACCAGATAGCGGTCGTAGACATCGCCATTCGCGCCAACCGGGATGTCAAACTCGAAGCGCTCGTATCCGCCATAGGGAAACGCCTTGCGCACATCGTAGGCGGGGCCGCTGCCGCGCAGCGTGGGGCCAGTGCAGCCGAAAGCCAGCGCGTCACGCGCGGAGAGCGGCGCGACGCCCTTGGTGCGGTCAATCCACAACCGGTTATAGGTCAGCAGGTCGTGGTACTCGCGCAGGCGGGAAGGAAAGAGCGCCAGGAAGTCACGCACCTTGCGGTCGAATCCCGGTGGCAGATCAGCCTGAATGCCGCCAGGCATGATGTAGCTGGTCATCATGCGCACGCCGGAGCACATCTCGAAGATATCGAGAATCAACTCACGCTCACGGAAGCAGTAGAGGAAGACACTCTGCGCGCCGAGATCCAGCGCGCTGGAAGCGAGGTAGACGAGATGGCTGGCGATGCGCTGGAGCTCGACTAAAATGACGCGGGCGTAGACCGCCTTCTCCGGCGCGCTGAAGCCCAGCAGCTTCTCCACTGCCAGCGAATAGGCGAAGTTATTGCAGAGCGGGGCCAGATAATCCATGCGGTCGGTCAGGACGAGCGCCTTGAAGTAGCTCTTGGATTCAGCGGTCTTCTCGAAGCCGGTATGCAGGTAGCCGATTTCGGGAACCGCCTTGACGATCGTTTCGCCGTCCAGCGTCAGCACGAGGCGCAGCACGCCATGGGTAGAGGGATGCTGTGGCCCCATGTTGATGGTCATGGTATCGCGCCGGGTGTGGTCATCGAGCCGCACGCTCTCTTCGACCTCGATCCGGGTTGGCTCGTCAAGCCTCATATCTTCACTGCCTTACCAGTATGTTGCGGAGTGGTCGCGCGGGGCGGTCACTCTGGCAAGCGGCGCTCGTCATCCTCGCTGCGTATCCGGGCGTTCGGGAGCTCCGATCCGTCGGTCGTCCGCAAGGTAAGCTGGCCTTCGCCCGGCTTCAGGGGCTGGTTCAACGGCGCCTGACCACCCCAGTGCGGCTCAGGCAGCGCGAAGCCGGTGAGCGGGTAGTCTTTGCGGAGTGGATACCCCACCCAATCGCTGGGCATCAAGATGCGCCGCAAATCGGGATGCCCACTGAAGCGCACACCGAAGAAATCGAAGACCTCACGCTCGAACCAGTTCGCGGTAGGCCAGATCCCGGATACCGTGGGAACCTCCGGTTCCGGGTCATCTTCGCCACCAGCCTGTATCTTCAGGCGCAGCGAGGCGCCCGATTCGGTGGAGACGAGCTGGTAAACCAGGTCGAAACGCGGCTCGCGCTCTGGCCAGTCCACGGCAGTCACGTCTTCTAACAGATCGTAGCGCAGATCGGGCGCGTCGCGCAGCGTCGCGCACGCGTCTACCAACGCGGCAGGCGTGAGCAGGACAGTTGTCTCGCCGCGATACACCGTCACCGAGAGAACACCTTCACCCAGCCGCTCCCTGAGCAGCGCGACAGAGGCCTCAGCCAGGGGATTGGTGGGAAAATCGAGCGAAGGCGCGCCGCTCTCTCTCGTTTGGTCTGCCATGACTGCGCCTGCTCTTTCCAGCGCGGCCCGGGGGTCGCCGGCCGCGCGCTCGTCGCTAATCAACGCTGCC
>JAKAIY010000192.1 GCA_021814145.1 Chloroflexota bacterium
CGTCCACTGGTAGGTCAGCGCGCTGCCCTCCGGGTCCGAGCTGGCCGTGCCATCCAGCTGCACCGTCGCCCCGCTGCTCACCGTCTGGTCAGGGCCCGCGTTGGCCACCGGCGGCTGATTCGTCCCGGACCCGCCACTCTCAGACCCCACAGTGTATTGCCGCTGCAGCCACGCGCCATAGGCGGTGCTTGCACAGGCCGTTACACTCCCACAGACGCTTCCGTCATACTGAGCGTAGGCGAAGAAGGCGTTCTGCTTGTTAGTCAGGTCACTGCCGGTGACGTTCTGCGCCAGATTCTGTGTGCCGTAGTCCATGTATCCCGTAAAGGTGTGGGGCAAGGTGTATTGCAGTTGGGCCACTTGGGCAAAGTAGGCGCTCGCGTGATGGTCGCTGTGATCACCATCGCCGAAAGTTCCGACGTAGTCCTGGACATGTATCTGACTCGGGGCAAACGCCTGCATCAGCGTCGCCATCGTGTTAATCAGGTCCTGTCGCGTATATGATGACGAGCCGTCTACCGTGTGGATGGTGGAAATAGTTCCGATGGAGGTCCCGCCCCACAGCTTCTGCAGGCTTTCATAGTTGTCCCCCGGGAAGCCGCTCCCATCCTGGTTCCCATCGGGCAAGCGCATGAACACGAGCGAGACATTGGGCTGACCATTCAGCGTGAAGAGCGGCATGGGGTGTCCTGAGACGCCGGCGTCGCTCTGTGTCCAGGAGTTAGCCACGCCCGCCATCTCCGCGTAGGCCGCCTTATCTCCGGCTTCGCGGCCAGACCAGTATCCCTCGCCAGCTCCGGAGTCCCCCGCTGTCACATAGACCGTGCGCACACACCAGTTGTTTTGAATGGCGTGCAGCAGATCAGGGCTCAAAAAGAGTAAATCGTCATCTTCGTGCGCGACGATGTTCATCAGGGATGTTGAGCAGGTGGCGGCGAACGCCTTATTGCCCGGCCCATATCCGACAATAGACAGTGGGAAATAACTCATGAGAGCCAGAGCGAGCGCCACCACGACAGTAATGGCTCGCCGCTGTATGGCGCGAATGCCCCTAGACTTCACTGGCCGCCAGGAGCCGTTATTCGGCGATCCCGCCTCTTGAGCGCCCATATACACTCACCCTTCCTGCATGCGCCTTGCTTAAACTCTTTACCACCTACTACAACCACCAGCCTGATCACGCGCCGCCATCTTGAAAAAATCTCTCCAGCCTGCGCGTAGCGCACTACATTGTTCTGACGATACCATCTCACAATGGTATCGCTCTTATGGAAAGCAAAATCAAGATTACCGCAAAAAATGTGCGCAAAATTCAAACTAAAACCTAAACAGGCTAACCAGCGCCTGGCGTCAACTGATATCGCAACCCAAAATACACCAGAAATGCATTACACATGACCGTTCGTAGCGCCTGGAGTCGCTGCCAGCGCGCCAGCGCGCCTCAAGCCCCGCAAACGCGCGCTTGATCCAACTGACGTCGCGCTAGCCAGGAAGGCTCGTTTCGAAAGGTTGCGCTGATCGGCGCCTTGCCCAACCCTCAGCCGGGGTCAGCCATTTAAGCGGATCACCATATAAAGCGGGCGGGCCGCGACTGTCCATCTGAACGAGCCTGGCTCACCCATATGCATGCTCTACCACCTTTGCCGCCATATCGGCGCCCAGTCTTCACTTGACCATCCATAGTGTCTATACGTCAGCCCCCTACCATGGCGGTGAGGGGAGAACGATGGCGCGCCGCTAGCGCGCCGGAGTAGATCAAGCCATGGAACGGAGTGAAAGAAGTGGCAAGACGTGGTCCAGCGGTGGTAATTGGGGCAGGCCCATATGGTATGGCGGTGACCGCGCATCTGCGAAACCGCGGCGTCGAGACGCTCATCGCGGGCAAGCCAATGGAGTTCTGGAAGCGCATGCCACCTGGCATGCATCTGAAATCCTCCTATAGCTCCATCACTATTTCCGACCCTGAGCGACGGTACACGCAACAGCGCTACGCGGCGGCTTCTGGCCGCCCGGCTGAAGAGCCGGTGCCGCTCGCCTTCCTGCTCGGCTACGCGGAGTGGTTCCAGCGGCACAACACGCCCGACATCCTAGCGCTCTACGCCCGGCATGTCGCCAGCGACGGCGCGGGCTATCGCGTGACGCTGGAGGATGGTCAGGAGATCAAGACCAGCAAGGTTGTCATCGCGACAGGCGTCGCCCATTTCGCGCGCTATCCTGACTACACACGAGGTTTGCCCCCCGAACTGGTCACCCACGTGCAGGACCACGCCGACTTCTCGCCCTGGAGCGGCAAGCGCGTCGCGGTGATTGGCAGCGGCGAGAGCGCGCTGGAATCAGCGGCGCTGCTACACGAAGCGGGCGCCGAGGTCGAGATCATCGCGCGCGGCCCGGTCATCTGGATTGATCGCCGCCTCGCAAACGAGCGCACACGGCGCATCTTCTATCCGCCCAGTGATGTTGGCCCCGCTGGCGTCGCGTGGCTCGTCCACTATCCTGGATTCTTCCGCCTGTTGCCAGAGTCCGCACGGGTACGGATTGACCAGCGCTGCGTGCGCGCCTCTGGCGCGCCGTGGCTACGCCCGCGAGTGGATGGCGTCGTGCGCGTCACCGAGCGCACGGAGATCCAGCGGGCCGAGCAACGCGGAGACAGGCTGTGGCTGACGTTGAGCGATGGCGCGACCCGCGAGCTCGACCACCTCTTCCTCGGCACCGGCTACGCGCCTGACGTCGGGAAGCTGACCTTCCTCGATGAGCGTCTACACCAGCGCATCGCCAGCAACAATGGCTACACTGTGCTCAACGAATGGTTTGAGTCATCTGTGCCCGGCCTCTTCTTCACGGGCGCCATCGCGGGCTACAATTTTGGTCCGATCTGCCGCTTCATCGCTGGCACTGGCGCCACCGCCCGGCAGATCTCCCACCGCGTGGCTATGAGCTAAGCGCCGCCAATGCGGGTAAAAGGGAGATTTAAACAGATGAGGCAAGCGGAGCGCCTGCCTGGCGCCGTGCTGCTGGGCAGCGACTTTAAGGCGCTAGGCGTCATTCGAAGCCTTGGGCGGCGAGGAACGCGGAGTGTTGTAATTGACAACACTCCGCGTTCCGCCTGGTTCTCGCGCTACGTCGTCGAGCGGCGTCGCTGGTATGGCCCGATGGAGGGCGAGCGCTTCGTCGAATACCTGCTCACCCTTGGTCAGAACCCCCGCTACGCGGGCTGGCTCCTTATTCCCAACCAGGATGAAGTCGTGCAGCTCGTCGCGCGTCATCATGAGGCGCTCGCCACTTGTTTCACGCTTGTCACCCAGGACTGGGAGACGCTCAAGTGGGCCTGCGACAAGGAGTGTCTGAACCAAATGGCGCGCGAGCTTGGCATTCCCACCCCCGTAACCTGGTATCCACGCGATGAGGACGACCTCGCCGCGCTCGACATCGTTTATCCCGCGATCATCAAGCCGACCGCGTCCTTAACCCTGCAACGCGAGCTGCGCATCAAGGCGCTACCCGCGATCAACGCGAAGGAGATGCGCGCGCAGTACCGTGTGGCGCTGGGGGTTATGTCTCCCGATCAGGTCATGATTCAAGAGATCATTCCGGGCGGCGGCTCCCAGCAGTTCTCCGTCGCCGCCTATGCCCGCGACGGTGAGATCATCGCCGCGATGACCGCGCGCCGCACACGCCAGTATCCTATTGACTATGGCCTGAGCAGTAGCTTCGTCGAGGCGCGCGAGATTCCCGACATTCTCGATGACGCGCGCAAGCTGCTGGCCTACATGCGGCTAACTGGCATGGTAGAAATCGAGTTCAAGCGTGACCCACGCGCCAGCGTCAACAAGCTGCTTGACATCAACGTGCGCCCCTGGGGTTGGCACACCCTGGCCATCGCCTGCGGCCTCGACTTCCCCTATATGCAGTATTGCGACACCCTTGGCCTGCCCATGCCAGATTCCACGCTACGCTACGACTACCGCTGGCTGCGCGCCATCACCGATATCCCGGCTGGCATTCAGGAGGCGCGCGCCGGGCTCACCACGCCGATAACCTACCTGCGCACACTTATCGCGGGCAAAACCACCTTCTCCGTCTTTGACTGGCGCGATCCCATTCCTGTCATAATGGACGTTGGCAGCGTCACCATCCGCGCCCTGTCCCGCATGCGCAAAATCGCCAGACGCGCTCCCACGCCAACTCCAATCGAAGTGGCGAAACTCAGCCCCGGTAGGTGAGTCCGGTTGTGTGATCGCCGGTCAAACACGAGCGCCCTGGCCCCCTGTCTTCCTCAGAGGGCCAGGGCGTGATGCGCGTGATCCTGGGCGAATGATGTATCCCACATGCGCTGAAAGCCGACTGGGCCTGCGTTAAGAGCAAACTCCTCACATCTCCTCATACGCCAATTTTGTTTCCGCTCGCGCCATATGTCGCTGAAATATCACATGTTGGCCGCAGTAGTGCTGAATCGTGACGCGCTTGTGTACGGGAGACAGCGATTCCACAGATATACTGACAAAGGATGTCTCGTTCCGCCTATTCCGAGGATAGAAAGCAGGACGCCAGCGCCCAAAGCCTGTGAATTGCCGCTGGCAAGAGACGCTTTAGGCGCCTTTCAGGGGGCCCCCAAGGCCCTAACGCACACTTTCGCGGGGCAGGGAATCGCTAGACGGGAGTTCATGAAGGCGGGCTTCGCGGCAGTTCGCGGAGTCACCCCTGGGCCGCCAGCCAACATCCCGGCGACAATTCACCAGCCCTGCGATGGCGCCCTATAAGGATTGACCCATGTAGAGGATTGAGGGGGGTGTTTCCACCGCATGCCAGATATTCCCGAAACTGGCGCCCGCGTAACATCTTCGTCATCGCGAGAAACTGGCCTCACCCCCTCGCCCGCTCACAGGACGTATCTGGTGTAGAAAGGCATCGTCATATGTCTGCCGTTTCGACAGCTTCCACTTCCTCGCGCGTGGTCACGATTGATCCCCACAGTGATCCGCGCTGGACGCGGTTCATCGCCACCCACCCCGACGCGCTGGTCTTCCATCACCCCGCCTACCTCCAGGCCCTGCGCGACACCTTCGCCTACCAGCCCGCCCACCTCGCCTGCGAGGACGCCTCCGGCCAGCTGCGCGGTGTCCTGCCCCTCTTCGCCCTCCACGGCCTCGTCACCGGCCACCGCTTCTCCTCCCTGCCGCGCACCCCCCTCGCCGGCCCCCTCGCCCTCGACTCCGCCGCCTCCCAGGCCCTCCTTAGCGCCGCCGTCGCCCGCGTCCGCGCCATCCGCGGCGCCCAGCTCCAGCTCAAGCCCCCCGACGACGCCCTCGACGGCCTCGTCACCGGCCTCGTCAGCGCCCGCTGGCGCCCTACCTACCAGCTCACCCTCCCCGAACGGCTGGACCAGCTGCGCCTCGGCGCCGGGCGCGACCACGCCCGCCTCACCTGGGCCGTCCACAAGGCCACCCGCCTGGGCGTCGTCACCCGCCCGGCGGAGTCCGAGGCCGACCTGCGCCGCTGGTATCCGCTCTACCTCGAGACGATGCGCGAGGTCTTTGTGCCGCCGCGCCCCTACGCCTTCTTCGCCGCGCTCTGGC
>JAKAIY010000193.1 GCA_021814145.1 Chloroflexota bacterium
GGGCCACCACCCGCGCCGGGCCACCACCCGCGCCGGGCCACCACCCGCGCCGGGCCACCACCCGCGCCGGGCCACCACCCGCGCCGGGCCACCACCCGCGCCGGGGCTTTCCTATAAGCGCCCTGATCAGGAGAGGCGTAGAGCATGACACAGCACGTCAAGCTGACGATCAACGGCCAGCCATATGAGGCGGACATCGAGCCGCGCCTGCTGCTGGTCCACTTCATTCGCGAGGTAGCGAACCTCACCGGCACGCACATCGGCTGCGACACCACCAGCTGCGGCGCCTGCACGGTACAGATCAACGGCGTCCCGGCCAAGTCCTGCACGCTCTTCGCCGTGCAGATGGATGGCGCGGAGATCCGCACCGTCGAGGGCATGGACGAAGGCGGCCAGCTCAGCCCGCTGCAGGAGGGCTTCTTCCAGGAGCACGGCCTCCAGTGCGGCTTCTGCACGCCCGGCATGATGATGACCGCCGAGGCGTTCCTGCGCGACAACCCCAACCCGACCGACGAGGAGATCCGCCGCGCCATCTCCGGCAACCTCTGCCGCTGCACCGGCTATGTCAACATCGTCAAGGCCATCCAGTACGCCGCGAAGAAGCAGCGGGACGCGCAGACCGCGCCCGCCCAGACCCAGGAGGCGTCCGTATGAGCGATGAAACCCCCATCCGTGGCATGGGCCACAGCGTCCGGCGCAAAGAGGACGCCCGCTTCCTGCGCGGCAAGGGCCACTACATTGACGACTTCAAGCTGCCCGGCATGCTCTACATGGACATCGTGCGCAGCCCGTACGCGCACGCCATGATCAAGAACATTGACGCCAGCAAGGCGCTGGCGATCCCTGGCGTGCTGGCCGTCATCACCGGCAAGGACCTCGACGCCGCCGGCCTCGCCTGGATGCCGACGCTGATGAGCGACAAGCAGATGGTGCTGCCAGTGGACCGCGTGGTCTACCAGGCGCAGGAGGTCGCGGCGGTCATCGCCACCGAGCGCTACATCGCCGCCGACGGCGTCGCGGCGGTCGAGGTCGAGTACGAGCCGCTGCAGCCCGTGGTGGACCCCTTCAAGGCGCTGGAGCCCGACGCGCCGCTGGTGCGGCCCGACCGCGAGCAGAAGACCAACCACATCTGGCACTGGGAAGCCGGTGACGCCGCGGCGACCGACGCGATCTTCCAGGGCGCCGATGTCGTCGTCAAGCAGGACCTCTACATCCCGCGCATCCACGTCTCCAGCATCGAGACCTGCGGCTGCATCGCGCAGTTTGACAGCATCGAGGGCAAGCTGACGATCTACATGACCACCCAGGCGCCGCACGCCATCCGCACCGTCTTCTCGCTGGTGACCGGCATCCCGGAGCACAAGATCCGCATCATCTCGCCCGACATCGGCGGCGGCTTCGGCGGCAAGGTGCCTGTCTATCCCGGCTACGTCATCGCCAGCGTCGCCGCGCTCAAGACCGGCCACCCAATCAAGTGGATCGAGGACCGCTCGGAGAACCTCCAGGCCGACAGCTTCGCCCGCGACTACCACATCAGCGCCGAGCTGGCCGCCGACAAGGACGGCAGGATGCGGGCGCTGCGCGTCAAGACGCTGGCGGACCACGGCGCGTTCGACGCGGCGGCCAACCCGTCCAAGTTCCCCGCCGGGCTGTTCAGCGTCATCACCGGCTCCTACACGCTCGACGCCGCGCACGTCGCGGTGGATGGCGTCTACACCACCAAGCCCAGCGGCGGCGTCGCCTACCGCTGCTCCTTCCGCGTCACCGAGGCGGTGCACACCATCGAGCGCATGGTGGACACGCTGGCGCAGCAGCTGCACATGGACCCGGCGGACGTGCGCATGAAGAACTTCATCCCGCACGAGGCGTTCCCCTACAAGTCCGCCACCGGCTGGGAGTATGACAGCGGCAACTACCAGGAAACCATGCGCAAGGCGATGGAGAAGATAGACTACGCCGGGCTGCGCCGCGAGCAGGCGGAGAAGCGCGCGCGCGGCGAGCTGATGGGCGTCGGCATCTCGACCTTCACCGAGATCGTCGGCGCGGGGCCGTCGCACACCTTCGACATCCTGGGCATCAAGATGTTCGATAGCTGCGAGATCCGCGTGCATCCCACCGGCTCGGCCATCGTGCGCATCGGCGTGCAGACGCAGGGCCAGGGCCACGAGACGACCTTCGCGCAGATCGTCGCCGAGGAGCTGGGCCTGCCGGTCGAGAACATCACCGTCGAGCATGGCGACACCGATACGGCGCCCTACGGCCTCGGCACCTACGCCAGCCGCTCCACGCCAACGGCGGGCGCGGCGACGGCGGTGGCGGCGCGCAAGATCCGCGACAAGGCGCGCAAGATCGCCGCGCACCTGCTGGAGGCCAACCCCGACGACCTGGAGTGGAAAGACTACAAGTTCCAGGTGAAGGGAACGCCGGGCCGCTCGGTGACGATGAAGGATGTCGCCTTCGCCGCGTACACCAACTTCCCCTCCGATGTGGAGGCCGGACTGGAGGCGGTGGACTACTACGATCCGCCCAACATGACCTTCCCCTTCGGCGCCTACATCTGCGTCGTGGACATTGACCGCGGCACCGGCGAGGTGAAGATCCGCCGCTTCCTGGCGGTGGACGACTGCGGCAATATCATCAACCCGATGATCGTGGACGGCCAGATTCACGGCGGGCTGACGATGGGCATGGCCCCCGCGCTGATGGAAGCCATCACCTACGACGAGCAGGGCAACATCCAGCAGGGCACCTTCATGGACTACCTGCTGCCGACGGCGATGGAGACGCCGGCGTGGGAGACGGACAAGACCACCACGCCTTCGCCGCACCATCCGTTCGGCGCCAAGGGCGTGGGCGAGTCGGCCACCGTCGGCGCGCCGCCCGCCATCGCCAACGCCGTCGTGGACGCGCTCAGCCATCTGGGTGTCACGCACATTGATATTCCCATCACCCCCTGGAAGGTCTATCAGATCCTGCAAGAGCATGGAGTCGCGGAGGTTCACTAGTGCATTTCACCGGGACACAACAGATCAAGGCGCCCAAAGAGCGGGTCTTCCAGTTCGTGCTGGACCCGAACAAGGTGGCGGAGTGCGCGCCAGGCTTCAAGACGATGGAAATCCTGGGGCCTGACCACTTCAAGCCCACCCTCGCGGTCGGCATCGGCGCGATCAGGGCGACCTTCACGCTCGATGTGCTGCTGGAGGACGTGCGCGAGCCGGACCACGCCGGCATGCATGGCCGCGGCTCCGCTGGCGGCAGCGCCGTGGACATGAAGGCGGCGATGGACCTGACCACGATCTCGGAGACGGAGACGAAGATGGACTGGGTCGCTGATGTCAACGTCTCCGGCACGCTGGCCAGCGTCGGCGCGCGTATGATGGAAGGCGTGGCCCACAAGCTGACGGCCCAGTTCTTCGACTGCTTCCGCGCGAAGATCGAGGCCGCCGGGTAAGCCGAGCGGGCGGTTGAAACCGCGCCTGAAGGCGGCGCGCGCCGCCACAAGACCCGCCTGGCGGGTCCGATGTTGGGTCCGCGCAGGCGGACCTCGTGGCCGTAGGCCTTCAGGCGCGAATTCATTCGCCCGCGTCCCCGCGCACCGCGCGGGCGCTGGCGGCGTCGCTTTCGCCTTGCCGCATGGTCTGCCTGTGCGGGAGAGCGCGGGCGTATTCACTAGCTATGAGGGTCATGCGTCATGCGAGACGATATTCTAGCGAAGGCGCAGCGGCTGCGCGCTGAGGGCCGCCCGTTCGCGCTGGCGACGGTGGTCGCCGCGCGCCAGCCCACCTCCGGCTCACCCGGCGCGCGGGCGATCATCCTGCCTGATGGCCAGATGGAGGGCTGGGTCGGCGGGCATTGCGCGCGGCCCACGGTGATGCGGCAGGGGCTGCGGGCGCTGGCCGAGCGCACGCCGCGGCTGGTGGTGCTGGGCCCGGAGGAGGCCGGGATGACGGAAGAAGGGCGGGAGGAGAAGCCGGGGATCGTGCGGGCGCCGATGCTCTGCGCCAGCCAGGGGGAGCTGCAGGTGTTCGTCGAGCCGTTCCTGCCAAGGGCGACGCTGGTCGTCATCGGCGAGTCCGCTGTGGCCCGCGCGCTCGCCCGCTTCGCCACCCTGCTCGATTTCGAGGTCTGGGCCTGCGACCCGCTGGCGGATATGGAGATGTTCCCCGACGCCGACCGGCTGGAGACGAGCCTGGAGGCGCTGGGGCCGCAGCTGACCGAGCGCTGCTACGTCATCGTCGCCACGATCGGCGAATACGACGAGCAGGCGGCGGAGGTGGCGCTGGTCAGCCCGGCCAGCTATGTCGGCGTCATCGCCAGCAAGACCCGGCTCAAGACGGTGCGGGACGCCCTCACCGCCCAGGGCGTTCCGGCGGAGCGCGTGGCGCTGCTCAGGCGGCCTGGCGGTCTGCCCGGCCTGGCCCTCACGCCGGAAGAGATCGCATTCAGCGTGATGGCCGAGCTGATCGAGACGCGCCGCCAGCGTGTCGGCCTGATGGGCGAGATCCCCCTGCCCCAGCGCGCCGAGGCGATAGACCCCATCTGCGGCATGACGGTAGACATCGCCACCGCCCGCTACACCTCGACCCGCGACGGCCAGACCTACTACTTCTGCAGCGCCGGCTGCAAGCAGACCTTCGACGCCGCTCCCGCCACCGCGCATCATAGCGGACACGGCGACAAACGGTAGGCGGTTTCGCGGCGGGCTATGGCTGCGGCAGATAGCGTTCAATGTCAGGCGGCGCGATGACGGGCAGCCCCGCCTGGGTGAATCCAGCCGCGTCGCGTGTGACGATGAGATCGAGGCCGGACGCCTGCGCGCACGCGATCTGAACGTTATCCTCGAAGTCGTTCCCTGGCAGAGCACGCGCCAACCGAAGGAGAGCATCATCAACAGGGAGCGTCTCGAAGGCAACCATCACGCGATAGATACATGCGAACGCTGTGGGAATGTCTTTGGCGCGTCGAGCGATATAGAAGAGATCCGTTAGAGCGGACGCAGGCGCATATCCAATGAGTAGACCAGCGCTTTGCGCGTGCCAGAGGGAACGCGCGTCAGCTGACCAAGGCATACGATTGAGCAGCCAGTCGAGGATCACATTGGTGTCCACGAGCGCGCGAACAGGCCCATGCCCCGTTGGGCCTGGATTTGCCAGACGAATGACTCATCATGCTTCGCCATATTTCTCCATTCGCCAGCGTTCGATCTCTTCATCAGTAGGAGCAGGCTGGCCGGGCGTCGCCAACATACCGAGCGCGTCCTCAAACGAGGCGTGGGCCGGCGTAATGGATGGCGCGCCAGCTCGCCGGGCTATTTCGCGCGCCAGCGCCAATTGCTCGTCCTGTGGCCAGGATTCGATGATCCGCAAAATGGCGTCGCGGTCAAGAGGCGCGGCCGTCATGCATTCGCTCCTTCCGTGAGCGCTTGTCGCACTCGCAGCATATCCTATGCGCCCGTCAGCGGCAACCGCCACGCCACCTCGCGCCGCTCCAGCGCGAAGCCCAGCGCCTGATACGCGGCGGTAACCACGGGGAGCCGTCTGCGGGATTATGCCAGCGATGTTGAAG
>JAKAIY010000194.1 GCA_021814145.1 Chloroflexota bacterium
CATGGATTCGCAAAGGCCTGGCGCCTTATCACCCGCTCGCGAGTTATGATCGCGTCGCAAAGTATCAGGCATCCCTCGCTACTCTGCGCTACTCTCACAATCCTATCACGCCACCATGTCGCACTGGTAATCCGTGATAGCAAACATGAAGCGACCGTTGTGGTGGCGCACCCGGCTTCCACCAGGCGATGGACATATGGACATGCTGAGAATATCCACGTGCGCGACGCCAGGGCGCTACTCACCAACCCAGAGCCACGCCGGAGCGCGGATCTCCGCCAGCGTGAGCGGTTGCGCCTGGCCGCGCTCCTGGAACCGGGCCAGCGCGGCGTCCAGCTCTGGCTGTGGCAGGCCGAGCGCGCGGGAGAGTGGCTTCGTCGCCACCCAGATGGCCCCTGGCAGGTAGCGCGTGAGCAACTGGTCGAGCGCTTGCTCGCGCGTCATGCGCTCCGCCGCGTCCACATGCTCGCGATAGCTGACGCTGAACAGCGCATGCCCCATTCCTGTCATCTCGCCCTCACCGGACGATTCGCCCTCAGCGGGCGCGGGGTCACTCGCGGCGCGCGCGTCGGGCGAGAAGACGCGCGCCAGCAACAGCCGCGCGTCCAGCTCGGCGAGCGCCTTCTGATAGGCGGCGCGCTGCTCCTTGCCCACCGGGAAACGCGCGGCCTCACGTAGTTCGCTCGTGCTCAGCGGGCGTCCCGCCTCCTCCAGCGCCTGCGCCACCCGGTGCGCTTCCGGTGAGATGATCCCCAGATGCAGCAGCTCATCCGGCATGCGCGGGTCACTCAGCAGCCGCAGGATGGCAGGCAGCAGGTCCCAGGCGATCCATGTCGGGCGTTTGCGCGCGACCACCGTATAGCACGCGGCCTCGCGCCGCCCCAGCGCCCACCGCCAGGTATAGACCTGGCCTGACGGGCTGTCCCACTTCGAGTCCGTTGGCCTGTCTGGATCGCCGACGTAGGCGTGATAGAGGTTCGGCGCCTCTGGCGTGACGGGATACAGTGTCACCAGACCCAGCGCGCCGATCAGTTCCGCGCCCTCATCCGGCCCGACGATCCGCCGCTCCGCCGTCTGCCGCCACGCGCCGAGCCTCCGTGCGCGTAACTCCGCGAACGCGGGCGTCTTCTTCATCGGGTGGTCTCCTTCGCATGGCGCCGGGATCATGCGCTAGCGGTGGCCGCGGTGGTCGCGCGAGCTCATGCGCGGCCCCGATGGTGGGCGTCCGCCCCGGCGCGGCGCGCCACGGCCGCGTCCCCGCCCGCCTCTGTCATCCCACTCATCCTCATTGTCATCATCGTCGTAATCGTCGTAATCATCGCCATCGCCGTACTCATCCTCACCGGCGTAGGCGTCCACCTCATCATCATCCTCAATGCCATCCCAGAGCGCGCCAATCGCGCCTGTCGCGCCTGTCGCGCCCACCGCGTCCATCTTGCCCGAGGCGCCGATAGGCGAGGCGAAGCGGCCACTCGCGCCAGGCGCGGCGCCCATGCGCCCGCTCGTCTCTAATGAGGCGTTTTTGCCGGCCCTGGGTGACTTGGGTGTGCGCTCGCGCAGGCCCGGCCTGATGAACAGGATAGCGCCCGCCAGGGCCAGTCCCACGCCCGCTCCACTCAGAATCAGCCCGACAGGCATGCCGGGGAGCAGCGCATGCGTCCCGATGCTGGCGCGCGTGAACCCGGCGAAAAAGAACGCGAAGAGGATAGCGCCAGCGGCGCTGGTCAGCGCGGTCAGGAAAGCCTCCGCGGCGCTCAGCGCGCGGCGCTCGGCCCCGTCATGTCCGGCGCGCAGCAGGCGGCGGGCGGAGATAACGCTCACCCCGTTGGCGACGCCCATGAGCGGCGCGATCCCATAGCTGACCAGGGGAATAGTCGTCAACGCGAGCAGCGCGAGCGCCACGCCCGTGAGCGTCAGCCCCAGCAGGGCGAGCGCGCCGCTCATCGCGCGCGCTGGCGGCGTCTCGGCCAGCAGCGCGCCCACGGCCATGCCGCCAGCTTCGAGCGCGATCAGGACGCCAAGATAATAGAACGCCAGGCCAAGCCGGTCGCTCACATAGAACACTTCCAGCACACTCAGGCCGCCACCCACGAACGCCAGCGTAGCGAGTATCAGCAGCGCGGTGGCGCTCGCCGCGCGCCCGCCCGCCAGCCCCAGGCCCGCGCCGGTATCGCCAATCGCCTGGGATGGGTTCTTTGGCCCCTGCTGATACCATTCTGGCAAGGCGCGCTCGCGCAGGTCAGGCGGGAGTGACGCGCTCTCGCTGTCCGTGGCTTCACCAGCGTCCGGCTCCTCGTCTTCGTCCCCGTCGGTGTTCCCGTCCATACGCGCGCCACGCGCGGCGGCGAT
The DNA here is from genome assembly GCA_021814145.1 of Chloroflexota bacterium. Taxonomy (GTDB): domain Bacteria; phylum Chloroflexota; class Ktedonobacteria; order Ktedonobacterales; family JADMIN01; genus JAKAIY01. Next base: position 2,350 of record JAKAIY010000194.1, read on the forward strand.
CAGGTCAGCGCGGGTCGCCTCGTCTGGCGTCGCGCTGGTCAGGGTCGCCAGAGAGAACGCGCGCCGCTCATTGGGGAGCGCGTCGAGGAAGCCATCGGAATTGGAGGCCAGGAGGAACAATGCGGCGGCGACCAGCGCCACGAGGATCACCCGCTCGCCCAGCGCCATGAACAGCGCGGCGGCCAGCAGCGGCCCGATAATCGTCGCGAGCGCGGAGCCAGCGAACAGATCATTGGAGACCAGCTCGATCTCGCCTGGCTCCAGGCAGACGCGCGTCGCCGCCACGCGCAACGCCTGGCGTATCCGCCCCGCCAGCCCGATCACGAAGAGCAGCCCGAACAAGACCGGGTAAATCGTCACGAAGTGCATGCCCACGACGCCCAGCGCCGCCAGCACGCGCAGCCGCCCGATCCATGCCAGCGGACGGCCCGGCTCGCGCGCGTTCTCGAAGAGCGGCGCGAGCGGGATGGCGACCAGCCAGGGCAGGCCGAGCGACAGGACGCCAAGCGACACCATCACTGGAGAGCTGGTCAGGTAAGCGAGCCAGATGATGACGCCAACGCCTAGCACGCTTTCGCCAAACAGCGACGCGACCTCGCCGCGCCAGAGATGGCCCGCGTTGCCATCATGAAACAGCGCGAATCCATTGCGCTTGCGCTGGATCGCTTCCAGATGCGCCGAGGTCCGCGCGACCTCGCCCGGCATACTGGCCGCGAACGGGTCATAGCCTTGCGCGCCCGGCGCGCCCGCTCCCCGATAGGGGCCAGGCGCCCACCGCGCGCCGCTCGCGCCGGGCGCGCCGTAGGCGCGCGGCTGGCCGGAACGACCCGGAGGAGGAACAGGACGACGCCCGGAAGCGCCAGGCGCGTTCATCGGGCCGCCAGGACGGCCGCGCGGCCTCTCCGCGCGCTGGCCCCACGCGCCTCCTGAACTTCCTGGCGGATAGTCACCCGGCATGCGGTCACTCCTCGGCGCTTCCCGGCGGGGCGCGGAGCGCCATAAAGACCGGCTCCGCCCCCCATAAACACCGGGCAGTATAGGTCTCGCGCGTCCGGTGTGTCAATCGCGCTGGACAGAACGCCTATCCGCATCCGGCGGTGGCGTCAGGTTGGGGAGCGTGGACGCGCGAGGGGGTGTCCACGCCGGGCGAAAGTCTGCTATACTGGCGGCGCTGGCGATACTGGCGCGGCTCAGGAGTGAGCGGCCCGCCCGCGCCCTATATCAACCCGCCCACGGGCCGTTCGTGTTCCTCTGATTCATTCAGGGACGCTACGTACTGGAAGCTGGTCTAGCGCATGGACTCCACGCCCTCTTCGCCCTCATTTCCACAGTGGCCCGATTCGCCGCGGCAGCCATTCCCCGCTCCGTGGGAGCCAGCTCCCCCCGCGCGGCCTGGCGCGCTCCCGCCGGGTTACGCGCCGCCGCCAGCGTATTCCCCCTGGCCATCCTCCACGCCTCCGCCGGGCTACGCGCCGCCAACACTACCCTTCGCGCGGCCACCGCGACGGCGGCGTAACGGTGTCTTCTGGCTGGCCACCGGGCTGTTCCTGATACCGGTTGTCATGTGCTCGGTCCTGGTCGCCGCGGCCACCATCACCCAGCCGCAGCTGCTGGCGCGCGACCTGCCCATCTTCTCGGTGCGTGTGACGGGCGCCGTCTATGGCGAGAACGCGGCCCAGCGCGAGGCGGGCCGCGAAGTGGCATCCCCCCTAGCCGGCGCGACCGTCGCATGCGGCGGCGCGAGCGCCGTGACCGACGCCAGCGGACGCTACAGCCTGAGTCTGCTGCGCGGGCGCGACTACACCTGTTCAGCGTCCGCGCCCCAATATGCCTCGATGACGGTCAGCGTCAACCCTCGTTTCAACGGCTCCTACACACTGGACTTCGGCTCGCCACTCTCGACATCAGCGGCTTGCGCGCCCGCGCCCAGCGGCCAGCGCTGCGGCGCGCTGGCGCTCCAGCCTGGCTCGATCAGCGGCGTCGTGCTGAACAGCGCGACCCAGCAGCCGGTCAACTCCGCTACGATCATCTGCTGGGATAATTCGCTCGCCGCGCGCTCTTCCCTGAGCGACCCCGCGCGCTATAACACCGTCGCCAGCGCCACAGGGCAATATCTGCTGAACGACGCGCCGGTCGGCTCATACCTCTGCGTCGCCGCGCAAAGCGAAACGCCCCAGCCAGTGATCGTGCGGCCGGGCGCGATCACCACGCTCGATTTCTCCGTCTGTCCGAGCCACTGCCGCGGTGTCAGCTATCATGGCGGCGACGTGATGCACACCTTCACCGGCTACGTGATCTTCTGGACCCCGCCCGGCGCGCGCCTGGACCCCAACGGCAGCGACGCGCGCTTCCGCTCGCTGGTGGCGCAATACCTGAAGGACGTTGGCGGCACGCCGTTCTATGGCCTGATGAGCCAGTACTGGGATACGACCGGGCCGGTGCGCGACATCGCCCGGCTGGGCGGGACCTACGTGGATACGCGCCCCTATCCGCACGCCGGGACAGTCAGCGACCCGCTGGATAATAGCGACGTGTACAACGAGATCGAGCGCGTCAGCGCGTCACAGCGCTGGCCGGTGGCCCCAGGCGTGGGGTTCGCGCTCATCACCGCGTACGGCATCCAGACGTGCGCGACCTACGAAGGCCATCGCTCCTGCTCCTTCCCGCTCAGCAACGACTCCGGCTTCTGCGCCTATCACTCGTCCACGTCGTATTCCAACCCTGACTCGACGGCGAGCTATCTGCCTTACATGCTGATCGCCGATGTCCCTGGCTGCGACTACCTGCCCACATTCGATCTGGCCCCGGCCCCCTATGGCGCGCCACTGGCGGACGCGGTCATCAACTCCCTCTCGCATGAACAGTTCGAGATGGTCACCGACCCCGCTGGTGACGGCTGGTATGACGACAGCGACTACAGCGAGATCGGCGACAAGTGCGAGTCCTCGTTCGGCTACCCCGCGAGCGATGGCTCGACTGTCCAGCTGGCGAACGGCCACGGCTACGCCCTCCAGCGCGAATGGAGCGCGGCCGCCGGCGCCTGCTCGTATGGCTGATAGAGCAACTTACGAAAAGCAGAGACAGGCACGAGTGATGCGGGATAGAGCGGCATGCGCGCCTATTCGACCGATCTGAAAGAACGCTTGGTGCGAGCGGTGGCCGACG
>JAKAIY010000046.1 GCA_021814145.1 Chloroflexota bacterium
CTCTCCTCCGCGGAGGAGAGGGGGCAGGGGGTGAGGTCCTCCTACCTCCGCAGCCGCTCCGCCGCCTCCGCGATGCGCGCGTCCGGCGCCGTCAGCGTCACCCGCAGATAGCCCTCGCCAGCGGAGCCGAAGTTCGTCCCCGGCGTCACAGCGACCGACGTCTCATCCAGCAGGCGCAGCGCGAAGTCCGCCGCGGTCTCCCCGGCGGGAATGCGCGGCCACAGATAGAGCCCCGCCTCAGGCGTGGCCACGCGCATCCCCGCCGCGCGCAGCGCCGCCAGCATCACATCGCGGCGCCGCTGGTAGATCGCGTTGCGCTCCGCCACCCACTCCTCCGGCAGCGCCAGCGCCCGGATGCCAGCGATCTGCAGCGGGCGGAAGATGCCCGTATCCAGATTGCTCTTCAGCCGCGTCAGCCCCTCGCAGGTCTGCGCGTTCCCCACCATCATCCCCAGCCGCGCGCCGGCCATGTTGTAGGCCTTCGAGAACGAATGGAACTCGACGGCCACATCCTTCGCGCCGGGGACCTCCAGGATGCTGCGCGGGCGCGCCCCGTCGAAGCGCACCTCAGCGTAGGCCATATCGTGAATCAGCAGCAGGTCATGCCGGCGGGCGAAGGCCACCGCCCGCTCAAAGAACGCCATCGGGGCCGCCGCGCCCGTCGGATTGTTGGGATAATTCAGCCAGAGCGTCTTCGCCCGCGCCAGCGTGTCCGCCGGAACGGCCTCCAGCTCAGGCAGCCAGCCGCCCTCCTCGCAAAGCGGCAGCTCATACACCGTCCCGCCCGCCAGCGCGACCGCCGTCGGATAGACCGGATAGGCCGGATTGGGCATCAGCGCCACGTCGCCCTCATCCATCACCGCCATCGGCAGATGCGCCAGCCCCTCCTTCGAGCCAATGAGGACGCTCATCTCGCGCCTGGGGTCCAGCTCCACGCCAAACCGCCGCGCGAACCACGCCGCGAACGCCTCGCGCAGCGCCGCCATGCCCTCATATTCCGGGTAGCGCTGATTCACCGGCTCCCGCGCGCTCTCCGTCAGCGCGTCCAAAACCTCCGGCGGCGTAGGCAAATCCGGGTCGCCAATCGAGAGGTTGATGATGTCCCGGCCCGACGCGCGCAGCTCGGCGATCTTGCGGCTGTAGGCGGCGAAATGATACGGCGGCAGGCTCCGCAGGCGGCGTGACAGCTCCATGAAGGCGTGCTCCTGTGTGTTGTGGATTGATGTCGTACGAGGCGCGCGGCTCACCCCCAGTTTCCCGCTCCCCAAGGAGAGCGGGTCAGGGGGTGAGATCGCGGCCGTCGCTCAGTGCGCCTCGTACGACATCTCGCCCGCGCGGATGGCGATGGGCAGGGTGTTCTCCGCGGGTGGCAGCGGGCAGCTGTAGTACGGGCTGTAGGCGCAATAGGGATTGTACGCCAGATTGAAGTCAACGACGACCCGCTGTGGCTCCTGCTCCGCGCCGGCGCCACGCGGCGGCGCGATCTCCAGGTAGCGCCCGGCGCCGTAGGTCTCCTTGCCCGCCTGCGCGTCGCGGAAGGGGACAAACCACGGCTCGTCCTCGTCCGCCTCCGGCGTGCGGTAAGCCGTCAGCTGATAGTCCCGCCCCTCCAGCGTGAAGCGCAGCAGCGCATGCCGCACGTACTCGCGCTCGTCGTTATCCGAGGTCCGCATCAGGAACACCTCGCCGCCCGCCAGCGGCTCAACCGTCGCCACCACCCGCAGCGCCGGGTCGGGCGGGAAGTAGCGCAGGCCGCTGAAGCCGCGCCGTTGCGGCGCGGGTACCGGCGAGCTGGGCTCCCGCTTGAAATAGGCGTCCTTGAGACGCCGCTCCTCCTCCAGCGCGTTGATATACGCCTGGGTGTCATCCGTCGCGCTCATGCGGGCGCTCCTCTCTCATTGCTCCTCACCCTCCCCTTTCCCAATAGGGAGAGGGGCCAGGGGTGAGGTTCGCGCGCCTCTCACTGAAAGCGTGGCGCCACGCGCTCCGCCAGCAGGTGGAGCGGCGCGTGGTCATACGCGATCCGGGGAATGTAGAAAATGACGTAATTGACGCCCGCCTCCGCCAGCGCCTCCACCCGGCGCGAGATCTCGTCGGGCGTCCCGATGAGCGCGAAGGACGCCAGTCGCTCGTAGGCCGCGCCCAGCTCCTGGCGCAGCGTCGCGCGGACCTTCTCCGCGTCCTCCGCGCGCTCCACCGGATAGACATGCGCGATCGTCGAGCGGGTGATCGTGTCGTAGTCGCGCCCCAGCGTCTCGCAGTGGTCGCGCAGCACGCCCAGCTTGTGGCGGATGTCGTCCGGCTCGCCGCTGATGTTGCAGGCGTCGGCGTACTTCGCCACCAGCTTCAGCGTCACCCGCTCGCCGCCGCCGCCAATCCAGAACGACGGGTGCGGCTGGCGCGCGCCGCGCGGCTCGTTGATCGGCCGGTCAATCGTGTACAGCTCGCCCGTATACTCCGGGTACGTCTCGGTCCACATCTTCATGACGATATCGCAGGCCTCGCGGAAGCCGCGCATGCGCTCGCGTGTCTCCGGGAAGCCATAGCCATAGGCGTTCCACTCGTGCTCGTACCACCCCGCGCCGAGGCCGAAGTACAGCCGCCCGTGGCTCATCACGTCCACGGTCGAGGCCATCTTCGCCAGCAGCGCCGGGTTGCGGTAGCCAGCGCAGGTCACCATCTGGCCGATGTTGACGCGCGCCGTGTCGCGGCTGAGCGCGGCGGTGACCGTCCAGGCTTCGAACGTCGTCTGGAGCTCCGGCGTCGGGACAGTGTGGAAGTGGTCATAGACCCAGACGCTATCAAACGCGGGCAGCGCGTCCACCGCGCGCGCGACGCTCGTCATCGCCTCATACTGCTCCACCGGATCGGCGATCCCCGCCAGATCCATGCGCCACCCCTGCGGCGTGAAGACACCAAACTGTACCACCATCGGGCCGCCTTTCTTCTCATCCATTTCTTATCCGCGACGCGCGGCGCGCGATAATGCCCGTACATTCCCGTTCGCGTGCGGAGCATGCGCGCCCTCCGTCGGAATTGTAGCGCGCGGGGGCCTGGCGCGCTGTGATATGCTCGTGATGAAGCGGACGGCGCTCACAGCCGGATGGCGCGCTGCCGGACGCCAGGCTACCCATTCCTCGAATGACATGAGCAAAAGAGCGATCAACGAAAGGAGCGCGCATGGCGGACCCACAACCAGCCTTGCCATACAGCCCTGGCGAGGTCAATTCCATGACCCCGCGCCCTGCGCTCGTCGAGGCGCCCGCCACCCTCACGCCCACCATCCATTACCGCTCATTCTTTGGCGAGATCGCGGCTGGGGCCTTCCTTGGCGACTTCGCCCGCGACCTGCGCGTTCCCGGCGCCGCCACCCAGATCACCCTTTCCTTCATTCCCCTCATTGGCAGCATGTGCGCCATGCGCGACCTCGTGGCCGACCTGCGCCATCACGACCGGGTCGGCGCGACGCTCAACATTCTCGCCCTCGCCCCGATTCTCGGCGGCTTCTCCAAGACGCTGGAGGTCGTGCGCGGCTTCGCCCACGTCAGCCACGCGATTCGGGTCACCCAGCGGCAGCGCGACCAGCGCGACCAGCGCAATCAGCGCGCGGACGTATAGGACGTACCAGGTAGACGCGCCCCCGCGCGTCTCACACGAGGCCCGTCAGGCGGCGAGTCGCATCGCCGCCTGACGGGCCGCGATCATCTCGCACCTCGTGCCAGCGGCCCGCTCCGCGATGTAGACTGAGCGCGAGAGGCTATAACGTGTCTCATCAACGCGGCGAGAGAGCGAGGCATGAACTGATGACCGATAACGCGCTGAGGGGTGCCAGCGACGTGAGCGCCACAGAGGAGACGGCGACGCTGGGTGGCGGCTGTTTCTGGTGCCTGGAGCCGCTGTTCACCAGCCTGCGCGGGGTGAAGTCCGTGCTGCCGGGCTACGCGGGCGGGCATGTGGCGAACCCGACCTACCGCCAGGTCTGCGACGGGCGCACCGGCCACGCGGAGGTGGCGCAGGTGGTCTTTGACCCGCGCGAGCTGTCGTACCGCGAGCTGCTGGAGATCTTCTTCGCCTCGCACGATCCAACGACGCTCAACCGCCAGGGGGCTGACGTGGGCGAGCAGTACCGCTCGATCATCCTCTACCACAGCCCGGAGCAGAAGGCGACCGCCGAAGCGGTGATCCGCGACCTGACCGCTCAAAAGCTCTGGCCGCGCCCCATCGTGACTCAGATCGAGCCGTTCACGGTCTTCTACCCGGCGGAGGACTACCACCAGCGCTACTTCGAGCGGAACCCCGAAGCGCCCTACTGCTCCATCGTCATCGCGCCCAAGGTCGCCAAGTTCCGCAAGCAGTTCGCCAGCCGCCTGAAAGGCGCTGAGGCGGCGCGCTGACGGTATGGAGAAAAGGGGCGCGAGCTGGATGCGGGCGCATGAAGGGATCACTGCCATCGAGGCCGGAGACTGGCCCCGCGTCATTGAGGTGTGGGAAGCGTCCGTGCGCGCGACCCACCACTTCCTGACCGAGGCTGACATCCAGCATCTCAAGCCTTTCGTCAGGGATGGCCTCACGCGGCTGGAAACGCTGGCGGGTGTGCGTGACGGCGAGGGCCATGTCGCTGGCTTCATCGGCGTGGAGGGCGTAAAGGCCGAGGCGCTATTCATCCATCCGGCATGGCGCGGCCAGGGGATTGGGCGCCAGCTGCTCACCTATGCCGTCGAGACGTTGGGCGCCACCGAAGTGGACGTGAACGAGCAGAACGATCAGGCTGTGGGCTTTTACCGCCGCATGGGGTTCGAGGTCATCGGGCGGTCCGCTGTGGACGGCATGGGCCTGCCCTTCCCGCTGCTACATATGCGAACGGACGGAAAAACACGGCCAGCGGAAGGCCGCGAACGCTGACGGTAGCGCGCCGCCTTTCGCAGCCGTCAAGGCGCGACCTGGCGCCCGGCGCGGGCGGCGAGCAGCGCGCCCAGCGTGGCCCCGGTCAGCGCGCCCGCCACGATGTCCGCGCCGGAGGTGGTGACCTGGCGCACGGCGACGGCCACCAGCGCGCCCAGCAGCGCCGCCGCCAGTTGCGGGTGGGAGGGGCGCTGGTTGAGCAGTAGCGCGAGGAACAGCGCGGGCAGCCCATAGGTCAGCGCGGCGGCGACGGGCGCGGGGACCGCCGCCCCGATCAGCGCGCCCGCCACCGTGCCGCCGACCCACGCGGCGTAGGCGGCGAAGGCCAGCGCGTAGTGGTACGGCTGGCTGATGACGCGCTCCGGCGACTCGCCCCGCGCCACGCTGGCGGTGACGCGGGCGCCCAGCACGGCGAAGACTTCGTCCGTTAGCCCCCAGCCGCCCAGCCACCTGCGCGCCTCTGGCCAGCGCGCGAAGGCGCGGCCCAGCGTCGCGCCGTAGAGCGCGTGGCGCAGGTTGACCAGCAGCAGCGTCACAATCATCGAGAGCGGCCCGGCGCCCGCCGCCGCCAGCGTGACGAAGATGAACTGCGACGCGCCCGCGTAGATCACCAGCGAGAGCAGGCACGCCATCCACACCGGCAGCCCGTTACTGACCGCGACGACGCCAAACGTCACGCCGACGGGGACATACGCCAGGACGATGGGCAGCGCGTCGCGCAGGCCGCGTAGCGCCTCGACGCGGCGGCCGCTCCTCGTGGCTTCGGTGTTCATCGGGTGGCGCCCATCCAGGCCAGCAGCGCGCCAATCGCGGCGTAGAAGATCACCCCGGCGGCGATAGTCGCCAGCAGGTTGTGTGAGAGCCGCGCCACCACGACGGTTGGGATGGCGGCCAGCAGCGCGGCGTTAGCCCACGGCGGGACCAGCGCGCCGTCAGGCGTCAGCAGCAGCGGCCCCAGCAGCGCGCCCAGCGTCGCGGGCGTAACAAAGCTGAGCCAGCGCTCGACGCCCGGCGAGAGCCGCGCCTTGCCGCCCAGCGCCAGCGAGCCCGCGCGCAGCAAGTACGTCCCCGCCCCCACGACCAGAATGACGATCACCAGCGCGGCGGTCCGTGACATCACGCGATTCCCCTCCACTTCAACAGGCGCGCCCCGGCCCCGACGGTGGCGGACGCGCGTCCTGTCATTGTACACGGCAAGGGTGGGGAGGGAGGACGCGCGCTGGGGTGAGACGGCGGGCAGTTGAAACCGCGCCTCAAGGCGGCCAGGCCGCCACAAGACCCGCCGTCGCGGGTCCACGCTACCGTACCTGTGTCCGCGCAGGCGGACGTTGTGGTCCGCATGGCGAGCGCAGCGACGCCCTCATGCGCCTCGCCACTGTTCCCATCCCCTACAACCGCTCCCGTGGACACCGCGTAGAGTGTGATGACATGCGCGCGGCTTGGGCTGGCGCGCCATGCGGGCAGTCACACACTCCATACGACGGGAATATCACGGAAAGGTCTGGGCTGGATGCGGCTCATCCTCTATCTTGGCAAAGGTGGCGTAGGCAAGACGACGCTCGCCTCCGCGACCGCCGCGCGCGCGGCCCAACTGGGCAAGCGCACGCTGGTCGTCAGCACCGATCTGGCCCACAGCCTGGCCGACGCGCTCGACAAGCCGCTGGCGTCCGAGCCGCTCCAGGTGGGCGAGAACCTCTGGGCGCAGGAGATCAACGTGCTGGAGGAGATGCGCGCTGGTTGGGGCAAGGTGCAGGACTACATCACCAGCACGCTCAAGAAGCAGGGCGCGAACGAAGTCGCGGCGGAGGAGATGGCGCTGATCCCCGGCATGGATGAGGTTGTGGCGCTGCTCAATATCCACCGCCAGGCGTCCAGCAATGGCTTCGACGTTGTCGTGGTGGACGCCGCGCCAACGGGCGAGACGGTGCGCCTACTGAGCATGCCGGAGACGTTCCTGTGGTACGCCAACCGCCTCAGCGGCTGGCGCAACGTCGCCTTCAACGCCGCCAAGCCGCTGCTGAAGTCCTTCCTGCCCGGCGTCAACGTCATGGAGCAGCTGGAGAAACTGAACGCCCAGGTGGCCACGCTGCGCGCGACGCTCACCGATAGCTCGATCAGCAGCTACCGGCTGGTCGTCAACCCGGAGAAGATGGTCATCAAGGAGGCGCTGCGGGCCGAGACGTACCTGACGCTCTACGGCTACCCGATTGACGGCGTGATCTGCAACCGCGTGCTGCCCGGCGTCACCGGCCCTGGCAGCGAGACGCCGCCACAGGACCCGCTGCTGCGCGACATGGTGATGCAGCAGCGCGGCTACTACCAGCAGATCCACCAGACCTTCGATCCGCTGCCCGTCTGGGACGCGCCCTACCGCTCGCGCGAGGTGATCGGCGCGGAGGCGCTGGCCCAGCTGGCGACGGAAATCTGGGGCGCGGAGGACCCGACGAAGGTCTTTTTCCAGGGCTCGCCACAGGAACTGGTCAAGCGCGGCGACCAGTATGTGCTGCGGCTGCCACTGCCGCACATCGAGCTGGGCAAGGTCATCATGACCAAGAAAGGCGATGACCTGATCGTCGAGGTCGGCAACTTCAAGCGCGACATCGCCCTGCCCGCCGTCCTCGCCCCGCTGGACGCGACCGTCGCCCGCATGAGCGGCGGCGCGCTAGAGATCACCTTCGAGGCGCCCGCCACCAGCGAGGTTAAGCGGTAGGCGAGCGCGGACCCCATCCGGCTTCTGGCCACCTCCCCCCTCTCAGGGGAAGGCCTGGGGAGGGACTTCCTCGCGGGGCAAGATTGCTTGCCTCAACGCGACACGCCTGAGTTGCCGTCCCTCTCCTCCCCAGGAGAGGGGGTAGGGGGTGAGGTCGCGCCGCAATATGGTATAACCGGAAGCGATGAGCGATTCACACCCATCCGGTCCGCCGGAGACACCCGAAACCAGCGGCGCCACGAACCAGGGCGCTGAGGCCAGCGCGATTCAGGAGCGCGGTGTCATCATCGAGGGGCGGCGCGTCGCCACCGCGATGAACGACACGCCACGCGCGTTGCTGGCCTGCGCGCCACTCGTCCTGCTGCCCGACGCGGGCTACGCCTGGCGCGACTATCGCGCCATCCTGGAGCGGCTGGCGCCAGAGCGGCGCGTCTTCGCGCTGGACTGGCCTGGCTTTGGCGCGTCAGACCGGCCCACCCCGGCGGAATACGTTTATACCCTTGATCACCTGGCCAGCGTCCTCGGCCAGTGGCTGGACGCCCTCGGCGTAGCGCGGGCTGTGCTGCTGGCTAGCGGGATCGCGGCGGGGATCGCCACGCGCTACGCCGCCGCGCATCCTCAGCGTGTGGTAGGGCTGGCGCTGGTAGGGCCGCTGGGCTTCGCGCCGCGCGGGACGCTGGAAACGCTGGCCAGCGCCGTCTTGCGCGCGCCCGCACTGCCCCGGCTGGCGGAGCCCGCCCTCACATCGCTGGCGCTCGGCCCCACCACGGAGGAGACGCGCGCCATCGAGGAGGAACGGCGGGCGGAGCGCGCGCGCCCAGAGCACGCGGTCTCGATGGCGGCGTCGGCGGCGCTCTGGCGCGACATGGACGCCGCGCGGAGCGAGGCGCCCGCTCTCGCGCGCACAGTCCGCGCGCCCTCCGCCGTCATTCGGGGCGGGCTCGATCCGCTCTGTTCCGCCGCTGAGGCGCGGGTGGCGGCGGAGGCGCTGGGCGAGCGCGGCGGGCTGGAGGTGACGCTGCCGGAGGCGGGGCATTTGCCGCACCTCCAGCAGCCGGAGCGCTTCTATCAGGCGCTAACCGGGCTGATCGCCACAGCGGAGGTTAACCTGGCCAGCGCCAACTGACACGGCTATGCCAACGTCATTGGCATGGCGCGAGTGAGCGGACGGTTGAAACCGCGCCTCAAGGCGGCGGGAGCCGCCATGAGACCCGCCGCTGCGGGCCCACGGATAGCCTTACGCGATCACCGCCGCCGTCACGGAATAGATCGAAGGTAGGTAGTCAGCGATCAGCGACCAGGAGTCGCCGCGATCAGCGCTGGCGAAGAGCTGACCAGTGTTCGTGCCGGCATACACCCCGCACGGATCGCTTCCATCTACGCACATCCCGTGGCGCAGCACACCCAGCCGCACGCTGGAGCCCGACGGCAGCCCATTCGTTAGCGTCTCCCAGCTCTCGCCGCCATCGCGCGTGCGGTAGACGCGGAAACTTTCGGCGATGTTGGCGCGGGTCTGCCCCTCCTCGACGACGGTAAAGACGGTATCCGGGTCGCGTGGGTCCAGCGCCATCGGGAAGCCGAACTCCGAGGGCAGGCTGCCCTGGATGTCGCGCCAGTCGTCGCCGCCATTGTCGCTGCGGTAGACGCCGCAGTGGTTCTGCTGGTAGAGCGTCTCTGGCCGGTCGGGCCGCTGTATGACGCGATGGACGCACTGGCCGAACTCAGGGTAGATGTCGGGCAGGAAGCTGGCGCGCGTGCCTTTGTTGGCGAAGCGCCAGCTCTGGCCGCCGTCATCCGTCCGCAGCACGCCGACCGCCGAGATGCCGACCCACATGCGCTCTGGCCGCGAGCGGTCCACGATGATCGAGTGCAGGCAGAGGCCGCCCGCGCCGGGGTTCCATTCCGCGCGCGTGGGGTGCGCCGCCAGCCCCTCGTTCATCCGCCAGGTGACGCCGCGGTCCTCGCTGACCCACAGGCTGGCCGGGTCCACGCCCGCGTAGACAGTGTCGGGCGTGTCATCGCGCCCCGGCTCGATGATCCAGATGTTCTTGAGCGCCAGACCGCCACCTTCGGGGAACGCGATGCCGCGCTCCGGCTGCCGCCACGTCTGGCCCAGGTCGTCGCTATAGCGCAGGAACGAGCCGAAGAAGTCGTTGTTGTCGGCGGCGAAGAGCCGCTGGCCCCGCCGCTGGTCGAGGACCGCGTTATAGACGCGGTTGCCATCCAGCGCGGTTGGCGTCACCGTCCAGGTCTTGCGATCAGGCGAGGTGACCAGGAACAGTCCGCGCTTCGTGCCGACCGATAGCACGACCGACCCCGGTGTCAACGCGAGCGGATATGACATAGCGTTGTCCTCCTCATGGTGTCAGGATGGTGTCTGGATGTGGGGCGAGGCGCGCGCCTCATCCCCTGCCCCCTCTCATCTGCGGAGGCGAGGGGGCTGTGCGTATAGAACGGGCGTATGGAGCCCAGCTATTGCCAGGAAATCGCGCAGGAGACCGCTAAAATAGCGTCTGGGAACGCTGGCGGGTCTTGCTATTTCACCCCTTGCGCCCGCGCTCAATTGCCGCTGGGGCCATCCTTCGCGCGGGCGACCCAGTCGCACTCATCATGGATGCCATGCTGGCCGAGCGCGAGGGCCAACTGGGCCGCGTGCTCCTGGACATGACGCATGCTGTAGAGCTGTAGCTCGACGTAGCTGATAGGACGCCCCGCTGTCCAGGGGAAGTCAACGGGCTGGCGCGCCCGCTCGTCCGTCAGCGTCTCGATGGCGGCGCGGCATCTCTGGCGCACAGACGCCAGGTAGGCGCGCAGCTCATCTTTGGTGTAGGGCTGTTCGGGTATTGGGCCTGTGGCGTCGTCCTGCTCCACCAGGGCAAAAGGCGCTGGGGGAGCGAAGCCTTCCTCGGAGCCGAATAGATACAGGTCGAGCCAGAACAGGGCATGATAGGCGACATACCAGAACTCCGCGCGCCCAGGTGGGAGGGGGTGGTCCACCGGATCGCGCCAGAGGCGCTGGCGCCAGAGCGCGTCGGGGCAGGCCACCAGGGCATTGTCGAGCATGTCAATGGCCGCGCCGAACTGCGCCCACACTATCGCGCGCCAGAAGCTGTCCATATGCGCTCCTTCACGGATGGCGCCGCCACCCGCCAGCAGGCTGGCTCCAACGCTACGCGCCGGGACGCAGCCCAGTTACGTCGCGCTCATGCCAGGCGGGATGTGGGTGGTCTCAACCGCCCGCGACCGAGGGAAAGATCATCAGCGTCGCCCCGTCAGGGACGGCAGTTTCGAGGCCCGCGAGGTTGCGGACGTTGACGCCATCGAGGAACACATTGACAAAGGAGCGCAGCTCGCCGGTCTCCTCGCAGAGGTGGAACCGCAGCCCCGGCGCGGCCGCCTCCAGCGCCGCGATCACCTCGCGGACGCTCCCCGCCGGGGTCATGATGGCCCGCCGCCCGCCAGTCCGCTCGTAGAGCTGCGGCGGCAGCTTCACCGTGACAGCGTGTCCAGCCAGTCGGTCAACCATAGGCTTTTTCCTCCTCTGGCCCGATTCTTTATGCGGGACGCCTGACCGGAAACCCACAAGCGGGCGGATGCGCCCAGGCTGAGCGCCAGGAATCGCTGATCCTCGCCCCATGCGGCCCGCGTGGGCGCGAGCGGCCCCTGGCGTGTGTGACGCGATTGTATGTGATCGCGCGTCGCCCGTGAGGGAGGTGTGACCACGATTCGCGATATTAACAGGTTGGAAGGAAATTGAAAGAGGAGTAGCGCATGCGCGCGGGCGCTCCCGGCGCCTGTTTTCAGAGGGCGCCGCGAAATGCCGCGCAGCGGGCCAGACGCCGGGCGCCTGTCAGTCACTTGTATTCAACGCAGGAACGAAACGAAACAGGGACGAAACGAACCGATCAATCGCCACTTCTCTCGCCTCGTTCCCCATCTGCAGGAGAGAAGACGATGACGCCACTGTCCAAACAGCCACGCGCGTGGGCGCCTGTCACGCGGTGGGCTGTTCCATCAGCGCTCCTGTCCTTGTGCCTTGTTGTGTTGTCCCTGTCCGCCTGTGGCGCAAACAGTGGCGCAAACGCTCCCACAGGCTCCCCCACAAGCGCTCCCGCACGCTCCCCCACGCCGGCGCCCACGCCGTTCACAGTGACAGGCGTTGATCTTTCGGTCAGCCCGGCAAGCGTCGCGGGTATGACCTGCGGGAGCTCCGCCAGCTTCACGTACACCGCTGTTTTCCATATCCCGGCGCATACCGCGGGCGGCGTCATCCAGTTCAGCTACACGCTCAACAACGGACGCTCCCAGACTGACAGCTCAATGACTGTCGGCCCCGGCGAGACCAGCAAGACCTTCACATTCGCCAGCTCTGGCGTCGTGTCTCCCGAGCACGCCTATCCCGGCGTCGCGGCGGTCATGGTCACCAGCCCCAACGAGGTCCGCTCGCCGTCGGCGTACCCAAGTGGCTCCTGCGTGCCGCCTGGGCCGTTCAAGGTGACGTCGGTGACAATGGCGGTCAACCCAACCAGCATCGCGGGCCTGAGCTGCGGAACCCACCTCACCGTCACCTATACGGCGACCTTCCATCTGGCCCCCAACGGCCCCGGTGGAACTATCAAGTTCTACTACACCATCAACAACGGGCGTGGCGACAATCCAGCGAGCCTCACCGTCGCCCCCGGGCAGACCACCGCGACCTATCAGTTCACCTGGTCGGGCGATCTACCCGCTGACCACACCTTCCCCGAGGGTGGGGGTGTATGGGTAGAGAGCCCAAATTCCGTGCTGTCGCCCCTGCTCGCGCCCAGCGGACAGTGCGGGTAGGGCAAGAGGCGCGCTCCTCGCGGACACGCGGACGCCCCACCAGCCGCGCGGCTGGTGGGGCGTCTGGGCGTTGGAACGCTGTTGCGCGCTAGTGGTCGCTGCTATTGCCGGAGCCAGTGGAGCTGTGGCCGTTCGGGGTGGGAACGTCGCTGGGCTTGCCGTGATCGGTGCTGGAGCCAGCTCCCGCGTTCGCCGTCCCAGGGCCTTCAACGGTCACTTTAGTCGCGGTGTAGGTCGGCGCCTTGCCATGACTGGAAGTCCCCTGCACCTGCACCTTGACGCTGTTCTTCATCGGGCACAGATCGCTGAGCTTGAAGTCCGGGTTCGAGGCGCTCGTCGAGCCGCCCTTGTCGTTTCCGTGGATATAGCCATTGAAGGTGGTGCTTGCGGTCACTTCGAACGTGACAGAGCCTTGCTGTGTGTCCGCCACGGTGATCGAGCCGGTGACACCGTCCGAATTCACCTGGCAGTCTGTCAGCATGCCCTCAGCGTGGGCCTCGCTCTGGCTGTTCGCGTGATTGCTCGACTGCCCCTTCGAAGAGGCCATCTGAAGGCCCAGACCATTCAGCTGCCCCTGGGTAGCCGCCACGGCGACGGCGCCACCGCCGCCACCCACCAGAATCAAGCCCAGGATAGCCGCCGCCGCTTTGCCCTTGACGAGCGTCATCGCCTTTCCCAGCATACGCTTGTTTGCCTTTCATGCCGTCGCGGCCAGGAGCGTGGCGCAGTCTCCCAGCTACGGTTATCAACCATCAATCCACGCGTCGTCGCGCCACTATCCACAGGGAACAAGACCGCGTGGCGCGCTCTGAGCGCCACTCACCTTGCGCGCTGATCCGAACGCATCGGCGCTTCATATACAGAAGTTCGCGTTGAATGGCCGAATGTTATGGGTAGGCATGATGGGTAGGCATGATGGGTAGGCATGATGCGGCATCGCCACAGTCGGTTCGCGCTCCCGCCGCAACGAGGCCATGCCACATGCGCTCGAGCGCGTCACGTATCGCTTGTCGGCTCTGTCTTCTGCATCGCCTCCACCATCTGGCTCACGTCCGTCTGAGGGGCTAGCTCTACGACGCTGGTCACGCTGCGCGACATCTGAGGCCCTCCTATCGTGACGCGCTTTTTCATGGCGACACAGTAGCGGCCCCTCGCTTTTCCTCGACTTCCCGTTTCCAGTAGAATTTCGCGGCCTCTATGACTTGACGAACTGTTGTTTATGTAGCATCATGCTAACCAAGCGGTCGCTACACATTCGGAGAATGAGGGATACTCCTGCGTGGCTGTGTCTTCTCCTGTGTGGATTTCTGAGGTGGATGAGTGGCATGCTGCGTACACAGCAAGCGCGCACCGCATATTGTGGCAGGACACACGCGTTGACTGAGCGGTGGCGCAAGACATGGGGGAAGTCTTGATTCTACTTATCGCTGCGCATCTCTGCGCAAGAAACCAAATTCGCTGAATTGGCATCTGGCGCTATTCCTGGGTCCTCGGGGCTAATGTTTTAATTTCAGTGATGAGATCAGTAATTCGGTGATAGGCTGGAGCGCGAGAAAAGAGGGGCAGCTTAGTGAAAAACTCTAATAAATTCATGTTCAGAGCGCCGATTATCGCATCCACTTATACCTCAAGCCTCGGATAAATAAAGCGTTTCTGGGGAGGAAAGATATGGCGCGCAACGTCGTTGTGTTCATCAGCTATTCACGTGTGGATTCGGAGCTTGCTGACCAGATCAAGGCTGATCTGACTACAGCGGGAGCGACTGTCTGGATTGACCATGAAAGCATCCCCATCGGTGACGCGGACTGGCAGGATGCGGTTCGGCGTGGCATCCAGGCATGCGCCACGGTCGTCTATATCGGATCGCCCGACGCCAAAGACTCGAAGTATGTACGGAGCGAGATCGTACTCGCCCAAAAGGAGTCTCGCCCCATCCTCGCGCTCTGGGCGCGTGGATCCGCCTGGATTGACTGCGCCCCGTTCGAATTGGCCACATACAACTACCTCGATGTGCGCGATGGCGCCTACCCCAATCAGCTACCTTTCCTTCTCACGGCGCTGAAGATCACGGAGAGCGACGCGATCACATCCGCCACACCGGTTGGCCCGACCAGGATGGCGCTCTCAAGTAAGCTACATGTCGAGCAAGTGGGCGTCATTACGACAAATAGCGCGATTCACGAGGCTGCCTGGGCCCCTGATAACACGCGTATCGCCACTGCGCACGCCGACGCCTCCACGCGCGCGTTCGACGTGACCACCCTGCGCCCGTTGGTGCCGTTTGCGGGACACCAGCACGCGGTGCGCGGTGTGGCGTGGGCCCCGCAGGGGGAGCGCCTCGCTACGGCGAGCGACGACCAGACGGTTTGCGTATGGGATGTCGCGACCCGGAAGAAACTCACGAGCCTGCACGGACACTCTGAAGGCTTGCTCTCCAGTATGCAAGGTTTCTCGGGCGCCGTGTGGCGTGTGGCGTGGTCGCCCGATGGCGCGCGCCTGGCTACTGCGGGCGACGACCGCATCGTGCGTATCTGGGAAGCGCGAACCGGGCGCCGGCTGGCCATGTTGAGGGGACACGTAAAAGCTTGCCGTGGGGTGGCGTGGTCACCTGATGGCGCGCGCCTGGCCACTGCTGGTGATGACCGGACCGCCCGCGTCTGGGACGCCTCGACCGGCGCGCTCCTCTTGACACTACAAGGGCACGCGCAAGAGGTCACCAGCGTGGCATGGTCTCCCGACGGGAAGCGTCTGGTCACGACGGGCGCAGACAGAATGGCGCACGTGTGGAGCGTTTCCACAAACCTCATCCTGGCGTCATTGCTGGGCCATGTGGGCAGCGTGCGCTGCGCCGCGTGGGCTTCCGATGGCGAGTTGATCGCTACTGGCGGCGAAGATGAAACTGTCCGCTTGTGGAAGCCCGAATCCGGCAAGCTCCTATATACAGCACAGAGTCACGCCAATCACGTCACCAGCGTCCACTGGGCGCGCAGGAGTCATCGCCTGCTCACGGCGAGTCTGGATCAAACGGCGCGCATCTGGGAGGTGGGTGAGGTATGAGTGGCGCGCTCATTGGTGAAGGAGTGATCGAGGCGCAGGAGTGACTGGCAGGCGCTGACGGTTAAGGCATGAAGCGTTAGGGGAAATTCCCGGATTGACCACGCCACCTGTTGATCGGGCGCAAGTGGGGAGACTGAGCGAATGCCCTGGTTTCACTTCAACAAGAAACGCGAAGAGCACTATCAAAAGAGCGCAAACGCCGCCCGCATTGGTCAGATGATAGACGAGCCACTGGCATGGGCTACGCAATTTGTCACTAGCCGCAACCTGCTCGGCGCGCGTGACAAGGCTCTCGCGGGTCTGGCGTTCATTCAGGCGCGACGCAACGATCCGCGCTTCTACCTCGCGGTAATTGGCGAGTTCAACAGCGGCAAGAGCACGCTGATCAACGCGCTGATCGGCGACAACCTGCTGCCAGTTGGCGCCGTGCCTGTGACAACGAGCCCCACCCGCATGCTCTATGGGAAGCGGATGGATATGGAGGTGACCACTCGCGACGCTGGCCGCCTGCGGCTGAGATCTGATAAGAAGCGGCTGATCCAGTGGATCGGCTCAATGCGTCCCCAGATCACTCCGTCTGGCGATCAGACGCGCGACATCATCACGGCGATCACCGCAGATGCCACAGTGGCGCGCGCCGTGACGGGTTGCGTCATCGAACATCCTGGAACCTTCCTGCGCGGTGGCGTCGTGATCATTGATACCCCAGGCCTCAACGACAACGACGATTTGGCGGCAGCGACCATTCAGGTCCTCCAGGACGACGCCGATCTGTGCATCATCACTATCCCGGCGGCATTTGCGGGCCAGTTGACGCTAATTGAATTTCTGCGCGAGCGCCTCAGCCCCATGCTGCACCGGTGCGTCTTCCTGATCACCAAAATGGACACCCTCGATGACGCCACCGAACAGCAGCGCGTGCTGGCGCAGATCACGCGCAAGCTGGAACAACTCGGACTCCAACGCCCAATCGTCTATCCCGTAGCGGCGCAACCCACCACCAATGCGCTGAGCAAGAAGTCCCCGAAGCCGCTCGACCCCTACTGGTCAGGGCAGTTTGAGCAACTGAAGCGCATCCTGGCCGACCGCCTCCAGGAGGACCGCGTCATCGCCGTCATCGAGCGACTGATCCGCCTGCTCGCCAGCCTCCTGAAGGACATTGACGGGGCGATCGCCGCGCAGGCTCGCAGCGTGACGAAGCAGCAGGAGTTGATTCGTCAAGCGACGATCGCCGATCTGGACGCGTTCGTTCGTCAGGAGCGCGCAGCGGCGGCGCAGGAGCTCGATGAGGCCCACGCCAACGCTCAGCGGACACTCCGCGCCAAGATTGTGCAGGCTCAATCCGATGCCACCAATGAGATCCATAGCGCGGTAATGGGCGCGACGAGCGCCGATGCGCTGAAAGCGGTGGCGGAGACGCAGGTAACCGCCATTCTCAACCGGTATGGCCAGCAGATAGCGACGACGCATCAGCAGTGCTCTGGGCAGATAGATCAGGCGAGCATAGCCGCGGGCAAAGTGTTTGGCTTGCACTTCGACGAAGCGTTCGCGCGTCTCAGGGCGCTGGCTGGGGCGCCCTCTATACAGGGCGCGAGGAGTGTTACGACCACGACGCGATTCAATGCGGCGAACGCTGCTGGATCTGCCCTCGTCGAGCACAACAACGCCGAGGCGCGCGCGAGTTTCGCCATTGGAGGCGGAGCCGCGGCTGGGGCTGCTCTGGGCACAATCCTTCTCCCAGGCATTGGGACGGTGTTAGGGGCGATCCTTGGAGGCATCTTTGGCTCTTTGTTCGGTCCGAGTCTCGATACGCGCAAGAACGAGATGTGGACAAAGCTCCAGCCGCACATCCCGCTGCAATTCGACGCTTGGCGGATGACCTGCGTCAACGAGCTGGCGGCGCTGCGCAAGCTGAGAGGCGACGAATCAGACCGTCTCATCAATGAG
This sequence comes from Chloroflexota bacterium, assembly GCA_021814145.1. GTDB lineage: Bacteria > Chloroflexota > Ktedonobacteria > Ktedonobacterales > JADMIN01 > JAKAIY01. The sequence goes on from JAKAIY010000046.1 coordinate 17,441, forward strand.
TACGCCAACCAGTACCGCGGCGCCTATCAGCAAGTTCTCGCGCAGCAGCAGCGCGAGCGCCAGCGTCTGGAGGCCGTGATGGCTGCGCTCGATCGTGATCGCGTGGAGGTCAATACGCGACGGGAGGCGCTAGAGCGCCAGCTCGCCGAGGTGAAAGCGCAAGTCGCCATGCCAGTCGCCTTGCCGAGCGCCTAAATGCATCGTCTTGCAATTGCGCCCATACGTGGACGTGATTTCACCGGACACAGCGGACGTCATCATTGCGAGCCGCCTTGTCACGAGATAAGGCTAGTGTGAGGAGCGCCTGACATGACACCGAGTGATCATGATGACATCAACGCACAGCCACCGAGTGGTAGCGCAGGTATCGCGCGGGAGCTGGATGCGTGGCTCAACCGTGCGGATGACCTGGCGAGCGCGGCTAACGCGACGGACATGGTGGAAACAGTGCGCCGTCTCAAAGCGCGACATTATGCGCCTGGTTTCCGCGTCGCGTTCGTGGGCGAGTTCAATCGTGGCAAGAGCACGCTGATCAATCGCTTGCTCGACAGGCCACGGCTCCTGCCTGTGGGTGATGTTCCTACTACTGCGCTTGTCACCACCGTAGTCGCGGGCGCCCCCGAACAGCTCGAGGTGCGATATGCCGACGGGCGATGTGTGCGACGCCCGCTGACGCCGGACGGCTGGAATGGTCTCGTCGGTGAGGCGCAGGACGGCCAGATGGCCCCACTTCCCACGGCGCATGTCACCGTTGATAACGCCTGGCTGCGCGCCATCGACGCGGAGTTGGTGGATACTCCAGGCGCGGGAGATCTCATTCCGCAGCGCGTCGCCGTCGTCTATGACACCCTGGCGCAGACCGATGCGGCTGTCTTTCTCATCAGCGCGCATCTGCCATTCAGTCTGACCGAGCGCACGTTCCTCGAACAGCAGGTGCTGGGCAAGCGCATCAATCATGTGCTGGTTGTCGTCTCGCAACTCGACACCATCCCGGTGGAAGAGCGCGACACGGTGATGCAGTCGGTGCGTAGTCGCGTGGGACGCGTAGCGCCCCAGCTCACCGTCGTCTCCTCGCAGCCCATGACACCCACAGGCTCCGACGTGACCGCTCTGGAAGATGTGCGCGCGCTGATTAACGCGCTCGCGGCTGGCTCCGACCGCAGCCTGTGGCGTAGCCGCCAGATCGCGGAGCAGGCGCTTGACATGCTGCAAAATCTGCGCGAGCTCGGCGAAACCGCGTTGCGCTCACTCGAGCTCGACGACGCCCAGCGGAAACAAGAGATTCGCCGCCAGCAGAATGAGGCGCTCGCCGCCAATGTGCGCTGGAGCCAGATTTCTTCCATGCTCGATGAGCGCGCCCTGCGGCTCGAACAGTTGCTCCGCCAGCGTATCGCTGATGAGCGCAGCGCCCTGATCAAGCGCCTCGATGACGACCTCAGCCGGGCGGGTAATCCCAAGCAGTGGTGGGAGCAGGAATACCAGCCGCTGCTTCAGCGCGAGTTGATTCGCCTGGGGCAGAGCAATGAGTCACTGGTGCTCCGGCAAATCAACGAGGACTGTGAGTGGCTCCGCGCAGAGGTCGCGAGCTCGCTCAACCGTTCACTTGAGACCACCCGAGCGGATGCCATCAACACAGAAGCGCCGACCCCGCGGATGAAGGCGCTGTCGCTTTATAACTTCCAGCAGCTTCGACTCTTCTCCCGGTTGGGCCTAGGCGCCACGGCAATCTTCATGTTCCTGTTCGTCGCCCCGATTGCAGCAGTGTTTACCGTCGGATCGGCGGTCGTCTCGGAGCAGCTCATCAATACGCAAATGAAGCAGCAGCGCGCGATCATCCATCAGCACATGGAGGGGCTTGTCTCACAGGCTATTGACCACTACGTCGTCGAGGTCGCGGCGCGTATCCGGCGAGTGTATGCCCAGCTTGCCGATGACCTGCGCCGGGAGCAGGAGGCGTGGGAGAGTAGCAAAGCAGCGGTCCTCACGCGGTCAACGAGCGCAAAAGACCAGCAGAGCTGGGAGCGGTTCATTGTAGACGTCCGCACACTTGAAGGCGAGATCATCGCCGCCCTTGCGCGCTAGGGCGCGTGTTACTGGTGTTATTGGAGGAAGAAGCCTGTATGTCCACGCAAACACCTGGTCAGTTCGATATCTATCAGGAGCGCCGCCTCAACTTGATCCGTTCCCTCAAGCGGCAGGTCGAGCTGCTTAACCGCCTGGGCCTGACCACGGCGGCTGGCAACATGCAAAAGCTGGCCGATGAGGTCGCGAGCGATGCCTTCAAAGTGCTGGTATTGGGCGAATTCAGCCGTGGCAAGAGCACCTTCATCAATGCGCTGCTCGGCCAGAAGGTGCTGCCCGCATACACGATTCCGACGACAGCCATCATCAACGAAGTGCGCTGGGGCGAGCAGCCCGCCGCCTATCTGTATCATCTCCCGGATCCGGCCAGTGGCAGTAAGAAGCAGCGTATCGAGCAGATTCCCGTGGACACCATCGAGAGGTACGTTGTGGTGAGCGACGATGACGGATCCACTGGCAAGCCTTACGAGAAGGTGGTGCTGACGTGGCCGCTTGACCTGTGCAGGGATGGCGTAGAGATAGTGGACACTCCTGGGCTGAACGCGGACCCAGCCCATAAGGAAATCACTATGTCATATCTTGCGCATGCCGATGCGGTCATCTTCGTCATCGCGTGCGACTTCCCAGCCGCACAGACTGAAAAAGACATGGTTCACACCATCTACGATGAAATGCATTATGAAGACATCTTCTTCATCTGCAACCGCGTCAACATGGTGGGAGACGATCTGGCGCTCGTCAAACGGCGGCTCCTCCAGCTCCTCGCGCCGATGACCCGGCAAGGGGAGCGACACATCTATTTCGTGGACGCGCGTGGCGCGCTCCAGGCGCGAATTGTCCATGACGAGCAGCTTGCCCAGGCGTCCGGTGTTCCGGCGGCGGAACACGATCTCAAAGAGTTCCTCGCGACGGAGAAGGGGCGCATCAAACTGGTTCGACCGGCCCACGCTCTCCAGGACTCGGTACTGAAGACGCGCGAGGCTATTCGCGATGCGGAGCAACTCTCACAAAAGAGCTTGCAGGCCTTGCAAAAAGCCTACGAAGATGCGCAACAGCCGCTGCTGCAGCTCTCCATGCAGGTGAGTGAAATCAGCTCGCAGATCACGACATTCCGGTATGGTCTGAGCATGGACATCACCGACCGTGCGAACGCTTTCTTCCGCCAGATAGCCGATCAGCCGCGTGAATGGATCAAGGGCTGGACACCTCAGAACGTTATCGGCATCACTTCGCTCCTCTCGTCGCAAAAGCGCGAGGCGCTGGTGGATGAGACGGTTCGCTACCTCACCGATAAGGTCGAGCATCAGTACAAGCAGTGGCAAGAGCAGACGCTCATACCATTCATTGAAAGTCAAGTTCAAACGACACTGCGACCGCGCATCGAATCACGCATCAAGGCGTTCGATGCGGGGCTGGAGCGGGTCAAGGTGGATCTGGTCAGTGGTGGATTGAGCGGAGGCATCAGCATCACTGGCGAGAGCGTGCCGCTCTGGCAGCGTGTCGTCGGCGGCGTAGGCGGACTGCTGCTAGGTGACATCTTCAGCGCTGGCTTCGGCGTGGCCTTCGGTGTGAAGCAGGCTGCGGCGAACGTGGGCGTAGCGCTGGGGATCGCGATAGCGAGCGTTGCGTTCACGGGTGGCTTGAGCTTGCCCTTCATTCTCCCCGCGCTCCTTGCCGCCAATGTGATCCAGTTGTTCATCAAGGGTGGCCAGATGAACGACAAGATCACCACACAGGTCGCGGACTCCTTCGCGAAACACCTCAGCGATGAACGCGACAAACTCGTCGCATCAATTGCGCGCGCTGTGGACGAACAGGCCGCGTTGCTTCAGACGCGCATCGAGGAGATGCTCAACGCGGACCTTGCCTCGACCCGTGAGCAGGTGGAGGAAGCGCTGAAAGTGAAACAGCAGGGGCAGCTTGCTGTTGATCAGAAGATGCGCGAGTTGCACCAGGCCAGCAGCGAGCTGGATGCGCAAGACAAGGTCGTTACGGACCTGCTCGCAGCATACGCGATGGCTGTCTGATCACAGATCCCCCGCAGCGGCAGCGCTGCGGGGGATCTGCCCTTCACGAGCGTCATCGCCTTTCCCAGCATACGCTTGTTTGCCTTTCATGCCGTCGCGGCCAAGAGCGTGGCGCAGTCTCCCAGCTACGGTTATCAACCATCAATCCACGCGTCGTCGCGCCACGATCCACAGGGAACAAGACCGTGTGGCGCGCTCTGAGCGCCACTCACCTTGCGCGCTGATCCGAACGCATCGGCGCTTTTCATAGACAGAAGTTCGCGTTGAGTGGCCGAATGTTATGGGTAGGCATGATGGGTAGGCATGATGGGCGTTCGCCCACACAGCCTTCTCCCTCTCTTCCCGGTGAGATACAATCTACGAGAATGCGATGTCACCGCGGATGAAAGGGCCGCGTCTGATGGAAACAGCCTGGCTACTCACCTGGGAAACTGGATTGTCCGCCTGGTTGACCGCGTGACACAATGGGTCTATAGCGCGACGGATGGCCGGGTAGGTCACAAACAGCTGGGCTGGTCTGTCCTGCTTCTCACCACGCTCGGGCGGAAAACCGACCGCTCCCGTGTACACACCCTGGTGTACCTGAAGCATGGAGAGGAACTCGTGGTCGCCGGCTCGAACAACGGAGCGGACACCTACCCGGCGTGGTATCTCAACCTGGACGCGAACCCACATGTTCACGTCCAGGTTGGCCGCCAGAAGGGGGAATATCTCGCCTGGACGGCATCGCCTGAAGAGCGGCTCGCCCTCTGGCCGAAACTGATCGCCTACCATCCGCCGTATGCCCATCATCAGGAGCGGACTCAGCGCGAGATCCCGGTCGTAATCCTCACACCTGTGGCCCGCTAAGCCACCGGAAGCGCCATCAGGATTTGGACATATAGGGCGACATGCGGAGCAGATACCTGCGAACCAGCGGTCGCACAAGTGGGATCAGGCGCCGTTGAAAACGGCTCATCGCTTCCACTTCACGCAGGATGTCCGCGAATGTGTGACGCTGATAGCGCAAGAGCGCTTCGCTTTCTGAGGTATCGAGCCAGTCCGTGACATAAGGGCGGGTCGTAAACGCCGCTTCCGGGAGTTCGCCGATACCCATGACAGCGAGCAGCCCGAACAGAAACTGGCGGTACGTCAACTGGCATGCTTCACCGCCCCCAATCAGCCAGACGCGCCCCCAGACATCGCGCTCCAGCGCATTGGCGATCGCCAGCCCCGCGTCGAGGGTGTGCAGCGTCTCGAGGCGCTGGTCAAGTGGTATCTCATACATGATCGGATGTGGCGCGCGGAACCCTATCACCGGGACATCCGAGAAACGAAAGACACACCAGTCTAGCCCCGATTCCTGAATCCATCGCTCACACTGGAGCTTATGCTCTGTGTAGAGGTCCGTCGCCTGGACAGGATCGGAAAGACGGCGCGGGGGTGGCTGATCCATGGTGCGGCCAAAGAGATCGAGCGTTGAGGAGAAGAGGAAACGGGGCGGGGCCGCCTGGCGGCGCGCCGCGTCCAGAAGATTTCGCGTGCCATCGAGATTGACCGCGCGCGCCAGCTTGGGGTTCTCATCGCTGAGTGGCGGAATAATATACGCAAGATGCACAATGGCGTCTTGTCCCAGAACGGCTTCCTGTACTCGCGCGGCATCGCGGATGTCACCAGCGAAGCGCTCTACAAGCTGACTCTTGAACACAGGATGCAGGGCGCGCGGATTGTCAGCGATCAGCGCGCGAACCTGATGCCCCTGCGCAACCAGGGCTTGAACCGCCGATTGACCGATGTTGCCCGTCGCGCCAGTAACAAGGACGCGCATTTATCACTCCCTGACCGTTATACTACATGAGTAGATGCCGATATTCGCCTGGATCCAGCGCGGCCACGCCCTGCCCCCCGTCACGTCAGGTTAATAAAAACCCACCCAGGCTATCTGCTGAAGGAATATGAGTGTGAAGCGGAACACGGCGCATCTGTTCGATCCGGACGTTATTGACAGCATAGCGCAACGTCATCTCGGTAAACCGATGCCGGTGATGGCTGAGGCCATAGGGCAGGAACTGAAAGCGCGGTATCCCGAGCTCGTTGACGTGAGCCTGCCCCTTGTGTTCAACGTCAGCGGTGGAATCATGTACCAGCTCAAGATCTTTGCCATGACGCCGCATGAGTATATCATGATTTGTGGCTCAGCCACCGGCTCCTCCGGGTTTTCCGGTCGCCATCCCGCCGCCTTTTGGGATACCATCCTCTCCGGCCAGGCCAATTACATGCATCAGGATCAGTGGGAATCCACATCGTACAAGACTGGCGACCGTGTTTTCGTTGACCGCTGGCAGGCCGCGACCATTGATTTCCCCGATCATTGCTGGATGCTCGAATACGCGCGGGGCGCGCTCGTGTGGCTGCTTCCCTTTGGCATCGTCAACGTGTTCTCGAACACGCTCGATTTTGGCTCGCTATTCCATCTCGTGCGCATTTACACGACACTGACCATTCGCTATTTTCGCAGGCGTCCGGAAAAGACGCGCCTCTCTTCGTAGAAAGGGGGTAGCAAGCCGTTCTTCGTGGCGCGTGGATGTACGATGAATACGTCGGAGGATATGTGGTCATGGGGCAGAAGGCGACGCTTCCCATTCCAAATAGCTGGTACACGGTTGGCTTCTCGAACGAGCTGCGACCCGGCGCAATCTGGACCCGCACCCTGGCGGAGCGGGAGTTGGTGATCTTCCGGACTCGCTCCGGCCAGCCCTGCGCGATGGACGCGTATTGCCCCCATCTCGGCGCGCACATGGGCATTGGCGGACAGGTTGATGGCGAGACGATCCGCTGCCCGTTCCATGCGTTCCGGTTCGACACAGAAGGCGTCTGCGTCGCGACCAACTATGGCACGAAGCCCCCTCCTACCGCGCGCGCCAGGGTATGGCCGCTCCGGGAAGTGAATGGGATCGTTTTCGTCTATTACGACAGCCGGGATCTGGCGCCTTCGTGGGAGCCGCCTGCGCTGGACTGCGAAAACTGGACGACGCCGATCTTCGAAATCTTCGATATCCACGACCACCCGCAGGAGACAGTCGAGAACGGCGTTGATATCGGGCATTTTGCCGTCGTGCATGGCTATTCATCCGTGGACCTGCGCAAGGACCTGAAGCACCTCTATC
>JAKAIY010000001.1 GCA_021814145.1 Chloroflexota bacterium
GGTGTGCGCCCGCGCCCGCACCAGCTCCAGCGCGCTCAGGTTGCGCTTCTGCGGCATGATGCTGCTGCCGTCGCACAACTCCTGCGGCGCGGTGAAGAAGCCGTACTCGCTGGTGGTGAAGAGCAGCGCGTCCTGCGCCCACTTGCCCAGGTCGAGCATGATGAGCGCCAGCGCCTGGATGGTCGCCGCCTCGATCTTGCCGCGCGCGTTGGCCGCCGTTAGCGTATTGTGATGGACAGCGCCAAAGCCCAGCAGCTTCGCGACATAGGCCCGGTCGAGTGGGAGTGGCGCGCCGTAAGCGGCCGCGGAGCCCAGCGGATTCTGATCGTTCAGCTTCCAGGCGGCCTCCGCGACGACTAGATCATCGAGCAGCGCCTCGGCGAAGCTGGCCGACCACAGTCCGACTGATGAAAGCATCGCCCGCTGCATGTGGGTGTAGCCCGGCATCGGCAGCCATTCGTGCGTCCGCGCGAAATCCGTCAGGGTTTCGGCCAGCGTCAGCGCCCGCGCGACGACCCCCAGCAGCGCCTCTTTGGCGTAGAGCCGCAGGTCCACCAGCGCCTGATCGTTGCGTGAGCGCCCGGTGTGCAGCTTTTTGCCCGCGTCGCCCGCCCGCTCCACCAGTAGCCGCTCCACCAGCGTGTGAATGTCCTCTTCCTCAGCGGCAGGGGCAAGCGCGCCCGCTCGCGCCTCCGCCAGGAGCCCGCGCAGCGCGGTATCCAGCGCGGCCCAGTCGTCAGCGGAGAGCAGGCCGGCGTGGCGCAGCATACGGGCGTGCGCCAGCGAGCCCAGGATGTCATGCCGGGCTAGCTCCGCGTCCAGCGCGGCGTTGCGCGCCGCCTCGAAGGAGGCGATAGTCGCTTCGTGCGTGTAGCCCTTCGCCCAGAGTGTTGTCGCCATTGGGATCTTCTCGCCCTTCTCGCCAATATATAGCGCCCGCTTGCTTTTGAGGCGGCAAAGCTCCTCGCAGCGTGTCAGTCACGTTTCCTGAACAACCAGCCGTCCGCGTGAACGGGCCACGCGACAGCCAGGGCCGGCATATACAGGGAAGGGATCGCGGGTGGCGTTTCGCTGGCCTCATCGCCAGCGAAAACATCCTCGTAGCGCGCCCGCGCGCTTCCCGTAAACTCGCAGTGGAGGGGCGGAGGGCATAAAAGGAAACGCCCCGCCCGCCACGCTGCGCAAAACTCCATGCAGCATGGGGACGAGGCGTGTTAGACCCCGCGGTGCCACCCCGATTGTCGCTTCAACCACCGCCAGCCTGAACTGGTGGCGGGAAACGGCCTCTCAGCTGTCCGTCTCAGCGTGCGGACTCACCCGGCGTACTTGCGTCTCCCGGCGCGTTCTTCCGCCAGCCGCTCCTGGGCGCGTTCGCCGCCATCTCACCACCCCGGGCTTCCACTCTGTCCCGGGTCGCTGTTAGGAGTGGCGCGGTTACTGGTCCCAGTCATCGCGGGCTGCCTGTGTCATTTTCAATGCGGATAGTGTAGCGCACAGAGACACGCTCTGTCAAACGCCGATCGCTGCCGGCTCTACATCCTTCCGGGTGAAGCTCGCGAGATTTCTGTCCCACTTCCAGGTGTCAGCGCGCCTGAAATCAGGCGTAAGCCTTTGCTTACGGCGATGCCGCAGTTCCTCCTGGGTGAAGTCGAATCGCGTCTCCCCCCTAAAGGATGGAGACCCCGAACGCCCTGGACGCCCCTGGTCAGGGGACGCCTGGGGACGCGCATGAGCGCGCCAGCTATGGCGCCCCGGCGGTTTGCATGGAGGCGGGGATGGTGGCGTACCCGGTCAGCTCAACATACCCCTCGCCAGTCAGCGGTTTGCCCGCCTGCTGGCCGCTGACGCCTACCGCGCCTTCCCAGTAGGCGACACCCGTTGAGCGGGCTGTCACCAGCTCCTGGTCTTTCAGCAGGGGCGTGAGGGTCAGTGTGACGCTTCCCGGCAGCGCGATGGTCCAGCCGGAGGGATAGACGCCGCCAGTTACGGGGCTGGTCCAGCTTCCAGTGGCGTTGATCTGGATGGCGCTGGGTGGGATCTCGCTGGCCGCGCCGTCCGCCGCGACCGCCGTGCCGAACGTCGTGAGGGGGCGTTTCTGCGCGTCACGGATGACATAGAGCATGTATTCAGTGTGGTTGGAGAGCTGGATACTGTACCAGTCCCAGCCAGAGCCCGCCAGGGAGACAAAATCGCCCCACTGGTGGTCCATCCATGCCTGCCCTGTCACGTGAATCGCCGCGCCGTGGTCGGTTACGACGCCCTGGGCGGCCATGAGCGGGCGGGAGTAATAGTACGAGTATCCGGCGGTCCCATACGAGATGATCCCGTCCCCATTGTGGAGAATGGCGTGCGGTAGCTCGTCCGCGAGCGATAGCTGGAGACTGTAGCCGTTCATCGTCGCCGAAAGCGCGTCGTGGCCGCCAAGGCCACGTATCGTCCAGCCACCCAGGGCGATGTTGAAGCCGCCCGTCGAGCCGGCTGGCGGGATGACGGAGGGCGGCTCGAAGCCCGCGCGCTCATCGTACTGGAACGTGCCGGCGGTGATATCGCTGATGGCGAAGTGCGCCGCGTAGTAGGGCGGAAGCTGGCCGCGCAGCGTCTGGAAGAAGGTCAGCTCGAAACCGTAGGTGTGCGCTCTCCCCTGCGCGTCAGTTCCCTTTAGATGGCCTGTGTAGTACCACCATTCGGTCAGGTTGTGGTGCGGCGCCTCGTCCTGGGGGAATGTGACAGGCGGCAACGGCACCTGGGTCGGCGCCTCCGCGGCCACCTGTGGCAGTGAACCGCTGGTCTGGATTGTTCCCGGCGCGCCGCACGCCGCCAGCAGCGTCGCCAGCGCGGCCAGCGCGACGAGCGCCAGCGCGCGTGGGTGGCGTCTGCGCGTTTCGCTCACCCACGCCTCGCGTTTCTGGGGGAAATGTATGCCGCTCATCGCGTTTCTCCGCCTGGCAGCGCCAGGTCTTCATGATGGCTGGCGTCATGCGCCGCTACGCGCCCGGACGGCGCGGAATCCGAGGCGGGGAGCAGGCGGTTGAATGGCCAGGGCCACCACCAGTTCGCCTCGCCGAGCAGGCGCATCGCCGCTGGGGCCAGCAACCCGCGCACCAGTGTCGCGTCCAGCAGCACCGCCAGCGCCATGCCGACACCAAGCGCCTTGACAATGACCATATCGGCGGAGACGAACGCCGCGCTGACGATGATGACAATCGCCGCCGCGCTCGTGATGATGCCGCCGCTGCGCTCCAGCCCCAACGCGACGCTCTTTGTATTGTCGTGAGTCTGCTCGTGCGCCTCGCGGATGCGCGAGAGCAGGAATACCTCATAGTCCATTGAGAGGCCGAAGAGCGCGCAGAACATCAGGATGGGCGAGCTTGCCTCGACATAGCCAAGCGGCGTGAAGTTCAGCAGCCCACTGAAGTGGCCCTCCTGGAAGATATAGACCAGCGCGCCGTAGCTGGCGACGATCGAAAGCATGTTCATCACCAGCGCCTTGAGCGGCAGGACAAGCGAGCGGAAAAGCAGCGCCAGCGCGACATAGGTGATCAGCGCCACCAGCAGCAGCGCCCAGGGGAAGGCGCTGTAGAGCGTGTTGACGTAGTCAATAATCCCGGCGGTTCCGCCATCCACCAGCACGCGCAGTCCAGCGGGCGGCGGTGTGCCTCTGATGGCCTGGACCAGCGCTTCGGAGCGGGTGTCCAGCATGCCATATTTGCTGTAGACCTGGACCATGGTGATGTGATCGCCAGCCAGCGCCTTGAGCGAGCGGGTGATGTAGGGATCGGCGATGAGCGCCGGGTCAGCGTACATGAGCTGATATTGCGCCAGCGTCAGGCGCGGGTCGAGCGAGACGATGCTGTTCACCCGCGCGACGCGCGGATCGGCCTCGATGCGCCGCACGTAGTAGTCCAGCTCGGCGAGGGTGGCGGGCGCGAGCGGGCTGCCCTTCGTCTCGACCGCGAGCACGATGGGTGTCGTCTCGCTCTGGTCAAACTGCGTCTGGAGGATATCAAACGCCGTGCGCGACTTGACTGATTCCGGCAGGATGCTGGCGTCGGGAGCGGCCAGTCGCGCGTTCAGGAAGGGAATGCCAAGCAGCAGCAGGAAGGTGAGCGTGGGGACGAAGGTGGCGACCGGGCGGCGCATGACCCACAGCGAGAGGCGATGCCAGAAGCCGTTCTCTTCGCTATACGCCGCCTGAACCGACCGGGCGCGACCGAGGCGCGGCAGACGCACGGGCAGCCAGTTGACGCGCTCGCCGAGCACGGCGAGCATCGCCGGCAGAAGTGTGACCGCCGCCGTGATCGAGAAGGCGACGGTCAGCATGCCGCCCAGTCCGACCGAGCGCAGCATGTTCAGGGGAAAGATTACCAACCCCAGCAGCCCGATCGAGACGGTCAGGCCGGAGAAGAAGACCGCCCGCCCGGCGGTGGCCATAGTCGTCGCCAGCGCGTCGTGCGCCGTTCTTCCGTGTCGCAGCTCTTCGCGGAAGCGGCTGACTATAAAGAGAGAGTAGTCCACGCCCAGGCCAAGGCCGAAGAGTGTGGTGATGTTGAGCGCGAAGATCGAGATAGGAGCACGCAGCGCAATCTCATAGAGTAAGGCCAGCGCGACGACGACGCTACCGCCGCCGACAATGGCGGGCAGCGCGGCGGCGACCACGGAGCGAAACACTAGGAGCAACGCCAGCAGCGCGAAAGGGAAGGCCAGCAGTTCCGCCCGGCGCAGATCGGCCTCGCTCACGCGCTGGATATCGTCATAGAAAACCGGGCCGCCGCCGATAGTCACAGTCATGTTCGGCTGTTGCGACGCCACTCGCGCCCGAAGCTCCGGCAGTATGCCCGGGGCGCTATCGGGACTGGATTTGAGGAAGACAGAGGTAAAGGCGGTGCGCCGGTCGCGCGAGACCTGCGAGGGATCTACGGTGAACGGGACGATCTGGGTCACCTCTGACCAGCCGTTGAGCTTCGCGGTCGCGGCGGTCGCCTCGGCGATGAAGCGTGGATCGTCGGCGGTGAGGGTCTTGCTGGAGAAGATCACGAGCACATTGGTAAAGCTTGTGCGCAGGCCTGTCTGGAGCGCGTCTATCGCCTGCTGCGATTGCATGTCGGGGGTGGAGAAGCCGCCAGGGGCCAGCGCGCTGGCTACGCGCGGGGCGAAGGGAAGCGCGATGAAGACCGCCAGCAGCCACACGCCGATGACCCAGAAGCGCAGGCGGATCATTACCCGCCCAAGCCGGTAGAACATAGGTGACGCCTTCCACGCCTGCGCGCCGCCTGCCGTTTTGCCCGTCTTGCCGGGAAGCGCCGCCCAGGGGTATGATGGGCGAGTCCCCACTGCGAGACGCTCTGCGCAACGACCCGCATTGGAGACTCAATATATGTTTGTATATGCTTTGCGCGGAAATTGCAAGAGTATGGGACGCCGCGCGCCTGCCATGCGGCGTAGGGCGCCGTCCCCGCTCCTGACATTTCACGATAGAATCATACCGCGCGCTGTCCGCTGCTGACCTGGCCTGGCGGAGCGCGTATCAAGGATAGCGAAGACAGCGCAGAGCGGCGAGCGAGCCAGAGCTGGAGCGGATTTGTCGTGGCGGAAGAGTCAAGCGTCATCAGCGTCAACCGGCAGGCGTACCACGATTATTTCGTGGATGAGACATTCGAGGCCGGAATCGCGCTGGTCGGCACGGAAGTAAAGTCCATCCGGGCGGGGCATGTCAACCTGCGCGGCGCCTACGCGCGGGTGAAGGATGGCGAGGTCTGGCTCGAAGGCATGAATATCGCGCTGTACGAGCAGGGAATGCTTCACCACGATCCCCTGCGGCCGCGCAAGCTGTTGCTGCACCGGCGCGAGATTGACCGGCTGGTGGGCAAGGTGCAGGCGAAGGGCCTGACGCTGATCCCGCTGCGCCTCTATTTCAGCCACAACCGCGTCAAGGTGCTGCTCGGCCTCTGTCGTGGCAAGAAGCAGTACGACAAGCGCGAGACGCTCCGTGAGCGCGAGGCGGAGCGCGAGGTGGCGCGCATGGTCAAGCGGCGGCTGCGCGGATAGTTCCAGACAAGGCTCAGAGCAGCGGCGCGAACTGTCTGTCGAAGGCGGTGTAGGTGGCTCGCTCCCGCGAGGCGCCGTAGACCGCGAACAGGATGTGCTGGAAGTAGTGGCCATACGGGCCATCCAGGCGCAGCAGGTCGTAGAAGATGCCCGCGACCATAACCGGGTCGTTCTGAAAGACACCACATCCCCATGCGCCGAGAATTAGCGCGTCGCATTCCCAGTGAGCGGCCAGCGCGAGAACCTTGCTGGCGCGCTCAGCGAGAACTGGCGCGATTTGCGCGCGGTTGTGTGGCTCATTCCGCGTCACCGCGCCAGCGTTCGGCGCGGCGCTCGTGATGAAATCAACAACATAGGGTCGCGGCAGCCAGCGCCCCTCATCATCGCGCACGACAGGGCAAGCCGGGCTGTAGATCATGTGGTCTGAGTACAGGCTGGAGTCTTGCGCGCGATGAAACGCATAGTACTTGGGACACTTGAGCAGGCTGAAGGAGAGTCCGGAGCTCCGCGCCAGGCTCTCTTCCTGCGCTCGCGCTCCACTCAGAAAGCCACCGCCAGGTTTTCTGGCTGAGGCGAAGTTCAGGACGCCGATGCGCCGGTAGCGTCCGCTCGCGGCCAGCCGCGCGGCGCCCTGGAGCGCCGTCTCAGGCGTCACGGCGAAGGTGGTCGTCACGCCGCCTGGGCCGGATAGCGTCTGGTCGCGGAGGCGGGCCAGCTCATCCGGTTCGTATTCCCTGGTTCCATCGAGGCAAGCGGTGAGCGGTGGCGAGACGTCCACGCGCTCGCCGTCGGCGGTAGTATAGTGGCCGCGCTCAAAAGCGGCGAGCGTTTCCTGGGCGATCGCGCGGAGATCCATATGCCTGTTTTCCTGAACATGAGGCGATCGGCGTCACGATATCGTGGCAGCGTGGCGCTGACGCGAGCGCAAAACGCGGCGCACAGCAGGCGTAGCGCCCGCTACGCCCACCATGCGCCACAGCATGCGCCCGCTAGGCCTCCGCGGGGGCCTGTCCGGTGACCTGGCCAGCGGCGGCGGCCTTCTCCATGATGGCGCGGGCCTCCTCCAGGGTCACGTCTTCCGAGGGGAAAATGAGGTCGGAGGAGACAATCTCCTCCACCGGCACTTTCACGCCATTCTGGCGGACATAGCCAAGCAGCTCGGCCAGGGTCGCGGAAAACGCGGCCTGGTCGTTATGAGTGATCGCCTGCATCAGTTGGTCATCGAGCTTGTCCACCTCGGTGACCGCGCTATCGCTCAGGCGATACTGGTTATCCATGTGGATGCGTACGATCATCGTGTTCGCTCCCTTCCTGCCCATCCCATATGAGATCGCCGCATGGGGCGCGCCGGCGCCGTCTGCCGCGCCTGCTATGACGCCTCACCTGGAGTCACGCTAGGTGGTGGTAGCTGCCCCTGCTCCTGACCGGATGGCAGGTTCATCTGCGACTTGAGCGACGCCAATTCATCATCCACCGCCGACTTGGTCTTCATCGCCTGGATTTGCCGCTCGATAGGGTCGCTGGGCGCGCCAATCTCCTGGAGCGTGCCCTGCGCCATCAACTCATCCATCGCGTTGGCGCGGGCCTGCATCTGCAAGACTTTGTCCTGCGCGCGCTCGACTGCCAGGTTCACATCCGACATCTCCTCCGAGATGCCCGTCACCGACTCCTGGATCTTCACCTGCGCTTGCGCCGCGCTGTATTGGGTCTTGACCATCTCCTTCTGCGTGCGGAAGGCTTCAACCTTGGCGGATAGTCGCTGCTCCATGTCCACGAACTTCGCCTGCTGCGCCTTCATCTGCTCGATCTGGTTATCGAAGGTCGCCATCTGCGCCTGGACTTCCTGCTTGCGCTGGAGCGCGGCGCGCGCCAGTTCCTCATTCCCGCCTTGCAACGCCTGGCGCGCGGCGTCATCGTAGGTCGCCATGCGCGCGGTCAGCTGCGCCTTCTGCAGCTCCAGCCGCTTCTGGCTGGTTACCACGTCAGCGATGCTCCGGCGCAGGTTCTGGAGTTGCTCAAGCTGCTTCTGGTATGAGTAGTCGAGCGTCATACCCGGGTCTTCAGCCCGGTCGAGAATCGAGCTGAAGACTGACTTGACGTAGGTTGTGAAACGTGAGAGCACACCCACGGCCGTGCCTCCTCTGAAAAGGGCCTATTTCGTGTCTGTTTCCCGCGCCAGGGCGCCCTCCCCGGCGATCAGCGCGCGCTTGGCGCCGCGTGGGCGTGGCTACTGCCGGATCACCGCCAGTAGCTCATCGCGACGTCTCTCCATCTCATCCTGTGTGTCCGCCTCCACGTTCAGCCGCAGCAGCGGCTCCGTATTCGACGGTCGCACGTTGGCCCACCAGGTGGGGAACGCGATGGTCACGCCATCCAGGTGGTCAATCGCGGCGCCCTGCGCCGCGTAGATCCGCTCGATGGCTTCCATGCGCCCCTTCTGGTCATGCGTATCGCTATTGACCTCCCCACTGCGGAACCGGGTATCTACCTCGGCTACCAGCTCGGAAACCGTCTTGCCACTCAGGCTCACCAGCTCCAGCACGATCAGGAACGCGATCAGCCCGGAATCGGCGTACCAGTTGTCACGGAAGTAGAAGTGTCCAGAGTGCTCGCCACCGAAGACCGCGTTCTCCTCACGCATCCGCGCTTTGATGAAGGAATGTCCGACACGCGTACGCACGGCACGGCCCCCATCCCGCTCAATCACTTCTGGTACGGACCGTGAGCAGATCAGGTTGTAGAGGATGGTCGCCCCCCGCTGTGTCCGTAGCAAGCTCCGCGCCACCAGGGCGGTCACCATGTCGCCGCCGAGCAGCCGCCCATGCTCATCAACGAGGAACATACGGTCGGCGTCGCCGTCGAACGCCACGCCCATTTCGCAGCCGCGCTCCGGCACGATGCGCCGCAATTCTTCGGTATTTTCAGGCTCAATCGGGCTGGCGGGATGGTTTGGAAATGAGCCGTCCAGCTCGAAGTAGAGCGGGATCAGCTCACAGGGCAGCTTCTCGAAGACGCGCGGGATCAACATGCCCGCCATGCCATTGCCCGCGTCCACCGCGATCCTGAACGGCTTGACGCTGGCGACATCAATGAATGAAAGGCAGTGCTCCACGTAGGCGTCACTGACATCCCGCCGCGTGACGTCGCCCTTGCGCGCGGGCTCGGTGAACTGGCCGGAGACGGCGAGATCGCGGATGGCGAAGCCGCCAGTCTCGGAGCTGATGGAGACAGCGTTCTCGCGGCACATCTTGATGCCGTTATACTGCTTGGGATTGTGCGACGCGGTAATCATCGCCCCAGCCGGATAGCCGTACTTGCCAACCGCGAAATACAGCTCATCGGTTGTTGTCAGGCCCAGGTCAATCGCATCCGCGCCCTGCTCGGTGACGCCGCGGATGAACGCCTGCGCCAGCGCGGGCGAGCTGAGGCGCATATCGCGCCCGACCGCGATTGGGCTAACAGCGAGATACTGCGCGAACGCCCGGCCAATGCGGTAGGCGGTATTCTCATCCAGGTCGGCGGGATAGACGCCGCGCACGTCATAAGCGCCGAAAATACGTGGATTGACCCCTGACGGGCTCGCCATACCTTTTGTGTCCTTTCCGCGCGACCACGCGCCCTGCCAGTACGCCAGCACATCATCGTGAGATGGCGTCACGAGACTACGCGCCTGTCATACGGCGCGCGGGGCGGGCGCCCGCCCATCCCCAGCCCACATGGTATGCGATAGGTGATGGCGTATTCAACTCCATGCGCGGAGATGGGCGTCGCGGTCCGGGTATGGAGCGGCGCGCGGAGGCTCAGGGTGGCTGAAGCGTCCGCGCGCCCGGCGCTGGGAGCGAGCGGCTAGAGGAAGATGGGGAAGAGCAGCAGGCCGCCCGCCAGGATTTCGCCAAGGAAGACGAAGGAGACGCAAAGGTATAACATGCCGGTCGCGGACTGGAACGAGCGCCCGCGCGTCAGGTAGAGCGCCACGCCGGCCAGAACGAGGGGCGCGAGGAGCCCAAGGATGTACTCCAGCGCCACCAGCGCGGTGTTGGTGATGGGGGCTTCGCGCGTCGTCGTGTCAGACTGGCTCGGCAGGTCGCTTTGGCCCTGGCTACCGGATACTGTTGGCGTGCTGATGGCTACCTGGCCCCCGTTGGTCTGGATGGTGGTTCCGGGCGCGACAGTGACTTTCTGGATGGTGGGGCGCGCGGTGGACGGGCCGATGAACGGCGAGGTCAGCAACACCAGCGCCAGTCCAGCGATGGTGAGCATGGTGACGAATTCCAGCGGCTTGCCTGAAGCGGTCGGCGTATTCAGATACCAGTGGCCAAGCAGCATGGCGGTCATGGAGCCACCCAGCGCCAGCGCGCCGAAGACGAGCGCCAGCACAACCAGCGCGCCGCCCAGCCTGCTGTCGGCCAGTGTGCGGTAAGCCATGCCGACGACGAACAGGTCGGCCAGCGCCACCAGCGAAACCGCGCCGCCCAGCGCGAAACGCGCCAGCCGCAGCCGCGCGCCGCCTTTCGTGATCGCCGCCGCCTTGCCTTTCGCTCCCTTGCGCGGGGAGCGGTCGAGCCAGAGCAATACGTTCCAGGGCAGCATCGCCAGCAGGAAGGCGAGCGTCAGCGGGCCTTGCGCGCCCAGCCACCATCCGTCGAGGCCGTAGCCGCGAACGATTTGGGGCGAGGCGAAGGCGCTCATCGCGCCGAGGGTCAACAGGGCGAAGAAGGCGTAGAGCGCGCCCTGAAAGATGATAAAACCCCGGCTGCTATCACCGCGCAGGTCGAGCAGCCACAGGCTGATGAACGAGCCGGCTGTCAGCTCCAGCATCACCAGGAACAATGCTAGTGGGAGGGCCTGCATATCGCTTCCGCTACCTTTATCGTGTGGAACTGGCTGTGATCATGACATCGAGCGCGCCGGAATGGGCGCATACGGCGATTATACCGCAGCTACCCACATCCACCCTACTCCACCATGCCGTCCATTCGTCGTATGGCTGTGTTATCGCCTGCCTGCCGGGGCGTAGTCACAGGTAAGAGATCAGGCGAGGATGTCGGGAAGGTAGGTCGCTCCTAATATCTGAGAAGTGGGAGGGCCCATGATGGATAGCGCATCACCACCAGATAGACCTTCCGATGACGCCGAGCGCCAGCGTCACCTCGACACGCTGCGCGACCTGGCGCGCAGGGCGGAAGACGCGCAAGGCGGCAGCAGCCAGCGGTGGCGCCTGGCGCGGCTCGTGGGCTGCGCTCGCGGCGGCGGATCATTCCGCTGGTCGCGGGCATTCTCATCGTCGCGCTGGCCGCCGTCGCGGTCGCGCGGTTCGCGCTGGGGCCGCGTGGCGGGGACGCGACCGCTCCCACGAACGCGCTGACAGCGCATATCATCACTCTGCCCGCGAGCGCATCGCTCTATTGCCCGTCTACCCCGGCACGGTCGCCGGATGGGAAGCGCATCGCCGTGATGGCGAAGACGGTTGCGCCGGGTGGCTCACACATCGCGATGACGGACATCCAGGACAATCAGATTGTGCTCTGGCAGGTTCCACATGGCGCGTGATACACCACACCTGAGCGACCGGGGCTCCATCCGTGGGAAGCCGGGGCCTCGCGGGACCTGATGAAAACGGAGAGGATGGCGCGATGCGGCTGGCGCGTGTGGTGAATGTGACGACAGGCGAGACGCTCGCGGCCCGCGCGGAGGTGGCCGAGTCGTTTTTCGACCGCTTCATGGGCTTGCAGGGGCGGGCGGATTTGCCAGTGGGCGCCGGGCTGGTGCTGGCGCCAACCAGCAGCATCCATATGTTCTTCATGCGCTTCCCGATTGACGCGGTGTTTGTGGATAGCGCGTGGCGGGTTACGAGGGTTGGAAGGCGGCTGCGGCCCTGGACTATCGGCCCGATCGCTCCGGGCGCGCTCTGCTGCATCGAGCTGCCAGCAGGCGTGGCGGAGCGGACGCAGCCTGGCCATACAGTCGCGTTGCGCCCGATGGAATGAATACCGCGCATAGCGGGCGCGCAAAGCGGCAAGGAGCCGCTTCCCCACGCGGGGAAGCGGCTCCTTGGATCATCGCGTTGGGCCGAGAGAGGATCAGAAGTTAGAACTCGCGGCGCTCGTGACGCTTCGCCTTGCCCGGCTTGGGCTTGCGGCGGCTGCCACCCCACTCGTCTTCTTCCTCTTCCTCGTCAAAGCCTTCTTCGAAGACTTCCTCGCTCTCGCTGGCTTCGGCCTCTTCTTCTTCACCCGCTACAACGAGTGTGATGTCCGGGCCAGCCGCGGCGCCCAGGCCAGCCGTGATGTCTGGCGCTTCGGTATCGTCCATCGCCGCGGAACTGCGCATGAGCATATCAATGTTCGCCAGATCGGCGAGCGATGTGATCGTCGGGCGCGTCTCGGGCTTCTTCTCGGCGGGCTTGGGGGCCTTGGCCTTAGGCTCTGGCTTGGGCGCCACGGCGAGGAGATCAGCCTCTAGGTCTTCTTCTTCCTCTTCCTCGGCGACCGCTTGCGCTTCTGGCAGCGCGGGGCTTTGCTTGCCCATCGCGACATCAATCCAGAACTGCGAGTAGTAATGCGGGCGGTCTGAGTCCTGCCTGCTGTCTGTACGGATCTTGGAAACCATCGCTCAACCTTCTTGCCTGTGTCTTGCGCCATGCGTCCGGCGCGTCTCGCGATACGCCCGCACGGTCTCTGAAGCGGGCGCCTGCCGTCTGTCGCGTCGCCGTGTGCTGTGTTATTTCTGGTCGCTACGAGGCGCGTCTCGCCGTGAAAGGCGCCTCAAGCGATTGTATGTGTGACCCGTGCGCTATGTCAAGCGATTCGTGACAGATTCTCGCGTTCCACTTCACTGCCCGCCAGGTATGGCTCACGTCTACGCGCGCTGTCCACCAGTGAGCAGGCCCCATGCGCCGCGCACATATTCCACCGCCGAGAAGACCGTCCAGATGACCGCGAGCAGCAGGATGGCGTCCGAGATCGCCAGCAGGTAGTCGGGGATGGTCTGCGGCGCGCCTCCCGTGCTGAGGCCCAGCGGGAACGCGGTGTGTCCGCCCAGCCCGAGCGCCAGCAGGATGCCGCCTATCGCTATCAGGGTGAACAGGGTCTTCTGTTTGCCCCAGCGTCCGGCGGGAATCACCACGCCCCGCGCCGCCGCCAGCGAGCGCAGCCCCGAGACGATGAATTCGCGCGTGATAATGATAATGGTTATCCACGCGGGCACGACCCCGACCTGGGTGAAGGCGACCAGCGCCGCCGCGACGTAGACCTTGTCCGCCGTCAGATCGAGGAAGATGCCCAGGTTCGAGACCAGCTTGTAGCGCCGCGCGATGCGCCCATCGAGGGTGTCGGTAATGGAGCCAATCACAAACAGCGCTGTCGCCCACAAGTAGGCTGCCGGGGTGTTGATCAGGATCAGTACAACGAGCGGCACAGTGAGCAGCAGCCGGACGAGACTGAGGATATTGGGCACATTGCGCACAGAGGATTCCTCCCGCGCGATCGTCACGGGCCGCGCTGGCCGCGATCGAGGCGCTCCATCGTCCGCAGTGTAGGCTATGCGCGCCCTGCGCCGCAAGGGCATTTTCGTCATGGGACGCGCTCAGGAGGCATCCAGTGGTTCGCGCGGGGGGCCACGCGATGTGGCACAATACGCGATGGACCCCGGCTATCCAGCGCGGCGGGCGCTGTGTCATCGCATACACGAGGCTGGTTTCCAGCGGGTTGCCGTAATTTGGCGTGGTCGAGCGTGATTGGGCAGAGCGGTGATTGACGAGAGCGGATACGGACACGACACAGGCGCGATTTCTCAGGAGACGCCCGCTCCCTATGATGTGCTCTACGCCGATGAGGAACTGCTCGCGATCAACAAGCCATCCGGCCTTGTCGTGCACCCGACCTACAAGCATCCCGATGGCACGTTGACCGACGCGATCTTCGCCTGGAGCGAGGCGATGGGCGCGCCCCGGCCCTGGCTGCTCCACCGGCTCGACAAGGACACCTCCGGTGTGACGCTTTTCGCCCGCACTGAGGAGGCGCGCCACGCCCTCGCGCGCCAGTTCATCCAGCGCATGACCCACAAGCGCTATCTCGCGCTGGTGGTCTGGCCCGATCGCCTTGCGCTCTCCGGCGAGGTGGACGCGCCGTTGTGGCGGGACCCGCTCGACAGGCGGCGCGTCATCATCACGCCGGAGCCGCCTGGCCAGGCGGCGCGCACCCGCTACCGCGCGCTCGCGGTCTCTTCTCCGCAAGCGAACGGAAAATTCGCGCTCGTTCTGGCTGAGCCAGTCACCGGGCGCACTCATCAGATTCGCGCGCACCTCACCTCGCTCGGCGCGCCGCTGGTGGGAGATGTGATGTACCTGCCAGCGGACAGCGCGATCGCCGCGCTGGCGCCGCGCGTCATGCTGCATGCCTGGAAGTTGACCTTCCGCTGGCCGCTGTATAGGCCGCCGCGCACGATCACCGCGCCGCCTCCTGAGGATTTTCTCGCCGTCGCGCGGGCGCTTGGCCTGGCGCACGATCACGGCGCGCTCGAAGGGCTCGAAGCGCTCGAACGCGGATTGGATGGCATATAAGCGGCCAGGCATGCGCAGTCGCCTGTTCCGTGGCACAATAAGAACGATACTGGCGACGCTGGCGCGTATTTTCCCAACCGGACGCCGGCGAGCGCCCAGACCCGACGCGCCGTGATGGCGCGCGTCGTTCTTCTCCGCTCAGGAGGCCTCATGCGACTCGAATCGCTTGACCAGATCAGCCAGGACTACCGCCATATCTATCTGCAGCCGCACTTTGATGACGCGGCGCTATCCTGCGGCGGCGCGATCAGGCAACAGACGGCGACCGGCCAGCGCGCGCTGGTCATAACCGTCTTTGGTGGCGTGCCGTCCCAGGATATGGGCGTCAGCGAGTTCGCTCTTTCCACGCACGCCAGGATGTCGCTGCCAGCCAGCGCGGCGAGCGCCGTATCGGTGCGCCGCGAAGAGGATCAGGCGGCTGTGAGCGCGCTGGGAGCTGATACGCTCTGGCTCGACTATCTCGACGCCATCTATCGCGGCAGCCCCGCTTTCTACCAGTCCGATGACGCCATCTTTGGCGTGGTGGCCCAGGGGGATACGCAACTGGATGAGGAGCTTGGCGCGCTGGTGGCCAATATCGTCGAGCGCGCGCCTCTGGCGGCGATCTACGCGCCGCTCGGCGTCGGCCACCACGTGGACCACCAGCTTGTCTGCTCCGCCGCTGACCGGCTGGCCCAACGCAAGCACAATGTGAAGTTCTACGAGGACTTTCCCTATGTGAGCCGTTCCGGCGCGCTCGAAGAGCGCCAGCGCGAGCTCGCCATCCCAATGGAGTTCGAGCTCGCGGAGATTTCCGGCCAGATTCGCGACAAGGAGGAAGCGATCGCGCTCTACCGCAGCCAGGTTCCCTTGCTTTTCGGCTCGGAAGAGGCGATGCGGCAGGCGCTGCGCGAGTATAGTGGATCGCTGCGCCGCGCCTATCCCGGCATCCTTATTGAACGCTACTGGCGCTGGTAAGCTCCCGTTTCCCGCCGCGTGGCTCATCGGCGCCACGAGAATCGGTGATGAGCCGCGCGGACCGCTGGAAGGTGAGATATTTCCAGAACCACTGCGCCAGCACCAGTATCCGGTTGCGGAAGCCGATCAGATAACTGATATGCACTCCCGACCAGACCAGCAAGGCGATCGGGCCGCTGAGCCGCAGCGGTCCGATCGTGCCGACGGCGTGTGTGCGGCCAATCGTCGCGAGGTAGCCACGGTCGAAGTAATGGAACGGCGCGACGGGGGCGCTGGCGTCGCCCGCCGCGATCCGCTGGCGCAACACATGCGCCACATAGCGCCCCTGCTGCATGGCCACCGGCGCCACGCCGGGTAGTGGCTGACCATCCTTGCCGGTCGTTGACGCGGTATCACCGATGATATAGATCGCTGGCTGGCCCGGCGCAGTCAGGTCGCCGTTGACCCGCGCCCTGCCCGCGCGGTCCGCTGGCGCGCCGACCCACGCGGCGGCGGGTGACGCGCTCACACCCGCCGCCCAGATGACATTTCCGGCGGGGGTCCACTCGCCGCCGATCTTCGCGCCCGTCTCGTCTATGTCGCTCACCGCCTCTCCCAGGCGCACCTCCACGCCCATATGTTCGAGCGCGCGCTTCGCTTTACGTGAGAGCTCCTCCGGGAATTGCGGCAGCAGCCGTGGTCCCGCCTCGACGAGCAGCACACGGGTCTGGGCAGTGTCAATGTGGCGGAAGTCGTGGCGGATAGCATGGCGCGCGAGCTCGGAGATCGCGCCCGCCAGCTCCACGCCAGTCGGGCCACCGCCTACCACAATGAACGTCATCAACGCGCGCGCCCGCTGGGAATCCGGCTCTAGCTCCGCTTCCTCAAAGGCGAGCAGGATGCGGCGGCGAATGCGGGTCGCGTCGTCATTGTTTTTCAGCCCCGGCGCCCACGCCGCCCAGTCGTCATGGCCGAAATAGCTCTGTCCCGCGCCAGTGGCCAGCACGAGGTAGTCATATGGGATGAGGTGGTCACGGCCTTTGGTCTGATCGCGCGCGATGACGACGCGCCGGTTGGTGTCCACGCTGGTCACATTTCCCAGCAGTGTGCGGATGTTGCGCCAGCGACGGAGAACGCTGCGGATTGGGGCGCTGATGTCGGCGGGTGAGAGTTCAGCCGTCGCTACCTGATAGAGCAGCGGCTGAAAGACGAAATGATTGCTGTGGTCTATGACGGTTACGGCGGCGGGCGCGCCACCAAGCGCCTGCGCCGCCGTCAGGCCGCCGAATCCGGCTCCGACGATAACGATGTGTGGACGGCGTGACGCCTTGTGGCTTACCTGGCTGCGCCGCTGGAGAGCGGGGGGTGTGATAGTCGCCATGCTCTATGCGCCTCCGCCGCGCGAAACAGCCGCGCGGACTCGCTTTCACTATTATCCATAGCCCCACGTTAACCATACCCCTCGCGCGCGCGACCTGACAACGAAGCGAGGGGCCGCGCCTTTTACGCTCGCCCGGACGTCTGAACCTGGCGAGGTACGTGCGCGTCCTTCATCGCAAGGCATGCGACTTGCTACGCGCCCAGCCGTACAGTAGATGAGATGGCGGAACAAAAGCCGCCCGATATGAATCGTGGAATGGAGAGGAGCGAAACGCGAGATGTTCCGATTTTTGCTAGGAGTTGGCGTTGGCGCCGCGCTGGCCTATTTCCTGGATACGGAGCGCGGCGCTGAGCGGCGCACGCAGGCCAACGCGATGGTGCGCAAGTACATCAACGCGGACACGATTGAGCAGGCGCGCCAGACAACCCTCAACCAGGCGCGCGTTATCGGCCAGCAGATCAGCCAGCAAGCTGGTGTGGTGACTGACCGGGTAAACCAGTACCGCACGGCGCGGCGCGAGAGCGCGGCGCACGAGGAGCGGGCAGAAGCCGCCAGGTCTTTCGATAGCGCGACAGCGGGCGCGAATATCTAGGAGCGTCCGCGCGACGCGGAATACCTGTCGCTGGACCGCCCCAGCGCATCCTGGCGCCATGGCCGGGATGCGCTGGGGCGGTTTTGCGCGCATCGAGGAATTAACGGACCTTGACCGCGCGGGTGAGCCGTGTCGCCCTGGCGGCTTCCAGCTCATCGAGGGTGATACCCAGCCGTTCCGCCGCCCGGGCGGGGGTACTACTCAGACGCAGCGCGGCGGCGATGGCCTCCCGCCGGAGGGAGTTCATGAGCTCTTCCAGAGTCGAGCCTTCGCGCAGCGCGCTATCCACGTCAATCACCGCGTGTGATGAGCGCGCCCCGAAACTGATGTGCTCCTCTGTAATGATCTCGCCCTGGCTGAGCGCCACTGCCCGCTGGATGACGTTTTCCAGCTCGCGCACGTTGCCGGGCCAGTCGTGCGTCATGAGCTTGTCAACAGCTTCCTTGGTAATGCGCGCCGCGGGCGAGCGGGGGGAGTAGCGATGCTTTTCGAGGAAGTGGCTCACCAGCAGCGGTATATCGCCCATGCGTTCCCGCAGCGGGGGAATGTAAATCTCGACGACGTACAGGCGGTAATACAGATCTTCCCGGAAACGGCCCTCGTCTACAGCCTGGCGTAGATTGCGGTTGGTCGCCGCCATCACGCGCACATCCACTTTAACGGGCTCCGTGCCGCCGACGCGTTCGAATTGCTGGTCCTGTAGCACGCGCAGCAGCTTCGCCTGGAGGTGTGGGCTCATCTCCCCAATCTCATCCAGCAGGATCGCGCCGCGATGCGCGACTTCGAAATAGCCCTTGTGCTGGGACAGCGCGCCCGTGAACGCGCCTTTTTCATGGCCAAAGAGCAGGCTTTCGAGCAGCGATTCCGGCTGGGCGGCGCAGTTGATCTTGATGAGCGGATTCGAGCGCCGGTCGGAGCGGGCATGGATCTCCTCAGCGATCATCTCTTTGCCCACGCCGGTTTCGCCGGTGATGACGATCGTCGTGGTGGTCCGCGCGACCAGCCCCACCAGCTTGAAGACCTCGATCATCTGGGGGGAGACGCCGACGATCCGCTCCGAGCGGTCCACGCTCTTGGTCAGGAATTCCACCACGCTCTCGCCGCGCTTGAGCTGGGCATACTCGAATTCGTGGCGGATGGCGCTTACTACCGTTTCCACATCGTCGAAAGGCTTGCCCAGATAGTTCGCCGCGCCACCCTGAATGGCTTGCGTGGCCATCTCGCCATTCGCCACGCCGGTCATCATGATGACTGGCGCTTCTATACCTTTGTCCTTGAGCTGACGCAGCACGCTCAAGCCATCCACATCCATCCGGTAGTCAAGTAAAATGACATCAGGCCGCCTGGGACCCGATGCGGTCGCGCGCGCGATAGTCTCAGCGCCACTGCTCGCTTCAGTGACGGTGAAGCCGGTATCTTCGAGCGAATCCCGCAACGATGCGCGCAGATCACAATCGTCATCAGCGATGAGCACATGGAGCGCATTTCCATCTAACCCACCGGCTTCGACGCTAAATCCTGACCCCATCTTCCTAAAGCCCCTCCCTAACGGTAGAGTCTCCCTGACCCCGTCATTAGCGTGTCTCCACGAGCGTATCTCCACGCCACCACTGAGCGTGGTTTCACTTTTACGCGCGCGAAGGCGATGGCGCCGTCAAAGCAGCGACAATGTTCCTTGCCAGGTTCTCCGTGCGTGTTCTGGCGATACCTCTTGCTTGCGCGTCAATTTATCACCAGACAAGGTGATTGTATATCTCTCCACTCCGCAATTCGCAAGCGAGGAAAGGCCGATGCGCTATCCGCTGAATGGCGTATCAGGCGGATGGATGGGGTAGATGAGCTGGCAGTCGCAGAGTAAAAATCGCTCCTTGCGCTCGCGCCGCTTTCCGGTTGCGCACGAGTAACTCGCCGCCGTGCGCCTCAGCGATGCCGCAGGTGATGAACAGCCCTAGCCCGCTGCCCGAGACATCGCTCGCATTCGTCTCCAGCCGGATGAAAGGCTCCGTGATGCGGCGCATCTGGTCCTCCGGAATGCCCGCGCCATAGTCGCCGATGCTGATGAAGACCTCATCGCGCTCGCGCCAGATTCGCGCCTCAATAGCGCCATCGGGCGCGGAGTATTTCACCGCGTTGTCCAGCAGATTGCGTGTCGCCTGCTGGACGCGGTCGCTATCCACGGCGATGACAACCGGGTCGTCAGGGCGTTCCAGCGTGAATGCGCGTTCCTTGACAATCGCCCGGAAATCCGCGACGAGATCCGCGACAAGCTGCGCGACATCGCATAGCTCGACGCGCAGCGTGAACTGGCCCGCGCTCAGCCTTGTCGCTGTTTGCAGGTCGCCCACCAGCCGGTTCAGCCGCTGCGCGTTCTCGATGACACTATCCATGAATTCATCGCGTTTGCTCGCATCGAGTGTGGGCCGCTTGGCGAGTTGCGCATAGTTGATGATAGGGTTGAGGGGACCGCGCATCTCATGGGCGACCATCTGAATGAATCGCTGGTGCTGTTCCTGGGTGTCGCGGAGGCGCTGGTTGGCCTCCTCCAGCTGGCGCACTTTGCGCTCAAGCTCCGCTGTGGCGTCGGCGACCTGCCGCCGCAGCGTCTCATTGACGCGCGTCAACTCGGCATGCGCGGCTTGCAGCTCGGTGACGCGCGCATCCAGATCACGCTGGAGCTGGCGTCGTTCCAGCGCGCCACGCATGGTCAGGCTGAGCTCCTCGGCGTCCACCGGCTTCATGAGATAGTTATACGCGCCAGCGCGCAAGGCCAGCAGCGCCGAATCAAGCGCGGTATAGGTGGCGAGCGCGATGCGCGTCGCGTCTGGCGCCAGCCGCGCGGCTTCCGCCAGGGCTGTCGCTCCGCCCACAGTGAGTTGCGTATCAGCCAGAACAAGATCGAAGGCGCGCTCGCTCAGCAGGCGGGTAACCGTCTCGCTATCTGACGCTAGCGCCACCTGAAGCCCTTCGCGCCGCAAGAGCGCTCCCAGTGTGCGCAGTGTCGCGGTATCCGCGTCGGCGATCAGCGCATGTGGAACCTGGCCAGGCCAGGAACTGGCCGCCGGCGCTCCACTGATTCGCCGTGATGAACCTGCTGGCATCTAGGCCTCGCTTTGCATGGCGCGCGGGCGATGTGACGAGACTGTCGTGCGCGTGAGAACCGCCGGTCTCCGCCGGGCGCGCCCTGAATTTCTACCTAATAGTGTCCCATATTCTCTCAAGGCGCCTGCAAGGACTAGTACCAACGCCGTTCGGCGCTCACCCCGCGTGAGCGCCGGTCGCGCGCGGGGTCGCGTGCTATAATCGGGCGTTGGCGGCTCTTTGCCACGCCATGACAGGCCGGGTTACGATGGGGTGATCAGGTCATGAAGCGATAGGCTGGTTGAGGCGGGGCCACGCTAGCCCGTGGTTGTTCCCCCGCCAGCGGGAGATGCACCGATATGGACTTCACGCTCAACGATGAGCAGACAATGATCCGCGACATGTGCCGTGAATTCGCTGAAGAAGAGATCAAGCCGCGCGCCGAAGAGATGGACCGCACGGCTGAATTTCCCTATGAGATCGTGCGCAAGATGGGTGGCCTGGGGCTGCTGGGGCTGCCGTTCCCTGAAGAGGAAGGCGGCGCGGGCGCGGACTTTCTCTCGTACTGCGTCGCGCTTGAGGAGATCGGGCGCGGCGACGCTTCCGTCGGCATTACGATGGAGGCCCACATCTCTCTCGGCGCGACGCCATTTCATCTCTTCGGCTCCGAGGAGCAGAAGCGGCGCTACCTCATCCCACTGGCGCGTGGTGAGAAACTCTGGTCGTTTGGACTGACTGAGCCGAACGCCGGATCGGATTCTGGTGGCACGGAAACCCACGCCGAGCGTGAAGGAGATCAGTGGCGCATCAATGGCTCGAAGTCGTTTATCACGAACGCCGGCACCGAGATGAGCGGCGGCGTCACGATTACCGCCGTGACCGGATGGGAGGCGAATGGCCATAAACAGATCACGAACTTCATCGTGCCACGCGGGACACCGGGCTATGAGATTGGCGCCGCCTATCACAAGATGGGCTGGCGGGCCTCTGATACACGCCCGCTGTCATTCCAGGATTGTCTGGTGGCCGACGAGCAGCGGCTGGGCGAGCCAGGGGACGGCTTCCACCAGTTCATGACGATTCTCGACGCGGGGCGGGTAGCGATCTCGGCGCTCAATGTTGGCCTGGCGCAAGCCTGTTTTGAGGAGTCATTGAAGTATTCGCGCGAGCGCAAGCAGTTTGGCCGTCCCATCTCCGCGTTCCAGGCGATTCAGTTCAAGCTAGCCGATATGGCTATGGAAATTGAGCTATCGCGTTTAATGTATTACAAGGCCGCTTGGCTTCATATGCGGAATCTGCCATATGGACGCGAAGCCTCGATGGCGAAGCTCTACTCATCCGAGACGGCCAAGCGGTGCGCCGACCAGGCGGTGCAGATTCACGGTGGGTATGGCTTTATGGACGAATATCCAGTCTCGCGCTTCTGGCGCAATGTCAAGGTGCATGAGATTGGCGAAGGCACCAGCGAAGTGCAGCGCTCACTGATCGCGAAGAGCCTGCTGCGTTCCTGAGTGGTGCGATTAACGAGCGCGGGCGTCAGACGCGCCAGCGTTGGCCTTGTGGGGTGGACGTTATGCGAACCATCACGCGAACTGGTGTGACGTTGGGCGTCGTCGCCGCGCTCGCTCTCTATGGCGTACAACTTGTGGCCGCGCTGGACGCCGCGCTGGGCCTCATCCTGACGGGCGTTCTGGCCGGACTGAGCGTCGCGAAGTGGCTGCAGCGCGACTGGTACGGACGCCAGTTTGAAGCGGGCGCCCGCGCGGGCGTTATCGCCTGTGGAGTGAGCGGGTTGAGCGCGCTGCTGTACCTCCTGGGACAAGGGCCGCGCTCGCTGCCTGAGCTTGCCGCTCGCTCCCAACTGGCTGGCGTGGACCTCACGCCGCTGATCCTCCCACTTGGAGAATTAGGCTGGGCTGGGGTGGATATGGTCGTCATCTTTGGGGCGGCTGTTCTGGGTGTGGTGTGCTCCGCTCTGATCGCGCAGATCGTGGGATGGAGCAAGAGCGGGCGCGCGGCGCGTGTGGTCGCGCAGGCCCGGCTTGCCGCGCAGGCGCTCCAGCGCGTGGATGCGCGTGGAGTGACCGCTGGTCCGCGCTCCAGCACGGCAGGCCCCCAGTTGTACGCCTCTGGCGCGCCTATCACGTCGGCCTCGCGCGTGGCGAGTGATTGGGACGGGCTAGGTCTCCCAGACGCATCGTCCCCAGCGGCGCCGCGCTCGTGGCGTTCAGCCGCTCCCGCGCCGCAATCCGCTCCTGCTCCCCGTCCCGACGCAATCCACCGCCCCTCGGATGCGCGCTCAGCCAACGAGACGCTGAGCGATGAGGCGCGCGCCGCGCTCAGCAGTTGGGAAGAAGAGCTTGACGAGTCTGACGGGTTTGAAGGGCTGAGCGGGTTTGATGATGGCGACGCCGACAAGGCGGAGACGGAGAAAGCGCGCACGCCTACCCCGTCAGGGTTTCTTACCTCTCCACCGCCTGTCAAGCCCAGCAACAGGCGCAAGCGCCAGGACACGAACGACTGGCTCTGTTAGCCTGGCGTCCGCGCGGGCGCCGCGCGCCTGATCGCTGACTACGAACCGGCGCCCGGCTGTGGTGTCCCTATCCGCGGCGTTCCCGGCTGCGGTGTCCCTGAGACGCGCGGGCCGAACGGAAGCAGATCGAGGTTAATCCACTGATTCTGGTAATACGCCTCCAGATGCATGACAGGCGCGATAGCCCAGGTGGTGGAGCGGTTGGGGCCGACGAGCGGTGACGGCTCCTGGTAATAGAGCAGATATCCTGAGACGCGCACAATTTGCCCGACGATACGGCGCATCGTGTAGTCCGTCCATCCGGGGCGCTGCGCGATCATCTGGGGTGTGATGAGGACGACAAGCGTGGTGTTAATCGCGTCGCCCGCGCTTGTGCCAACCCACAGCGCCCAATCGCGGTTTGTGGCGGAATCGCAGTTCGCCGGATCTGGCCCGAGACGCCGCGACGCGACAATCCATCCCGTCGTGCGAATCGCCGCTCCTTCGTACAGTCCAATTCGCTTCGCCTCATCCGCCGTCCAGGCGCTGCGGGGTTTGTTTTCAGCCTGGGGCGTCGTGGGAGTAGCCATGACCGTGGCGATATCGGTTTGCCGGTAGCCTCCGGGAGGCGCGTCATCGGTGCGGTTGAGCAGCGTATTCATCGCCGGATCACCGCCCTGGCCTTGGGGCGGGCAGTTCTGGAAAGCTTGCGCGATGGGCGTTGCGCGCGCCATGTCGGGCGGCAAATAGTTCGTGTTGGATCCGCCAATCGTGTTGAGGACGCCACACCCTGAAAGTGTTACGGTGAGGGTCGAGCCGAGCGCGAGCAGAATGAGAGGGGCAAGAAACCGGGTTCGCATGAGAGAACGCCTAACTTTCGCGACATCCGCTATGAAGGGCCAGTATGGATCGGGCGCCCCGCGAAGAGCGAGCCAGACCCAACCGCCAGACATGCCGGAAGGTCTCTCTGTGCGCACTGGCGGTGGCGTCACCCCGACGCTAGGGACAATGCCACAGGCGGCGGCGGGCCGTCAACTCGGTAGCCTTCGCGTGTCGCCATACTGACCTGAGGTCTTCCTGAGATCGCCCTTGGGGGCAATTCGCGTGTAACACGCTCTTACCGCTCCCGCGCGGCGTCTTGTCGCGGCCCGGCCAATACCCCAACTGGCCAGAGCTCCACATGATCTGCCGCCACATGCACACGCGCGCGCCCATCGAACGGGATCGTGTCTAGTGCGGAGCGGGGAATCTGCAGCCGTCCCACGCCGTCAATAATGACTGTTTCCTCGGTTGTCTCGGCATGGCGCACTTCGGTGCTTGTCCGCCCGTCGCGGATGGCGACAGAGCGATCCATCGCCTCGGCGACATGGAGATCGTGCGTCACGACGATGGTCGTCAGCCCCAGCTCCGCGTTAAGCCGTCGCAGCAGCTTGAGCACTTCGCCCGCGGTGACACTATCAAGTTCGCCCGTTGGCTCATCCGCGAGCAGAAGAGGAGGCTCGTTCGCCAGCGCCACGGCCAGCGCGCCGCGCTGCTGCTCGCCGCCGGAGAGCCGCACGGGCTTATGGTCGAGCCGGTCGCCCAGGCCAACGAGCCCCAGCAGCTCTTTCGCGCGATTGCGGCGGCGTCCGGCTGGATAGCCAGCCAGCATCATAGGCGTGATTACATTGTCGAGGAGGGTCATGTCACTGAGCAGATTCCGGCTCGTTTGCTGCCAGACATGGCCGACGATGCGCCGCCGGTAGAGCAGCCGCTCGCGCCGTGTCAGCCGGGTGAGGTCCACGCCTGCCACTTCGCAGCGGCCCGCGCTGGGCTCGTCCAGCCCGCCCAGGATGTTGAGCAGTGTGCTTTTGCCCGCGCCAGATGGCCCGACCAGCGCCAGCATCTCCCCGCGCGGCACGCGCAGATCGAGTCCCTGAAGGGCCACGACCTCAAGGTCATTCGCCTTGTAGATTTTTACCAGGTTGTGGCTCTCGACGAGTATTTCCGCCACGCTATCGCCGTCCCCTCTCAGGTCTATTCGTTTATCATCGCAAATAGCGTCACTGGCTTAGTCCTCACCCAGGCGGAGCGCGCTACCCAGACCGACCCTCGCCGCATAGCGCGCCGCGATGAGCAGCGCCACCGCGAACGCTACGAGCAGTGAGCCGTAGAAGATCGCCAGCCCGCCCGGATTTGTGATGAGCGTATAAGGTGGCGTTCCGAGCAGGGAGGGATCTACTGGCCGGTCGCTGAACTGGAGGAAGGGCAAGGTGGCGGTTACGAGCAGCGCGCCCAAGGCTGTGCCGCCAATCAGCCCAAACAGGTAAATAATCGTCTGCTCGCTCAGCAGAATCTTGATCAACTGGCTGTTTCCGACCCCGAGTGTCCGCAGGACAGCGAACTGGGTGGACCGCTGGCGCGCGGCCAGGCCTGATTGTACAAGCGCTCCCAGGATCGCGAGCGCCGCCGCCATGATCGCGCCGACCAGGAGAAGCCCGCGCATTCCTGAGCTGACAGGATTCGTGCTTGCGGCCGCCAGGGTGTCGCGCAAGCTCACGATGCTCTTGTTATCCAGCAGGCCGCTTTGTTGGGCGACGTACTGCTTTAGCGCGCCCTCATGCGCGGCGGAGCCATCTGTGCGCAGCCAGAACTCGTTAGGGCCGACCGGCTGGTTAGAGCCCGCGTTTCCAGTGGTGACGGCGCGAGTGAAATCCGCGTCGTTGATAATCGCGAAGCCTGCCGGATACTGGTTCGGGTAGAGCGTGGGGAAGTCGCGCACGATCGCCCCGACCACAAAGCTGGTCGAGCCGAAGAAGCTCTCTTCCAGCGATAGTGAGAAGTGATCGCCTACTTTCAGCGCGTACTGCTGCGCGAAGCTCTGGCTGACCAGCGCCCAGACAGGCGTTCCAGCGCCGGACGTTGGGGTTGAATTGGTCCTCAGCCCGGACATAAGGGCGCTGAAAGACTGGTCGGCGTAATCAGAGCGCCAGGAGGTCGAGCCCACTACCTGCGCGAAGGTGGTGGGGTCAATCGCGAGAAGCGCCAGCGATTCTGAGCCCTGGTCGGGCGTTGTGCTGGCTACTGTGCGATAGACCGGAGAGACTCCCGTAACGCCTGGCTGGCTGCTATAGGCGGCCTCAATACGTGTAGCGAGGGCCTGTGGTTCAGGGAAGTTCTGGATCATGCGCACGTCCGCGCCCGCGCTGTACGCGGACGTGTCGTAGACGTTGCGCGCCAGCGAGGCGTTGAACGAAATGGCGAAGATGCCAAGGCCCACGGCGAGTGTCAGCAGGAGCGTCATGCGCAGGTATTTCGTTGGTGTGCGTTCGACCTGCGCGAACGCCAGCATGGCGCTGATTCCACGTCCACGCGACGCCAGCCGCTCGCCTAGCGAGGCCACAAATGGCGCGACGCGCAGGATGAGCAGCGCTCCACCCAGCAGCAGGAGCGCAGGTGACAGCAGGAGCAGAGGGCTTGACGAGCCCCCTGGCAATTGCGCACGGACGCTTGTGTCGCCAAACTGCCCCAGCTCGACATAGCCAATCGCGCAGAGGGCGACCAGCACGAGGTCGAGATAATATCGCGCCCAGAGAGGCTGGCGTCTTTGCCGTCCCTGCTCACGCCGGAACGCCAGGACATCCAGTCGCGCCATCTGTATGGCGGAAAAGATGATCGCCCCGAGTCCGAGGAGCGCGCCAATCAACGCGGGCACAGTGACCGTTGACGGTGAGGCGAGGCGGGCCAGGTAGGATGGGTTGACGAGGAGCGAGCCTAGCGTGCTGGCGGGAATGAACGCTTTCACCAGGAAAATCGCCAGCGCGGCGGCCAGAATTGCGCCCAGGACAGCGGAGAGCGCGCCAAGTATGACTCCCTGGGTGATAAAGATCCCAAGCAGCTGGGTTCCACTCGCTCCGCGACTCTTCAGTGTCGCGATCTCCTGGTTTTGTCCTTCGATGAGCAGGCCCGCCATGGCGAAGACGAACAGCAGCGCCAGCCCGACGACCTGGCTGACGACGACGTAGAGCGGCAGCGCGAGAAGGCTTTGCTGCCCCTGAAGGCCACTGATGATCGTGTCGAGCCGGCTAATGACGCCTACTCCAGTGATCGCGGATGACGCCTGAAGGTCGCCGCTGAGCTGTGAGCGGAATTGCGCCAGATCGCTCCCATAGGCGTCCATATTATCGCTATTGATCGCAGCGGGCGATGTGTAGTAAATCCAGTTCTGCGTCAATCCAAGCTGCGGAAACGGATCCAGAACACGATAGAAGTCGCTCTGCGTGACGAGAACTGGATAGATCTTGGGGGCGCTCTGCGAGCCTCCAGCGTTGAAGGTGATGTCGTTCCAGAATGGATCGGTGGGATTCTTGGGTTGCCACACACCGACGACCGTTGCGAACACCTGATTCTGGTGTGCGCCGAATTGCCAGAAGGTAAGCGGCGAGCCAATCTTGAGGTTGTCGTCTCCCGCGAATTCGGCGGTGACGATGACCTGGATCGTTGAGCCAGAGCCACTCTGTGGCGGCCCGCCCGCCAGGAATTTCATATGCGGCAGGATGCGGCTATAGTCCCACGCCTGGAGCGTCACCTCAGGAGGCGGCGACGCGCTCCCACCGCTAAGCGGGTTCGCGGGATTGAACTTAGACGCGCCCGCCTGTCGCAAGATCAGCGCGTCGCTGACGGCGAACGCGGTGGGTGTACTGCTGGTGAATCCACTGAGATACTGCTGCGCGAGCCGCGGCACGTGCGATTGCGCGTCCTGGCGGGCGGATTCGGAGACAAAGCTGTTGGCATAGACCTGCACGTTGCGGTCGGCGGGATCACCAGTATTGATCGCCTGTTGAAGCTGCGTGTCAATGATAAGGGCGTTGAAGAGCGGCACGGCGCAGATCAGGGTTACCGCGACCAGCATCCCCAATCCGACCGCTGCCAGAAGCGCGCGCCCATGTGACAGCCGCGCGATGGCGAGACGCGCCGAGGGCCATACACTTGCCCGATCACTGCGCCAGGGGCTTCCCGGCGTCTGGCCGCCCGATCCTCCAGTCCGGACGGCTGCCGTGCGGGGCAGCGTATGCTGGTTCGCCTCATCCAGACGCATGAATGGGTCCTCCTGAATATTTTGCGCCGGCGTCATGCGGCGGCGCGGCAAACGCTGATTCAGCCCAGTAGCGCTCCCCGCGCGGCGGATGGCGGGGAAAGACGCGCGACAGTTCCCGTACAGGATACGACGTGAACAGGCCCATAATCATGACGAGGAAGCGGCGCGAAAGTT
The DNA here is from genome assembly GCA_021814145.1 of Chloroflexota bacterium. Taxonomy (GTDB): domain Bacteria; phylum Chloroflexota; class Ktedonobacteria; order Ktedonobacterales; family JADMIN01; genus JAKAIY01. The sequence continues at coordinate 28,356 of JAKAIY010000001.1, forward strand.
TTCTCCCAGCTTCATCGCTCTCCGCGTGGACGCTTTTCCGTCCAGCGCGCGCCGCTTTCTCACTCACACTATAGACGCTGGGCGCGCGATTCTCACCATATCCTGCCCAAACCGTACTTCCCAGTTCTCCCCCTCCAGACGCCATGACGGTATCGTGAGCGCATCCTGCGACTATCAGAGCGCCGCCTTCCGGTATTCGTGTGCGGCGCATGGAGGAGCTACGGACCCTCATCGGGCCAGCGCTTGCCAGCGAATCGCGCGCGCCCTTTTTTCTCCCATATACCCATGCGTGTCGGGCATGGCGCGTGGAAGCTCATGGTTTTTGGCCCAGATTGGGGCATATATGGCGTGTGGCTGGCGGAAGATGATGACTTCCGCCAGCCACACATCTGGGCTGAATGTGGGGTGACTCGGTAACGCTATCGGGGTTGACTCAGACGGACGCGCCTTCGCGGATATTCCACGCCTTCTTCAGCACCTCCAGGGCGCGCTGGCTTTGGCCACGCGCCTCCAGGAAGGTGGAGAAGGCCGCGTAGGCGTCCCCCAGATGCTGGCGCGCGCCAGTTTGCTCCAGCAGGGTGATGGCCTGCTCGAAGCTGGCCTCGGCCTGCTTCGACTGCCCCTGCGCGTCCTGCACCTGCGCCATCGCCAGCTGCGACTCCGCCAGCAGAATGTCATCCCCGATGGACTGCGCCAGATCGAGCGCCTTCTGCGCGGCTGTCTTAGCCTCTCCCAGCCGCTTCTGGCTGACGAAGACGGCGGCGAGGCTGCGCTGCACTTCGGCCTGGCCGCGCATGTCGCGCTCGCGCTCGGTCATGGTCTGCGCCTGGTCCAGGAAGCTGAGCGCCTCGTCAATCTGGTTCGCCTGCGCTGTCGCGCGGCCCAGCCGGGTGTAGGCGCGCGCGGTCAGGCGGCGGTTCTCAGCCAGCGCGTAGGTCGCTAGCGCCTGCTGGGCGTAGAGCCTGGCCCGTCGCATGTCCCCTTGCGCGGCGTAGGCGGCGCTCAGTCCCCAGAGCGCGTCACCGAACCGCTCGGGATTGTTGAGATCGTCGGTCAGCTCGACCGCCTCGCGCAGATAGCCAATGGCGTCGCTGGTCTGGTTGAGCAGCCAGTACGTGGTGCCGAGATTGTAGAGCACACTGAGCCGGAAAGCGGGGTCCTTGACAATCTCGCGCGTCGCCGCCTCATGCGCCAGGCGGTACTGCTCCAGCGCCAGCTGGGTCTTGCGCTCGAGTAGATAGGCGTTGCCAAGCTCATTGCGCAGCCGCGCGCGCATCTCATCATCGCCGGTCCGCTCAGAGAGGGCGATGCCTTCCAGCGCCTCACGGCGCGCCTCTTCGGGCTGTTCGAGCTCATTGTAGCAGGACGCCAGCAGCCGGCGCAGCTCCAGCGCAGTGGAGCCTGTCAAATGTGTCGGGCTGACCATGCGCAGCGTGTCCAGCGCCTCGTTGAGCTTGCCCTGATGGATCTGGACCTGCGCCAGACGCATCTTCGCCTCAGCTTCCTCCAGGCGGCGCTCGGCGATAGCCTCACGCCCGCCCGGCGCCATCTCAGAGATGCGCTCATCGCTCACCAGGTCGGCCAGCGGCACCTCGAGGCGCTGAGACAATTGTTCTAGCGCGCCCAGGCTTGGTCTGATCTGACCTCTTTCCACGGCGCTGATATACGAGACGCTAAACTGATCGCCCGCCACCTCGGATTGGGTCATGTTGAGGCGGAGCCGGGCTTCGCGAAGCCGCTTGCCCATGCGCTGGGCGGGTGAGAGCTCTGTTGGTGGCGCTACGCGCGGTGTTCTATCCCTTGGCATAAGGTTGCTCGCCTCTTTCGTCGTGCATTGGATTCTTGTCGCCGTTCACGAATTGAAATTGACGAGGTTGCCTGCTCATGTGCGCGAGACGCTATTCGCTTGGTTCGGTGAATGACTGGATTTACCCAACACGCCTATAGCGTAAGAGCGTCAGTCAGCGTGTCCCGGGCATTCTAGCGAAATGCCTACATTCCGCGATACGCTAACTGAGGCTCTGACACCTTGATGGTTCCCCGAAACCCCCAAGCGGTGTTGAGTTTTAATCAATTCTGAACCGTCCATGAGAGGCGAGCGCGCGATCTTGTTCGCCCTACCGCGAAAATTTCAATTCCAGTGTTCCTAGTATAACAGATTATAGTATCCGCAACAAGCCAGTAGGCGTGTGGTACGCATTTTTCACGATTGTCATGGCAATTCTCACTGGCGTAAGCCGTGATCGTTACTGTGGGATCAGGTAGCTTCGCAGGCGTTGAAATCAGGCTGGCGGGCGCGCGACAAATGGAGTATGAAAATCTGTTAAGAGTCAGGGATACGATAGTGTGATTGTGTAACATATGGCGCTGCGCGGTATGAGCGCCGGCGCCGGCCTCTCACTTCGTCGCGTTCTATTCGCTCCACCACGATGAAGGCGCTATAGTTTATGGAGAACCTTCCATCCCGCCGGGAGGTTCTCCGAAGCCGTCGCTCACGGCGCAACCTGGAGGAGAGAAAGACCATGGGGTGGCGGCAAGCGGGCGATGAGCGCCCAGGACATCTGAATCGGCTTGCTTACGAGAATAGCCCGTATCTGCTTCAGCACGCGGAAAACCCGGTGGATTGGTTCCCGTGGGGCGAAGAAGCCTTCGAGCGCGCGCGCGCGGAAGATAAACCCGTGCTTTTGAGCATTGGGTACGCGAGCTGCCACTGGTGCCATGTGATGGAGCGCGAATCTTTCGCGAACGAAGCCATCGCAGCCATTATGAACAGGGAATTTGTCTGCGTCAAAGTGGATCGCGAGGAGCGGCCGGATGTGGACGCCATTTATATGGAAGCGACGGTTCGCATGACCAGTGGCGGCGGCTGGCCGATGACCGTCTTCCTGACTCCGGATGGCGCGCCTTTCTTCGCTGGCACGTATTTCCCGCCAGAGGACCGCTACGGCGCGCCAGGTTTTCCCCGCCTGCTGGAGGCAATCGCGGGGTGGTATCGCGACCGCCGGGAGGATGTGGAGGCGCAGGCGCAGGCGATGCGTGACATCTACCAGGCGAATGAGAACCTGCGCCTGGAAGTCCCGCCCGGTTTGCTGGACGGCTCGGAGCGGCTGGATCCCGCGATACTGGCTCGCGCGGCGAACAGCGATCTCGCTCACTTCGACCGCGAGACCGGAGGGTTGCGCGGCGCGCCTAAATTCCCGCATGCGCTCGGACTGGAATTCCTGTTGCGCATGGAGCGGCGGCGGCAGGCGGCAGGTGGAGTGGATGATCCCGCCACGCAGGGCCTCAGCGCGGACTTGCTGCCGCTTGTGACACTGACACTCGATCACATGGCCGCGGGCGGCATCCATGACCAGATCGGCGGCGGCTTCCATCGCTACGCTACCGACGCGATCTGGCTGACGCCGCACTTTGAGAAAATGCTCTATGACAATGCGCTGCTGGCGCTGGTCTATCTGCGCGCATGGCAGGTAACCGGCGAGCCGCGTTATCGCCTCGTCTGCGAGCGCGCCCTGGATTACATTCTTCGTGAGATGACCGATCCCAGCGGCGCCTTCTATTCCTCTCAGGACGCCGATAGCGAGGGCGAGGAGGGCCGCTTCTATGTCTGGACGGCGGCCGAGTTGCGGGCGGCGCTCAGCGAGAGCGACGCGGCTGTAGCCATGCTCGCCTGGGGTGTATCGGAACAGGGAAATTTCGAAGGCCGGAATATCCTGCATGCCGCGCGCGATATCGAGGATGTAGCGGCGAGCCTGGGGATCACCGCTGACGCGGCGCATGCGGCGATGGAGCGCGCCCGCGAGCGGCTCTACGCGGTTCGCGCGGGCCGGGTCTGGCCCGCGCGCGACGACAAGGCCATCACCTCCTGGAATGCGCTCGCATTGCGCGCGCTGGCGGAAGCGGCGCAGGCGCTGGACCGCGACGAGTATCGCCAGGCGGCTGTCAAGAGCGCGGAGTTTCTGATGGGCGCCATGATGCGCGATGGGCGCTTGCTGCGCTCGTGGCGTCTGGGCGTCGCCAGGCTTGACGCCTATCTGGAAGACTATGCCGGACTCGCGAACGCGCTCATCAGCGTCTACGAACTGACTGGCGACCCGCGATACGTGACGCATGCGCGCACGCTGGCGGATTCCATTGTGACCCGCTTCTGGGATGAGGAAATCGCGGGATTTTTCGATACCGCCTCTGACCATGCGCGACTGATCAGCAGGCCGCGCGAGCTGACCGATAATGTGACTCCCAGCGGAACCAGCCTGGCCTGCGAGGCGCTGTTACGGCTCTCCGCGCTGACTGGCGAAGCGCGCTACCATGAGCTCGCGGCGCGCGCCCTGCTCTCGCTCGCGCCGCTGGCGCTGCGCTCTCCATCTGGTTTTGGGCGTACTCTCTGCGCGCTCGATGACCTCATCGGGCCATTCCATGAGGTGGCGCTCGTGGGGCTCCAGGACGATGCGCGGCTGCGCGCGTTGCGAGAGGAGGTGACGCGGCAGTGGCGTCCGCGCATGGTTCTCGCCACCGCCGCGCCTGATGATATGGCCGCCGTGGCCGCCGTTCCGTTGCTTGCGGAGCGTCCACTGGTCAATGGGGCGCCGGCGGCCTATGTCTGTCAGGGCTTTGTGTGCCAGCGGCCCGTGACGGACCCCGCCGCGCTCGCCGCGCTGCTTGACAGCGGGGCCGGCTGACGCTGGCGCGCGGAAGTTTACCCTTGCTGCCGGGCCACCAGCGCGTCGCGCGCCTCCCAGAGCTCAGGGAATAGGAGATCGAAGAGCGTGCGTTCGAGCGCTGCCATCGGCGTGCCTCCGGTTCCCTGGCTTCGCAGGCCCAAATGACGCTGCGCCAGTTTCAGGTGCGCGGCGCGGAAGAGGTTGAAACGCTCGTCGAAGTCAGTGAGCGCCTCGGCGCAGGCATAGAGCGCAGGCCGCTCGCGTGGCTCCGCGTAGAGATCAACCAGGCTCATTCCCGCGCGCTCTGTCGCCCCCGCGAACGCTTCCCATAGCGCGGGCGCGCGGCGCAGGATCGCGTGGAATCCGGGCGAGTCACCGCCATTTCCATCTTCCAGACCGGCGCGAATCACGAGAAAGTCGGCGGGTGGCAACAACTCAAGCTGCCGCATCGCCGCGCCAGGCACTTCCTGCGCTGCGACCGCGCGACTGATCGCCTGCGCCGCGTCCGCGAGGTGATCTTCGCGCAGCAGCGCCGTCGCGCGGTCCATCAACTCCGCCGTGAGCTTCCACCACAGCTCAAACGTCTGATGGGTGATCTGGAAAAGCAGCTCATCGGGGTGCAGCCGCTCGGCGGGAGGTTTCTGGAGCGCGAGCAGGTCATCGGTACGGATGTAACGCTCGTAGGTTGTCGCGGCGCCGTTACCTGCCGCGGCAGAGGTCGGATTGCGTGACATCGCGGTTCTGGCCTCCATCTGCTTTGATGTTGCGCGCGACATCGCGCGCTGGCTCGCCAGTCGCACACAAGGAGAGCCGTCCTTCATGATATCAAAGAATGACGGCGAAGAATAGCGAAAGCTGGCGCCGCCGGCGCCTATGCTATACTCCAGTACACGCTTCCCCACGTATCTCTGGCGTTGGGCGCCGCGTCGCGAGGGAGCGTATAAGGAGCAGGCGGTGGTATGCGGTGTCCCTATTGTGGGAATTTCGATTCCAAGGTGATTGATTCACGCGACAACGGCGAGACGGTGCAGCGCCGCCGCCGGTGTGAGCGTTGCAACGAGCGTTTCACGACAGTGGAGCGCATCGTGTTGAATGAACTGATGGTGGTCAAGCGGGACGGACGGCGCGAGCCGTTTAGCCGTGAGAAACTGGAAACCGGTCTGCGGCACGCCTGCCAGAAGCGCCCCATCGCCGTTGGACAGCTCGAGGCGATCGTTCAGGAGATCGAAAACGAGCTGTACAAAATGGGGAAAGCGGAGATCGAGACTTCGGTCATTGGCGAGATGGTCATGGAGCGGCTGCGCAAGCTTGACCCCATCGCGTATATTCGCTTCGCGAGTGTCTATCATTCGTACCCCAACCTGCAGGCCATGCGGCAGGAGATGGACCAGCTGCTGGCCGACGCGGCCGGGGCGAATAGGGATGGCGCGCCGCGCTCGAAAGCGCGTGGAGAAAAAGCGGATCCGGCGCGGTGACCATAAAGCGGATGGCCAAGCGACCAGCCAGTTTATGGGCCGCGCCGGACGGTGAGCGCAAATCGCGCGGATGACGCTGGACGCGCGGCTATTGCTGCTGGCGCTCGATAGCGCGCAGGCGCTGGCTTAGCACACCCAGCAACTTGATGCTGATCTCGGGCGCCTCACGAAGCGCGGCGCGGAAGTCCCACACGGGGATAACCAGGGCGCGCGTATCTTCCGTGGCGATGGCGGTCGCGGTACGGGGCATGTCATCCAGCAGCGACATCTCGCCGAGCACAGCCCCCCGCCCGAAATCGCCCAAATCTCGTGCGTTGCCATCAGGCGCCGTCTGGGTAACATGGACCGAGCCCGCGGTAATGATGAAGAGCCCGACGCCCGTTTCCCCCTGCCGCAAGAGAATCGCCCCGGCGGGATAGTCACGCTCACGGCAGTTGACACTCAAGACCTGAAGCTCGCGCCGGGAAAGGCCCTGAAAGAGCGGCACCTGGGCCAGCATGTCTTCATACATGGAGATTTATCCTTTTCTTGCCGATTGCTTGTGATCGGGATTCAGCATAAGCCGAAGATGGTCTGCGGTCAAGCGCGCGCATGGCGCTTGACCGCCGCGTGCGCGCCAGGCGCAGAGCGCCTAGCGCAAGCCATCACCACGCTCAGTCAGCCAGTCGGGGAGCGAAGTGTTGGCCTGCCCGGTATTGGGTCCACTGCGCTGCCCGTCGGCGCGCGGGCCTGAGAGGGGACCGCGGACGCCACGCGTCCGGCCTGAAGGGGGCGCGGCGTCTCGCTGATTTCCACCCATCATGCCTGGCGCTCCGGCCCCTGGGAAGTCAGGAAGCGGTGGCATGGGCGCGCCATAGTCAGCGTCCTGGCGGCCTTCACCGCCGAATGACATCCGGCCAGCGAACCCGCCCATATCCATCGGCCCTCCTAATGGGGGCAACTGACCATTGGTCCCGATGGGGCCGGTGCCACCCATCTGACCGCCGCCGTTCGGGAAATTCATGCCGTTCATCTGACCGCTGGGGCGCATCCTGCCTGAGTCCGGTCTGTTCATGGCCGGCGCGCCCATCGGGCCACCCATCATGCCCGCCGGGAGCGCGCCACTGAGGGATGCCGCCGTATCCGGCATGCGTCCCATGTTGCCGCCACCCATGCGCATGCCGCGATCGCCAGGAATGCCCATTTGCCCGGAGCTTTGCTGGCCCATCTGTCCAGTGGCTGGCCATCCTCCCATCTGGCCCATGCCGCCCATCTGGCCTGTGGCTGGCTGCGACATAGGAATCGCGCCTGCTCCGGCGAGCATCGCTTCGCTTGGGAAGTCCCCCACATCCATAGTCTGGGGGGGCGCCTGGCGGACCGTGCGCACACCGACGATGCGCTGCAATCCGTCTACCGCCTCGTCCAGCTGGTGAGCGCTTTCCGTCGCTTGCTGGGACCCGCTGGATACCTGGCCAGCGATCTCCATCACGGCTTGCATCGCGCCTGTCATGCGTTCATATTGCTGCGCTTCCTGCCGGCTGGCGGCGCTGATGTCGCGCACGGAGCGGGTGATGTACGCCAGGATGGTGTCTATCTGCTGCGGGGTGATATCAACGCGGCGGCGGACTACCTGGTCACCCATCTGCGCCAGCTGATCGGTGCGATGCGAAATATCCCGCGTCGTTTCAGCGAAGTTCTGCAGCGCCTTGTTGATCGAGCCGACCGCCCATACCTGCTGTTCGGCGCCGCTTACCTGCTGAGCGGCGATCGCGCTGATGCGCTGGGAAGCGAAGCTCACTTGCCGCGCCACATTCTGCAAGGTAGAGACAATTGAAGACGCGAACAGGAGCGCGAAAATGATTCCCGCGATCATCACAATCAGGCCCAGCAACAGCAGCTGAATGGTTGTTGTCTGCTGGAAGGCGGTGACGGTGTCGAGCGGCACGCCGACAGCCAGTACGCCAATGACCTGCTGCTGCGGGTTAAGCAACGGAGTGTAATCAGCGTAATACTGCCGCCCCTCATAGGCCACTTCGCCAAGGAATGGTTTCGGTGAGCCGCTGTTAAGCGCCATGGCGCTGGCAGGCGCGGATTCCATGAGAACGCCAGTGTCGCGGGTGTTGAGCGCGGTAGAGCTTGCCTCGCTAGTCGCCGCGAGAAGCGTTGTTGAGACGCGGGTGCAAGGAACAAGCTTGTTATTTGGATTGGCGCATTGATAGATACTGACAAAGCCACCGATAAGCCGCTGGACCTCATCCACGTAGTCCACATCATTGTTCAGCGCATACTTGCCGTATGTGCTCAAATAATTGTTGGACGTAGGCGAGTCCGCGACAAGCTGACCATTGGAAGAAATCGAGACGTTCTGTCCATATTGCGTCTGGAGCACAAGCAAGGCGATGGCCATGTTTTGCTGCTCTTGCGTGTGCGCCTGCTGAAGGGCGTATTGCTGAATGGCGTTATTGGCGATGAAAAGGGTCGCCACTGTACTGAGCACTGCGCTGAGCAACACTACCAGAGTCAGTTGTGTTCGGATTCCCAGGCGAAACCGACGTTGACGCATGAAATTTCGTCCTCCTGCGCTCGTCTGGGGCGAATAGACCCAAGCGATCAGTGCGTGTTATGAGTCAGAAATGCCGGGTGAATTAAGTGGCGTTGCTTCCATCCGAGACGCGCCAGGCCGCCGCGCGTTTGAAAGCGACGTCGCATCCATCGGAACCCGCCCCCGGCTTTTCGCGGAAAGGCGAAACTTGTGGGCGGGATGCGCCTGGATGCGTTCCTGGACCACACTATTGTAACGTATCGAGCGCCACAGAGGCGCCTAAATCGTCACGAGTCCCAGTATCCTCAAATGATTGAGCACCGCGTAGAGATCTCCCTCATTCCTTCGGGTCAGACGGACGAGGTCCATGACCGTGCGCTGCCCGTCTACCAGCAGTAAGACCATCCGCTCCCTGCGGTCGAGTGGAAGCTGGTCAACGTTCATGGAAGGGGTCGTACGCCGTGGGCGCGCGGCAAGCTGCTCTGGACGCAGTGGCGTCGTCGCCGTGGCAGGAGCGCCTGAATAAGGAGTCTGCTGATCAGGCGGGAGAACATCGGGCTGGCCGTAGGCGCCGTAGAGCGAGGACATGGGGGCCGATGGATTGGTTACGTAGGAGTTGAGAGAGTCGCTTGGGTTGGAAGAACCGAAATCTGATGGCGCGGGAGAAAAGCCGTTAAGTGAGGAGGTGGAGGGGTATCCATAGGATGGCCAGGACGACTCGGTCCCCGCTGGCGGTATGGGAGATGGCGGCGCGGGCATGGGTTGCGTGGGATCGAAGGTGGACATGTCCATGTCGCTCTCGCTCTCATCGAATGCGTACATACATTCGCCCCAGACGTTGAGCGCGTTGAGCGCGGCGCCGCCAGTGAGCGAGCCGAGCAGAGCGGATACAGGCTCACCTTGGATGAAGCGTATCTGCCCCATTTCCCGCAAGCCATTCTGGCTACGGGTCGCGCGGAGGATGCCTGTCTGTCTGGAGATCGTCACCATCTGAATGATGTTACTGAGCCGGGTTGTTCCGGCGAATCGTGCTGCCATCCTCATTCTCCTCGCTGGCGCTTTCGGCGGCGATTGTACTGAGGCGTCCGGCGCCTATCCTCTCAGTCTGGATAACGCCCGACACGTTAAACCAGGATGTTTCACCTGATTTCTGAGAGTTTGTGAACTCTGGATGGACGCTTCAGATATCACCTCGCCCGGCCCGCAACGGCTAAAACCCACTTTAGGGGGAAGCCGTCACGCTCAGACGAGAGGCGCTACGGCCATCGTGTCGCGACAAACTGGCACGAACGTTAGCGCGTTCTACGCTGGCCAATCGCTTGAGGCTTCATCGCCTCATGTTGGGATCCCTGGCCTTCCATTCGCCCGATCCACAATGACACCATAACACGCGTCAGATCACAATTCACTGTCTGGTTCAGCGTTTAACAACAATACCATACACCCACACGTCAAGCTCCACAGTTTCGCTCAGGCCCTAGCGCGCGGCGGGAGCTTCCGCCGCGGATTCTTCCCGCTCGATCTCCGCGAGCCGCTCACGCAGTTGATCGGCCAGCCGCTTATATTCGACCGCGCGTTGCTCGTCCCACTTGGGCATCACCGCTTCGTGCGCTCCAGCCGTGACTGCCCGGTCAATCAGCCCGGCGTAAAACTCATACGCCTGAATCTGGAGCTTGAGCAACTCTTTCTCGTTGGGTTGCTGCGCCATATCTGGAATATCCTCTCGTCGGCGTGAGGGAGCGGCTGATAGTCCACTTCCCCGCGTGATTGATGTGGCAATGCTGAGCGCATGTTACGGCGTAGGGTAGCACAGCGACAAGCGCTGGTCAAGTAGCGTGGCGTCAGGAAACATCGGGAATTTTCCGTAAATTCGCGCGCACGCCTCACTCATAGGCGCTCCAGCCGCGCATAGGCGACGTCGAGCGTCTTGCGGCCCGCCGTATCGAACAGCACATCCACCGTGGTCGTTCCGCCCGCTGCGCTCACTTTGAGCACTAGCCCGCGCCCGAAGAGGCGGTGCATCACCTTGTCGCCTGGCTCCAGGTTCTGCGCGGGCGCAGGCGCGGCGGGAACCTCAAGTCGCGCGGGCGCGTCAGACCCAGAAGGCGGAAGGGCGGACATGGCCGGGCGCGGCGCGGGCGCGGCGGTACGTGCGCTCCAGGCGGGTGGCTCCCCTCGCGGGCGCGTCTCGCCGGTCGTCGTGGAGACACCGTCTCTTGGCGGGCGCTCATGGGTGACGCGCAACAGCTCAGCCGGGATCTCATCGAGGAAGCGCGAGGCTTCCTGGATGCTAGCGCCGCCATAGAACGTGCGCCGGTAGGCCCGCACCAGGTAGAGCCGGCGCATGGCCCGCGTGATGCCCACATACGCCAGCCGCCGCTCCTCCTCCAGCTCGTCCTGGCGCTCCAGCGAGCGCGCGTGCGGCAGGATGCCCTCTTCCATCCCGACCAGAAAGACCACCGGGAACTCCAGCCCCTTGGCGGCGTGCAGCGTGATGAGAGTCACCGCGTTGGGGTCCCGCTCCTGCGCGAGCGGGCCATCTTCGCCCGCCTGGGTCGTGTCGGCGCCACCCACCAGCGCCATCTGCTCCAGGAAGAGCGCCAGCGCCGTCTCCGGCTCGATCTGGGCGAAGTCTTCGGCCACGCGCCGCAGCTCCAGCACGTTGCGCCAGCGCTCCTCGCCCTCCTCGGTCCCGTCGCGCAGGGCCGCCGCGTAGCCGCTCTGCGCCAGCAGGAAATCAATCAGGCTGGGCAAGGGCTGCTCCTTCGCCAGCGCGCGCAGGTTGGCCATCAGCGCGGCGAAGGAAGCCAGCGCGCGCTTGCCCGCCGTCGCCAGCGTCGGATGCTCCTCGATGCGCGCCAGCGCGTCAAAGGGCGCCAGATCGTTGGCGCGCGCCCAAGAGAGGAACTCCGCAAGCGTCTTCGGCCCGATCTTGCGGTTGGGGACGTTGATGACGCGCTCCAGGGCGGCCTGGTCAAGCGGGTTGTAGAGCAGGCGCAGATAGGCGAGCACATCGCGGATCTCTTTGCGGTCATAGAACTTGCGGCTGCCGACTACGACATACGGCACCTTCGCGCGCATGAACTGCTCTTCCAGCGCGCGGGACTGGGCGTTGGTGCGGTACATCACCGCGACATCGCGCGGTTGCGCCTCACTACGTCCTTCCAGCCGCCGGACTTCATGCACGACGTAGCTGGCTTCCTCTTCCTCGTTGTAGGCCTCGTGCAGCGTGATCTTCTCGCCACCAGCGCGTTGTGTCCAGAGCGTCTTGTCAGCGCGCTTCGTGTTGCGCCGCACGACCTGGCTGGCGGCGTCGAGGATGACCTGCGTCGAGCGGTAGTTCTGCTCCAGCAGCACCGTGCGGGTTGTGGGAAAGTCAGTCTGGAAGTCGCGCACGACCAGAGGGATGGCGCCGCGCCAGCCATAGATACTTTGATCGTCATCCCCCACCACACAGATATTGCCGTGGCCTGGTGTCTCCGGTGTCCCTTGCGCCAGTAGGCGCACGAGCTCATATTGCGCCTTATTCGTGTCCTGGAACTCATCCACGTGCAGGTACTTGTACCGCCGCTGGTAGGCTTTGAGGATGTCAGGGCTGCGCCGCCAGAGCTGGTAGGTGAGCAGGATCAGATCGTCGAAGTCCACCGCGTCACGCTCGCGCAGCGCCTGATCGTAGCGCTTGAAGACCCGCGCGGCGATCTCCTCGGTGTAGCGGTTGACCTGCTCGGCGAACTGGAGCGGCCCCATCAGCGCGTTCTTGGCGCGGGAGATGGAGCCGTGGATCATGCGCGGGCTGAACTGCTTCTTGTCAAGGTTCATCTCGTCGAGGATCTGGCCGACGAGCTTGATCTGGTCATCGTCGTCATAGATGCTGAACGCGCCGCTGATCCCCAGCGCGTCGCGCTGGGCCTCGCGCCGGAGCACGCGCGAGCAGATTGAGTGGAAGGTGCCGAGCGCCAGATCCTTCGATTTGTCGCCGATGAGTTTTTCCATCCGGTCGCGCATCTCGCGCGCGGCCTTGTTGGTGAAGGTGACAGCCAGGATATTCCACGGCAGGACGTGGCGCTCCTGGACGAGATACGCGATGCGGTGGGTGATGACGCGCGTCTTGCCGCTGCCAGGGCCGGCCAGCACAAGCAGCGGTCCCTCGGTTGTCGTGACCGCGTCACGCTGCTCTTCGTTCAGGCCCGCCAGCAGGTCTGGAGTATCAGCTTGCGCGTCGTTGATGGTCATCGCTTCCCGTCTTGCCTCTTCCAACCTGACAGCGCCTCAGTCTGTTCGCCGCCCCGCGCGATTGGGCGCGGCTCTGGCATTGTACACCACCGGCGCGCAAAGGCGCGGCCCGTTTGCTGTGCCCGCGTGGGGCGCGGGGGAAAACGGCGCTGCGAGCGCGTTTGCGGAGATTCGTGGATTCGTGGGCCCGCATCTATGCGCGCTGTGATACACTATAGTCTGATGCGGCCTGTTCGCCAGCATGTGTGGTGAGGCGTCGCCTCACGCCCGCTGTGTGGCGCCTGGTCGCTGATATGGTGTGGTTGTAGCGTCCGCAGAAAGGAGCGCGCGGCCTGGAGGTGGCGCGGAGAGCCATGGGCCGCGAAACGTTGAGCTGTGAGTGAGGTCATCATCAAAGAGGGCGACTCATTTGAGGTTGCCCTGAAGAAGTTCACGCGCCGGGTGCAGCAGGACGGCCTGCTGTCGGAGGCCAAGCGCCGTCAGCATTATGAGCCACCCAGTGTGAAGCGCAAGCGCAAGGCTGACGCCCGCGAGCGCAAGGCCCGCAAGGCCCGCCTCAAGGCAGCCGCCCAGGGCTACTAGGAACACGCGAAGGCGGCGACAACCCACCGGATACGACCAGCCGGGCGTGCGGCGACAGGCGCGCCTACCCGGCTGGCTCGGCGTGTCTTTTTGCACGCGCCTCACATCCTGAATTCATGGATGAATCCCGTCAGGCGCTCGAGCTGGGCGGCGTCAGTCTCGGGAAGTATGCCGTGCCCCAGGTTGAAGATGTGACCTGGCCGGCCCGCCGCCTGTCGAAGGACGGTTTCCGCTTCCGCGCGCACGGTTTCCCATGACGTCATGAGCGTCACGGGGTCCAGATTCCCTTGGACTGATACGCGCTCCGGCCCGCCGAGCCGCGCCCATGCCTCATCAAGATTGACGCGCCAGTCAAGGCCGATAACATCACCGCCCGCCTCCGCCATCAGCTCCAGCAGCGTGCCTGTCCCGGTGCCGAAATGAATCCGCGGGACCTCCGGGACGCTGGGGGCGCGCAGGCCGTCAAAGAGACGGCGCATATGCGGCTGGACGAAACGGGCGTATTCACGCGGACCGAGCGCGCCAATCCAGCTATCGAAGATTTGGATCGCCTGCGCGCCCGCCGCGATCTGCCCCCGCCCAAAGTCCAGGACTATCTCGGTCAGTCGCCGCATCAGGCCGTCCCAAAGCTCTGGCTCGTCGAACATCATGCGCTTCGTGCGCACGAAATCGCGTGAGGGCTTCCCTTCCACCAGATAGCCCGCCAGGGTGAATGGCGCGCCGACGAAGCCGATGAGCGCGGTGTCCGTGGGGGCCAGCGCCTCGCGCAGCATGCCGATCGCTTCGCGCACGCTGGACATATCACGCTCCGGGTCAAGCGGGCGCAGCGCCTCGAGGTCAGCGCGCTCACGGATGGGGCGCGCGGTGACGGGGCCAGTTCCCTCTACGAGCTGGATGTCCAGACCAATCGCGACGAGTGGCGCGACGATATCCGAGAACAGGATCGCGGCGTCTACCCCTAGCCGCCGCACTGGTTGCAGCGTCACCTCCGCGCAAAGCGCCGGCGTGCTGGCGACCTCGAAAAAGGAATGGCGCTTGCGCACCTCTCGAAACTCAGGCAGCGAGCGCCCCGCCTGGCGCATGTACCAGACCGGCGTCCGGTCGGTGGGCAGGCGCAGGCAGGCGCGCAAAAATCGGTTCGCCGGCTCGGTCTGGGGGCTCTTCACGCTATCCTCACAAACTACACACGTCCAGTTTTAAGATCATGGCTTGTCGCGCCCGTCGCGCGCTACACCGATTATAGGGCATCGCATGATCGTCGCGGCTTGCGCGGAAGCGGGCGTCCAAGCGCCCGCAGGTCCATGACCGCTTGACGCCAGCGCGCGCGCGCCCCAACAATACCTCAGGCGCGCCCGGAAGAGCGCCCGGTATATCCGTTCGGCTGACCTTTGATGAGGAGCGTGCGACGCATGATCGCCCAGCAGACCCAACCGGCTCGTCACCAAGGCGCCTTTCGCCGCTTGTGGGGCTGGATTATCCGGCATGAGGCGGCGGGGGAGCCGTATGACATGGGCCTGGGTGGCCGCGTCGCGCTTGAGATAACGCTCTTCATGGCGATAGGGTACGCGATCGTCCTGAGCCTCTACATGATTGGCCGCAACGCCACGTTCGCGACACACGCCGAAGACCTGGGCATCATGGATCAGGTGTTGTGGAACACGATC
This sequence comes from Chloroflexota bacterium, assembly GCA_021814145.1. Classification (GTDB taxonomy): domain Bacteria; phylum Chloroflexota; class Ktedonobacteria; order Ktedonobacterales; family JADMIN01; genus JAKAIY01. The sequence goes on from JAKAIY010000001.1 coordinate 43,492, forward strand.
CACGGTCATTTCATGATCGAGACAATCTGTAATCCGGTCACTGATGTGAACTGTCTCGGTGGGTCCTCGCCCCTCGCCACCTCACGTTTCGCCATCCACTTCGAGCCCATCCTCATTCCGCTGAGCCTGCTGTATCTCGTCTGGCCAAGCGTCAACGCGCTGCTGACGCTTCAGGCTGTGGTGGTCGCGTCAGGCGCTATTCCGATCTGGATGCTGGCGGCACGGCGGCTGCGGAATCCCTGGTGGGGCGTGGCGTTCGCGGGGCTATTTCTGGCGTATCCCCCGATCATCGCGGCGCTGATTGATGATTTTCACCCGGAGACGCTGGCCGCCACCATTCTGCTCTGGGCGTTCTACTTCCTGACGGCACGGAAGTACCGGGCGCTGGTGATCTGTTTAGGGCTGGCGCTCCTCTGCAAAGAGACGATGACACTCGATGTGATGGCCATCGGTCTCTTCGTGGCGCTGATTCACCGCCGCTGGCGTCTTGGCCTGGGCATTACCGCCGCTGGCGCGCTGACGCTGCTGCTGGCGCTCGCCCTGATGCGGATATTCAGCCCGCTTGGTCACTCGCCTGTGTCAGGACGTATAACATACCTGCTTCCCGCCCTGCTGAACAATCCAGTCTCCACAGTGGCGAGCCTGTGGCATGATCCCTTGCGCCGCTCGTATCTAGTCAAGCTGCTCGCGCCGTATGGGTTTCTGCCGCTGCTTGCCCCGTGGATAGCCGCGCTCGCGCTCCCATCGGTCGCGCTCAACTTTCTGAGTAGCGATCCGCTCATGCATAGCGGCGGGTATCAATACAACACCGATATCGCGGCGGTCCTGATTGTGGCCTCGATTGACGCGATGGCGTGGATCGCGCCACTGGTGTCGGGGTGGTTCGGTGTGGCGCGGACCCGGCTGTCACGCAGGGGCGCGCCGCGCTGGCTGGCCGGCCTCGCGCGTCCGCAGATCGTGCTGGCGGTTGCGCTCGTTCCGGCGCTAATTGCTGGCCTGACCCCACAGACGACCCGCATTTATCAGCAGCTTACCGTGCGCCACGGCTGGCCAACTGTGACCGCTCATGACCAGCTCGGCGAAGCCATCGCCGCCCGGATTCCGGCTGGCGCTTCGGTCAGCGCGCAATCCACGCTGGCGCCGCATGTGAGCCAGCGGGCCGCCATCTACCAGTTTCCCTCTGGCGCGTCAAGCGCTGAATACGTGTTCCTGGATGTTAGCGGTGGGGACTACTACCCGTTTACCAGTCCGGCGGGCTATGTCAGCGCGGTGGTCAAAACGGTGATGTCAGGCGATTTCCAGGTCGTGACGGCTAATGATGGCTATCTGCTCTTGCGGCGTGATCCAGGCGCGGGCGCGTTGCGGCTGCCGCAATCGTTCTATTCTTTCGCCTACGCCACCTCGCTGGCGGGTGCGCAGCCTGTGGATGTGCGTTTCGCTGGTGGCTTGCGGCTTGTTGGGTATTCGGTGAATCCTCCGCGTGTCTCGGTGACGCAGGCGGAGTTGACCGTGACGACGTACTGGCGTGTCGCGCGCCCCATCACCGCGCCACAGACCGTGGTGGTATCGCTGACGCCGCCCAATGGCGGTAGCCGCATAGTGATTGACGAGTCGCTCACACAGGACTGGCTGCCGCCGGTGGACTGGCTGCCAGGCCAGACCATCGTGGCGCAGACGTGGCCGATCTACCTTGACCCGACAAAGCCTGGAAATTACATCTTTGGCGTTGAAGTGCGCGATGGCGCGCCAGATCAGCATCCACCCGTCACCCAGTCGGTGAGCGCCACAGTTGTGACGCCGCCCGGAGCGAGCGGCTTGCCAGAGGTGAATCCCAAGGGCCCAGGCGCGTGGCTGGCGATTGTGCCACTTCAGTGAGTTGGCGGGCGCAGGCTCAACAGAACCAGGCGTTCTCGCCCGCGCCCAGCCCGCTCGCCACGACGTAGGGCGCGCGCGCCTCCAGACAGGATGCGCTCGCCGGGAAAATTTTGTCAGGATTGAAGAGCTCGCGCGGGTCAAAAGCCAGCCGCAGCCGCGCCATCGCCGCCAGATCGCGCGCGCTGAAGACATAGGGCATGGCGTCGCGCTTCTCCAGCCCGATGCCGTGCTCGCCAGAGACGATGCCGCCGAGGTCCACGCAGGCCCGCAGCAAGTCATTTCCCGCGCGGATCACACGCTCGATATCGCCTGGCTTGCGACGGTCGAAGCACATATTGGGGTGAAGATTGCCATCGCCCGCATGAAACACATTCGGAATGAGCAGTGAGTACTCCTGTCCAATCTCCTCAATCCGTTCCATGATGCGCGGCAGACGCGAGCGCGGCACGACGGCGTCTTGCAGGTAGAAGCTGGTGGTGATCTGGCCGAGGGCGGCGGCGGCTCCTTTGCGCCCAGCCCAGAGCGCCGCTCGCTCTGCCTCCGAGCGCGCCACCTGCGCCTCGCGCGCGCCCCCCGCCGCGCAGAGGGCGGCGATGCGCTCGCTTTGCGCTTCAACCTGCTCACGCGCGCCGTCAACTTCGATCAGCAGCACACTGCCCGCGTCTTCGGGGTAGCCAGCGTGGAACGCGCGCTCGATTGCCTGGCAGATGACACGGTCCATCATTTCCAGCGCGCTTGGGACGATTCCAGCGCCAATGATCGCTGAAACTGTGTTCGAGCCTGTGGCGATATCAGGAAAGATGGCCAGCAGGGTGCGAACGCTCTCCGGCAAGGGGAGCAGGCGGACCGCGATCTGTGTGACGATCCCCAGAGTTCCTTCTGAGCCAATGATCGCGCCGAGCAGGTCCAGCCCCACTGTCCCAGTGGCGCCATCTTCCGCGCCGAGCCACACCAGCTCACCACCGGGCAGCGCGACCTGCGCGGCCAGCACGTGATTCGCCGTGACTCCTGAGGCCAGGCAGTGTGGCCCGCCCGCGTTGGTGGCGACATTGCCGCCTATGGTCGAGATACGCTGGCTGGCCGGGTCGGGCGCGTAGTAGAGTCCGTAAGGCCGGGCCGCCTCAGAGAGCGCCAGATTGATGACTCCCGGATCGACGACCGCGCGCCGGTTCAAGGGATCTATCAGACGGACGCGGTTCATGCGCGCGGTGGAGATAACCACGCCGCCACGGGTCGGAATCGCCGCGCCGCAAAGGCCTGTGCCTGATCCACGCGCTACTACCGGCGCTCCCGCCTCCATCGCAAGCCGCACGGCGGTGGCGACCGCTTCGGGTGTTGCGGGTAACACGACCAGGTCCGGCGCGCCCTCTAGCGGACTGGCGTCATATCCATAGCTCAGCAGATCAGTAGCGTCAGAAAGAACGCATTCAGCCCCCAGCGCGGCGCGCAGCCGGCTGGCGAGCCGCTCGCGCGCATGCGCGTCCAGGCTTTCAGCGATAGGCGCCTGTGGAGCCGCGACTGTCTGAAGCGCCAACGACGCCTCACGCTCAGCGCCCATTTTCGACGCCGCGTCAGGCGTCCTCGCTGGCGAAAAATCGGCCATGACGCCTATCCTTCCTGGTTTTATGCGCTTTGGCGGCGCAATGCCCTGGTCCAATCCGCTCTGGACGTACCTCACATTCTCATGGTACACTACCCTCACACACACAAACAAACAGAAGGCGCTCCGGTCAGAAAAGACATCTCATAAGGAGGCCCCCTGATGCGAATTCGCACGGAAAACACACGAGTCTTGCCACGGTGGGCGCGTGTCCGTGCGCGCATCGTAAAGCTGAGGCGCTGAGACGGCTTTCGTCTACAGCGCCTTTTGTCTATTCCAATGGCTAGCGGACTGGTGATCATGTCCGCGCCGCTTCAGCGCAGGACAATCGGGCGCGCCCAATCCAGCGACGTTGTCTAGGCGAGATCCAGCAAGGAACCTGGCGACACCAGGTTCGATCACGAAACGACAGAGCGCGTCAGAGCGCGGACGGTTCAGGGGGAGACGGGGCGGTGGCCGGACGCCCTACTCAGTACACCGTCTTCAGCGCCACTCAGCTTCACCATCCAACGCCGGTCGCTTAAAGGCTTTTCAACGAAACAGGAGCGACAACCAATGTACTCCTCAAGCATGATTGGCAAGATAGCCAAAGCCAAGCAGTACGCCCTGGAGCCTGAGCGCATCCAGTTCAGCCAGTTCGAGGCGTCCTTCCAGGGTGAGAATGATACGCACACGATCCACTACGATCACGGCACATGGTCGTGTGATTGCCGTTTCTTCGCCGATCATGGGGCGTGCAGCCATACCATGGCGGCGGAGCGGGTGCTTGGCGCTTCAACCCATGCTCAGCATGCGCTCGATAGCGCGGTAAATGACCAGCCCACTGCGCGCTAACTTCCGGCGCGCTTTGCGAGAGAGCGCGTTCCGCCTATAAAAAAACAGTGAGTCCGCCAGCGCCTGAGAAAGGAAACTGGCGGACTCACCATTTATGCGTGGCGCGGAAAGCCGCGCCTGGCGCTACTCGTTGTCATCCTCATCGAAAGAGGTGGCGTCGGTAAACGAGCGGTAATGACGCTCGTCGCGCCGTGGGCGTCGCCCACGCTCGCCGGCGTCTCCACGCTCGCCAAAGCCTTGCCGCTCGCGACGAGGCGGGTGCTCGCCATACTCGCGGCGAGGCGGGCGCTCACCATACTCGCGACGCTGTGGACGCTCACCATATTCCCGACGAGGCGGGCGCTCGCCATACTCGCGCTTTGGCGGGCGCTCCTCGTATTCCCGACGCGGCGGACGCTCGCCATACTCGCGACGCGGTGGGCGCTCGCCATACTCGCGGCGAGGCGGGCGCTCCTCGTATTCGCGACGCGGTGGACGCTCACCATACTCGCGACGAGGCGGGCGCTCCTCGTATTCGCGACGCGGTGGACGCTCGCCGTACTCGCGACGAGGCGGGCGCTCCTCGTATTCGCGACGAGGCGGGCGCTCACCATACTCACGGCGAGGCGGGCGCTCCTCGTATTCGCGACGAGGCGGGCGCTCACCATACTCACGGCGAGGCGGGCGCTCCTCGTATTCCCGACGCGGCGGACGCTCGGCGAATTCGCGCTTTGGCGCGCGCTCCTCCGCCTCATTCACATGAATTGTCCGCCCACTCATCATCGTGCCGTTAAGGGACAAAATCGCTTGATGCGCGGCTTCCGCGTCGGGCATCTGAACGAACCCGAAGCCTTTGCTCAACCCCGAGGAGCGATCGCGCATTACCGCCGCCTCAGTTACTTCTCCATACACCTGGAACAACTCGCGGAGCTGCTCATCACTTGCAGAGTAGGGCAGATTCCCCACATACACGCGCGTCGCCACACTGGCTCCTTCAATCACCTGCGAACACCAATCCAATCGCTTTTGAGCTGGGCGCGACCCACATGCCGCCTACCCAATCTCTCTTCATCATCATTCCCGACTAACTCGGGAGCCCCGCTCTCACGGGGATCGCGCACATCGCGCGTCACAACGCCACCGGTGTGAATCAACCCTACAGTCCAAAGGGCAAGACGCGCTTACCAACCTTCAGAAGAAGCAAAGCTCGCAATTCGGGGGCGCTCAACGTTCTAGTTTACCACATTGGGCCGCTCCCATGCCGAACGGAATGAGGTGATGTCGCGACTTCACGACGAGGTTTGTATTCCTTCTTCCTTCCTCTCATACGACCCACGCCCATCCGGCTGCGCGATGTGAAAGCGTGTAAGCGTATAATGGAGGATGTGTTTGCACACCGCGCTGACATCATCTATCTCGAAGATTTACGGATCGCCACCATGGTACGGAACCGGCGCCTAGCCAAGAGCATCAGTGATGCGGGCTGGGCGCAATTCCGTTCCATCCTCGAAGCCAAGGCAGTATGCGCCGGGCATCGGGTTGTCGCTGTACCCGCCCAGTACACCAGCCAGGATTGTAGCGGCTGTGGAACGCGCATTCCCAAATCTTTGAGCGTAGGCGCCCATGTCTGTCCCTCATGTGAGCTGGTCTTGGACCGCGACGAGAACGCGGCGCGCAACATCTAATGGGCCGGGCAGGCCCTTCGGGGAGTCGTGGCGTAGGCTACGGCGTCGAACCGAGAATCCGCCGGGCTTCAGCCCGTGCGGAGTGTCAACAACTTGGTCCGTCATCTATCCGCATGTTCACCTTACAGGAGTCACTTGTGACCAACCACACCACGCTGCCAGAACTGGGCGAGGCGCTCGCGCCTGAGCGTTGCTTCATGCATCTGGACGCTGAATACACCGACTTTGACACGGCGCGGGTCGTTATCGCCTCGGTCCCGTTCGATGGCACGACCTGCTACCAGCCCGGCACGCGCGAGGGGCCGCGGGCCATCATTGACGCCTCGCGTAATCTGGAAGTTTACGACACTGAGCTCCGGCGCTCGCCCTATCGTGTTGGCATCCATACCCTGCGCGCGGTGGAGATTGTCAATGGCGACGCGGAAGCGATGGCCAATCGCACGGAGCTTGTAACCGGGGCGCTGCTTGACCGGGGAAAGTTCGTCGTGACGCTTGGCGGTGATCACATGATCTCGATAGGCGTCATCCGCGCGTTCGCCCGCCGCTATTCCGGCATGAGCGTCCTGCAGTTCGACGCCCACGCTGACTTGCGCAACGAGTATGAGGGAGCGACGCATGGCGCGGCCACTATCATGCGACGCGTCCTGGATGTCTGCCCGCGTACCGCGCAGGTTGGCATCCGCAGTTTCAGCGAGCCTGAGGCGGAGCTTGTGGCGGAGCGCAATTTGCCCATGTGGCTCGCCGCGGACATTCACGGGCGCCAGACACGCGGCGACCGGGGATGGATCGCGGAGGTGGTCAACGCGCTCTCAGACGAGGTCTATGTCACCTTCGATGTTGACGCCTTCGATCCATCGCTGCTCCCCGGCACAGGCACGCCTGAGCCCGGTGGGCTTGGCTGGTATGACGCCATGGACCTGCTGACGGAGGTCGCGCGCAGCAAGACGATCATTGGCTGTGATGTCGTTGAGCTTTCGCCACTCCAGGAAAGCCACACGAGCCCGGTGATCGCCGCGAAGCTGGTCTATAAGCTCATCGGCCTGGCGACTCAAGAGCGCTCCTGAGCCGTCTCACGCGGAGAGCCATCCTCCCGCGCTGGCGCTGGGCCTGATTCCCTGGGCGGTTGGGGCGCCGCGCGTCGCTGTCTCGCGGCGCGGTGGCGCCCAGTCGCGCTGGGTGAGCGTGTCTGCCTGAGGTCCACAAAGACGGCGCTTACCAGAGCCGCGTCAATCAGCGCATAGAGCATCAGGGGCACCAGCCACGCGGCGGGCATGGAAAGCTCATTCGCCAGCGGAGCCGCGACCAGCGCGCCAATCACCATCAGCGCCAGCGCTGTCACGCTAAAGACCGCGCCGGGCAGGACGAACAACCGCCCCCAGCCCCGGCCAAACAGGCCCGCCATTAGTGTGATCAGCGCGAAGATTAGCGCTAGATAGTCTATGGCGAGAAAGCCCGCGCGCGCGGCGGTATCCAGCGCGCCCAGGAGCGCTGGTGTCGCCGGGCTGCTCAGCGCCTGTCCGGCCTGTATCAGCATGACCAGCCGCGCCAGGGAGACGAGCGCCGATCCCGACGCCCAGAGAGCGGCGAGTAGCGCCGCCACGGGCGCGATCGCCAGAACAAGGAACAAGGCGTATGTGATGATTGGCGCCGCGATCACTATCACCTGGCGCACAAAGGTGATCGCCAGGACGCGCGTAGCCAGAGCGGTTCGTGGCGCTGACGCGGGCCACTGCCCCGAATCCGCTTCTTCTGGGCGGACGGAAGCTGCAGGGGGTAAGGCGGGCGAGGGATCAGGCGCGCGTTCATGACCGCTCATGCCAGCCATCGCGTATTCTCCTTATGAGCGCGCTCGCGCATGCGGACGGCCTGGCGGAACGCGGCTCAGCGCCGTGGCTGCCGGCTCCTTGCCGGCGTTTTCTCATGTGAGGCCACTACGCGCATCCAGTCCACCTGGCCCCACAAAGTGTGCTAGCATATTTAACAAGATAGACGCTCAAAACGCCGTTTGTGTTTCATGGCATCTGCCGTCTGGTGAAACGCGGCGTTCATGCGGGTCAACGAGGACACTGTTCTATGAGCGCATCCCATACACCATCCACTTCATCCAATAGCGCTTCACGCGTCGCCAGGTCCGCCCGAGAGCGCGACGGGGCCTCGGAGCCTGAGGCTGCCACACCCACCGGCGCTGTCCCATCCGATGAGGCGGGCGCGGAGGATATGCGCGCGCCAACGATTCAGGATGTCTGGCGCGCCCAGGACATCGTGCGGCCGCACGTGTATCACACGCCGCTGCTCCATTCGCGCACGCTCAGCGCGATGACTGGCGCGACGGTCTATCTCAAGGCCGAGAATCTTCAACGCGCCGGCTCGTACAAAGTGCGTGGCGCGACGTACAAGCTCTCGCGGCTCACCGCCGAGGAGAGAGCGCGCGGCGTTATCGCGGCATCAGCGGGCAACCATGCGCAAGGTGTCGCCATCGCCGCCCGCGCGCTGGGCATCTCGTGCGCGATTGTTATGCCCACGACCGCGCCGCTGGCCAAGATCACCGCTACGGAGAGCTATGGCGCGAATGTAATCCTGGCAGGCGCGACATATAACGACGCCTACGAACGGGCCCGCGAGATTCAGGCCGAGACTGGCGCGATCTATATCCATGCCTTCGATGATCCTGACATCATCGCCGGACAGGGAACCGTGGGGCTGGAGATCCTCACCGACCTGCCGGATGTTGAGGCGATTGTGGCCCCAATTGGTGGCGGCGGGCTGATTTCTGGCATCGCGATAGCGGTCAAGGCGCTGAAGCCTGATGTGCGCATCATTGGCGTGGAAGCGGCGGGCGCGGCGGCCATGCGCGACTCGCTGGCGGCGGGCCATCTCATCAAGCTGGAAACACTCTCGACAGTCGCTGACGGTATCGCCGTCAAGGCGCCAGGCGAGCGCACATTCGCCATCGCCCGCAAGCTGGTGGATGCGGTGGTCACCGTCGAGGATGATGACATCATCCGCACGGTGCTGCTGCTGATGGAGCGCGGCAAGCTGGTGGTGGAAGGCGCTGGCGCGGCCGCCGCGGCTGCGCTGCTCTCCGGCGCGATCGCGCTTCCGGGGATGCGCACGGCGGTCGTGTTGAGCGGCGGCAATATAGACATGAACCTCGTAGGCCGCTTCATCGCTCACGGACTCGCCATCCAGGGACGCTACCTGGCGCTGCGCACACTCCTGATAGACCGTCCAGGGGAACTGCTGCGGCTGCTCTCCATCATCGCTGAGCAGAACACCAATGTGCTTGATGTCGCCCACCATCGCGCCGCGCCGCACGCTCCAATCCAGCATGTGGAGGTATCGCTGACGCTGGAGACGCGCAACCGCGAGCATTGCGACCAACTCATCCAGTCGCTGCGCGATCAGGGCTTTTCTGTGGTGGAAGAGACATCAGTATTCGCTCATCCCTAGCAGGATGTCATGGCGTGGCGACCCGCGCCGTGGCGTCAAGCGCATGCCGTAGCTCCCACGCCCAGGCGTCGGCCTCGGTCTGGCTCATCGTTCCGGCATGCGCTTCAGCCTCCGCCAGTGGCCTGAGGTTCCCCTGAAGGCGAGCGTAGCCGGAGAAGCCGCGTGTGGCGGGCGTCTCGCAGATCAGGCGGATAATCATCCAGTAGAGCGCGGCGCAGCCGCGAATGTCCCCACTGTTGTAGCGTGGCGCGCCTACATTGATGGTATCGCCGATCAGGTCCGCGACATCCTGAAAGGACGAGAAGCCGGTGATCTCGGGCAGCTCCGCTAGCAGCGCCAGCCGCCAGCGCGCCTGATCGGCGCCGCCCAGCGCGTCTATGGGGAGCCGGGCGCCCTGGTTAGCCAGCGTCAGCGCCACCCGCTCCCAGGCGCGTGGCTGGTCACTCTCCGCCAGCGCCAGCCGGAGGCTGACCAGCGCGACTTCGTGGACAGCGGTCTGGGCCGCGGAGCCTGCGCTGAACGCGCGCCCCCGTGTGTCAGCCTCCATCGCGATCTGGCGTAATGTCGAATGACGCATGAATGGCTTCCTCCAAGGGTATTTCTTTCTCTGGAGGCTATTTGTCCAAGCCATCCAGAGCATATGGCGTCGCCAGTATCTGTCTATAACCGGACCGCTATAATCATGATACTTTGAACAAACCATGAACAAGATATGGGATCATTTTCTCTTTCGCGTCTATCAGCGCCGGTTTTCGCTGGACCATAAGCTAGATGTCGTTCTTTGACGTCCGGCTTGTCGCGCTACGGGGCGCATGCCATCGCGCCATACTCCCTGGCTTTTCAGGCGGGGGGAACGTGAGAACGGAGAGGCGTTTTTATGCGCTGTTTTTGCACAGACAGCCTCATGCAGTGTACACTAGCCATTGTGCCTTATAGCCCAGACTGCGCGCTGAGCAGGCGATTCGCGGCGTAACGAGCATCATATGGAGAAATTGAAAAATGGCATCAGGGCGTTTGTTGCAGCCAAAACCTATACCTGCGGAGTTAAGTGTCGCCGATCTGGTAGATCAATTTTTCTTCGCCTACAACGCCGCGCGCTTGAGTGAAGCCTGCCAGCTCATGACCCAGAAGGTGCTGCGTCCCAATGTAACCGTGGGCTTGACCCTCTCGGGCGCGCTCACGCCCGCCGGGCTGGGCTACGCGGCGATTGTGCCCCTCATCGAGGCGGGCTTTGTTGACTGGATCGTCTCCACGGGCGCGAATCTCTATCATGATATGCACCGCTCACTTGGGCATCAGCTCTATCAGGCCGGCCCCGTCTTTGACGATCTGGCGCTGCATCGCGAGAAAGTGGTGCGCATCTATGACATCGTGTTTGATTACGATGTGCTGCTCCAGACAGACGCCTTCCTGTATCGCTGCCTCGAGTCGCCTGAATTCCAGCGGCGTATGAGCACCTCGGAACTGCACTACCGGCTGGGCGCCTACACCCTGGAGCGGGAGCGGGCGCTGGGCCTACCATACCGCTCAGTGCTCTCCGCCGCGCACCTCGCGGACGTGCCCGTCTATACATCAAGTCCGGGGGACTCGACGATTGGCATGAACATCGCCGCGTTGCGCGCCAACGGGTATGAGGTGGGCTGTGACACCGAGGCGGATGTCATTGAGACCACCGCGATCGTTTATAACGCCAAGCGTGATGGCGGCGAAAGCGCGGTCATCGTCTTTGGCGGCGGCAGCCCCAAGAACTTCGCCCTCCAGACTGAGCCGCAGCTTCAGGAGGTGCTGGGCGTCGAGGAGAAAGGGCACGACTACTTCGTGCAATTCACCGACGCCCGACCGGATACAGGTGGCCTTTCGGGCGCCACACCTAGCGAGGCGGTGACGTGGGGTAAGGTTGACCCGGAGATGCTGCCCAATGCCGTCGTCGCCTACGTTGATAGCACCATCGCGCTGCCTATCATGACTTCCTACGTGCTCGCCCGCTGCGAGAAGCGCACGCCCAAGCGGCTCTATCAGCGGCGCGCGGATCTGGTAGAGTCGCTGCTGAGCGTCTACCGGGCGAAGTGGGCTGAAGTGAAGCCACGCGAACAGCCCAAGAAGTCGCACAATCCCCTGTAGCGCGAGCGTTGCCCGTGGCGATGCGGCGCTGTTGATGCGGCGGCGCTGAATACGGCGCCGCGCCCCATCACGCCTCACTCACAGGCAGAGCGATGGATGCGCCAGTCGCGGCGCTAGCTTCCAGAGGCTCCGGCGCCGCTGGCCATTCGCCCGCGCGCTGGTAGAGCCTGTCCTCAGCGGCCTGCACTGCCGCAAGGAGCGACAGGATCGAGTGAGGCAATGGCAGGATCACAGCGTCAAGGGCCACCGCGCTGGCGGTGAGGGCGCTGGCGTCCTGGGGCGAAGAAGCGATGAGCACATAAGCGCGCTGTGACAGAAGCGTGTCGCCGCCCGCCCGATCATGGATAGCATTGGCGGCCAGGAAGCCGAACCGCTCATCCAGGATCGCCACTAACGGCCTTTCCACTGTCCTGAGTGCGGCCAGCGCGAGCGCGTCATCAGCGGTTGTGACAACGGAGTGGCCCCCCTTACGCAGCGGCGCGGCCAGCGCATCGCGGGTCGGAGTTTCAGTACTGGCAATGAGAACGTGGGCCATGGGACGCCTCCTGTCCATTTTCCTCACATCTCCCCCACTTCCGCTGGCCCGATCCTGCGCCAAGCAGGCCTGGTTGGTTTTTCTACGCCTGCTCCATGGGCCGAGATTCCTGAATGGAGAGAGGATAGCCCGCCTGTATCACTGGATTGTCACAGCGCGGAGCGGTTGACGCACATCGGTATCACATTCGCGTCACTGGCGCCAGACTGCACAAGCCAGGCAGACGGCGAGCGATGTGGGCTTCAGAGCGACCGCAAGATGGGGCCTCGAGCATTCCTGGCCGGGAAGCCCGTGACAGTGGCGTGAGGCCAATGCCGGTCGCTGTGATGTCCTGGTGATGCGGACTGGATATTTTTTCGCATAGCAGTATTGAGCGCCCTGGAGGGACGAAAGACGCGGGTATGGCAGATGACGAGAAGGAGGCCGGACATGTTGCCCTGGGAGCGAATGGCGCGGGAACGCCGGGAGCGGGAACGGATGTTGCGGGCGGCAGCCATAGAGGAGCAGTTCACGCCGGAGATACTTGCGAAGCTCACGGCGTTACGCGCGCGTTTCTGCGGCCACCCGGAATGGATCGAGTTTACGCTGGAGGAGCGGCGTCTGGTCTTTGCCCGCTGGTTGGTAGAGCAGGGCCGGCTGAGCGATGATATAAAGGTGGGGAATGGAGAGGAAAAGCGTTCCCGCCCTCGTTAGAGCAAATCTGCAAAAGGTTGAGCAGACGTACTGTGGTCGATAGCTCGCCAGAGCATGCCTGATCGCCAGCTGTATGCTACACCTTTCTGCACTTTGCTGTAGCGGCGTAGCGATGGCCAGCCGATGGAACCGGAGATACCCGGCGCCAGCGGCTGGCCCCATCCGTCGCTTCGTTAAAACTCAGCTCTCTTCATCCCGTCCCGCAAGCGCTTTTTGCCGGCGCTTGCTTCCGCCACGCATGTAATCGTAGCCGAAACGGCCCTTGACGCAGAGGAAGCCATGCGTCACCGAATTCTCGCGAGGCGAGGACACCTTGACGATCTGGTTGTCCTGCACATGCAGGTCCAGCTCACACCCCACACCGCAGTAGGAGCAGATTGTAACGACCTCCTTCTGCCGCGATTCGTCCCAGGTTCCATCACGGCGCATCTCGAACTCGGTGCGGCCCAGCAGCGCGCCTGTGGGGCAGACCGCCACGCAGTTGCCGCAATAGACGCACGGTGACTCTCCTAGCGGGACGTCGAATCCGGTGTCAATGTGCGCGCCGAAGCCGCGACCGGCGGCCGTGAGCGCGAACGTATGCTGCACATCCGAGCCGCACGCCTCGACGCATTTGTAGCAGAGGATGCACCGCGCATAGTCGCGCACATAGAGCCAGTTGTCCGAATCCCGCGGTGGCTGCTCGACGGTAGCGCCTCCGTAGCGGTCCGGCTGGGCGTCGTAACGCGGCGCGAATTTCCCGATAGTCGCCGCCAGGCTGGTATCCACTGACGACTGGAGAAGCTCGATCACGCCCTTGCGCGCCCGACGCACCCGTGGCGAATCCGTGAGCACCTCCATGCCATTCTCCGCGGCGCGCGAGCACGAAGGGGTCAATACGCGGCTTCCCTTCAGCTCCACCACACAGACCCGGCATGCGCTAGGCTGGGTGAGGCTGGGATCAAAGCAGAGCGTCGGCGTCTCGATACCCAACGCTGTGATGGCGTCCAGCAAGGTCGCTCCAGATGGAACCGTGACTTGCTGGCCATCAACCGTCAACGTTACCTGCTCAGGCATCATGACCTCCCACGCCCGCTGGCAGCGGGAATGTGTTGAGGGCGCTCAGGACGGCGCTCGATGCGGTCTGCCCCAATCCACAGATTGAAGCGTCTGTCATTACCGCTCCAAGTTCCCGCAGCAGCGCGACATCGCCAGGGCGGCTTTCACCCGCCGTCATGCGCTCCAGAATCTCCATTTGCCGTTGGGTGCCAACACGGCACGGCACGCACTGGCCGCACGACTCCTCGGCGAAGAACTCGGCGAGTTGCCGTGTGACATTCCACATGTCAACGGTCTCATTGAACACGACCACTGAGCCTGCGCCGATCGTCAGCCCCAGTGGCGCCAGCGTCTCTGGCAGCAGCGGTATATCTAGGTGGCTGGACGTCATGAACGCGCCCGCCGCGCCGCCGACCAGCGCCGCTTGCAGCGAGTGGCCGCCCGCTACACCGCCTGCCAGATCAAGGAGATCACGCAGCGTGCCGCCTGTCGCCACCTCATACACACCTGGACGGGCGATATGCCCGCTCAGCGAGAAGAGCTTCGGCCCGGTGAACGCCGGGGCGCCGATCTGGGCGTAGGCGTCACCACCCATGCGCACGATATGCGGCACGTTCGCCATGGTTTCCACGTTGTTGATGACCGTGGGCAGGTAGAACGCCCCGGATGTGACCGGGAACGGGGGTTTCATGCGTGGCTCGCCGCGCCGGCCTTCCAGTGAGTTGAACAGCGCCGTCTCTTCGCCGCAGATATAGGCGCCGCCACCCCGTCGCACCTCAATATCGAATGGCTGCCCTGAGCCCAGCACACTCGCGCCGAGATAGCCGCGAGCGCGCGCCGCTTCTACCGCCGCCTGGAAGCGGCGCGCCGCGAGCGCGTATTCGCCTCTGATATAGGCGTAGCCCTGCGCGCTGCCGATCGCCAGCCCCGCGATGGCCATCGCTTCCACCAGCGCGAAAGGATCCTCTTCGAGCAGTTTGCGGTCTTTGAACGCGCCCGGCTCGCTTTCGTCCGCGTTGAGCACGACATATTTCCGGGCGCCCGGAGCGGCGCGCACCGTCGCCCATTTGCGCCCCATCGGGAAAAGCGCGCCGCCACGTCCCAGCAGCCGTGAGCGCGTCACCTGGTCTATCGTCCACTCGGGGCCAGCTTCCACCGCATGGCGGAGCGCCGTGAAGCCGTCCCGCGCCTCGTAGTCTGTGATACTGTCGGGATCCACCACACCGCAGCGGGCGAGCAGCAAATTAAGCGTCTGCGCGGCCATGCGCCGCCTCCTTCACGATGGATTCCAGCCGCTCAGGCGTTACATCGCGCGCCGCCTCTTCCCCAACCAGCAGCGCTGGCGCGTGATCGCACTGGCCGAGGCAGGCGAACCACTCCCATTTCACCTGGCCATCCGCCGCGGGCTCTCCCGGTCCAGCGCCCGTGAGCTCCGTCATCCGCTGTCCCAGCTCTTTCGCGCCTTGCAGTTGGCACACTACACCCCGGCAGACGCGAATCATCCCACGGGTTGCGGGCTGGGTCGAGAGCAGGGCATAGAATGTCATGACCCCATACAGGTCAGCGTAGGGAATGTGGAGCCGCTGGCTGAGGTAACGGGTCATCTCTTTCGAGAGCCAGCCAGTTTCCGCCTGGACATCGCGCAACAACGGGAGTAGTTGATCTCGCGAGAAGCGCGGATAGCGTGGATACCGTGACAACACAAGGTCAGCGGCCCGCCGTTCTTCCTCTGACGGCTGCGCCAGGGGAACCTCAGGCAAGCCAAGATCGGCGCGTGCATGGCCGTTTCCATGTAGCAGGTTATCCGAAGCGCTCATGAGCGTCTACACCCCTTCCTGGCGGCGCACGCGCACGCGCGCCGCCAGCGGTTCTTTATTTAGTGAGCTCCTGACACGGCGCCACCCGTACGAACCAGCTCAATATTGATCGCCGCGGCTTTGAATTCCGCTGTGCCTGACAGCGGGTCAACCGCATGGATTGTCAACGCGTTGGTCGTTGCCTGGTCGGGGAAGTGGAACGTCAGGAACGCCAGCCCGCGATACAGGCCCTGGTTCAGGTGCGCCCGCAGCGTCACTGACCCGCGTCGCGAAGAAACGCGAACCAGCGCGCCTTCTCCAATGCCACGCTCCGCGGCGTCTTCGGGGTTGATCTCGATGAACTCCTCCTGTGGTCGCGCTGAATCATAGAGGCCTGACTGTACGCCAGTGTTAAAGAACTCCAGACGGCGCCCGGTGGTAAGGGTGATAGGGTACGCGCTATCCACCGGCTCTACCGGCGGCTCATACTCCGTGGGCTTGAACGGAGCCGGCGCTCCAATCAACGGGTCTTCCCATAGCCGCGAGTACATAAACCGCTCGCCTGGATGCTGCTCATCATAGCAGGGCCACTGCAAGCCGTGGCTCTCTTCCAGACGCTTGTAGCTCATGCCCGCGTGGATCGGCGAGAGAGAGCGCAGCTCGTCCCAGATCTGCTCGGCAGATGTATAGTTCCAGCGCGCGCCCATGTGGTTCGCGAGATCCTGGAGAATTTGCCAGTCGTCGCGCGCCTCGCCGGGAGGATCCAGCGCCTTGCGGCAAAGCTGCACACGGCGCTCGCTGCTGGTGACTGTGCCTTCCGTCTCAGCCCAGGAGGCCGCCCCGGGAAGAACGACATCCGCCAGCTCGGCGGTTTGCTGCATCAGGATGTCCTGGACCACGATGAAGTCCAGACCCCGCAGCAGCCGCTCCAGGTGGTTCGCGTCAGCGTCGGAGGCGAGTGGGTTCTCGCCAAGGACGTACAGCGCGCGCATCTCCCCGCGTTCCATCGCCGCGAGCATGGCGGACTGGTTCCAGCCGCGCTTGGGGGGGATGGTCACACCCCACGCGCGCTCGAACTTGCCGCGTAATTCGTCGTTCTCGACGTGCTGGAAGCCCGGCAGCCGGTCGGGCAGCGCGCCCATGTCACCGCCGCCCTGCACGTTGTTCTGGCCGCGCAGCGGATTGAGACCACAGCCAGGGCGTCCAACTTTACCGGTTAGCAGCCCCAGATTGATCAGCGCCAGGACGTTATCTGTGGCGTTGTGATGCTCCGTGATGCCCAGTGTCCAGCAGATTATTCCGGTGCGCGCGCGAGCGAAGTCCCGCGCCACCGAGCGGATCTTGGCGGCTGGTATGCCGGTGATTTCCTCAGCGTATTCCGGCGTATAGCGCGCTACGACGCGCTTGTAGTCCTCGAACCCCGTCGTCGCGTGTTCGATGAACCAGGACTGATGCAAGCCCTCCTCGATGATGACGTGACCCATCGCGTTCGCGAGCGCGATATCCGCGCCCACACGAATCTGAAGCCAATCGTGAGCGGCTTCAACCGAGAGTGTCCTGCGGGGATCAACGACGACCATGCGGGCGCCATTCTCGATGCCCTTGAGCATATGCAGGAACATGACCGGATGGGTTTCGCGCGCGTTCGATCCCCAGAGGAGGAGGTAATCTGTCTCCTCCATGTCAGTGTAAGAACTGGTGCCACCACCGCTGCCGAAGACTGCCGCCAGACCGGCGACGCTGGGAGCGTGTCAGGTACGGTTACAGCTATCAATGTTGTTGCTCGACAACACCGACCGCATGAACTTCTCCGCGACAAAGTTGGTTTCATTTGTCGCCTTGGAGCAACTGAAGAAGCCAATCGCCGAGCCGCCATATTGCGCCTTGATACTGCCAAGACGCTCAGCGACGACGCTGAGGGCTTCGTCCCAGCTTGCGGGCTGAAGCTGTCCGTCCTTACGAACCAGAGGCGTCGTGAGCCGGGCGGCGCGCTGCGCTACCTGCGTTGCCACGAGAATCGCTCCTCTCCATCAACAAGCGTCTTCGTTGCGGTCACATCCAGTGGCCTCGTTCTGGGAAGCGTGTCCAGCCAACCGCTGTGATGGTCTGGAGCGCTCGCTCCCCGCTGTTCGTGTATTACGCCGTGGGCGTAAAGCAAGTGAGCGCACTACCAGATACTCAAGAGGAAACTGTAAATATCATATCACGATATCTCGCGTTCGCGCATCGTGTATCTTGCGGAAGATCAGGCGGTGAGACGCGCGTTTTTTCCCACAAGAATTCAGTCCAAGATATACTGTCGTCACGGCGTTCATGGCAGGCATGCGCTGGCATGAAGAAAGGGACTCAAATGGCGACTGACGACGAGCGGCAGGCGTACATTGACGCGATGGCGCGCGCGCGCGGCTATGTGCTCGACTACCACAAGGTGATGGCCAAGGCCGATTTTGAGACGCTCATGGCGGCCAACGCGCTGATTGAGAGCGTCTATTTGCGCCAGCGCGCGCTTGACCGGCGGACGAAAGAGCTGATCTTTATCACGACCCTGACAGTGATGCGCGCGGGCAAAGGACACATCCAGAGCCATATTCGCGCGGCGCTTGATCTGGGTGTGACACCTCAGGAAATTCTGGAAGCGATTGAAATCACCCTGCCAGAGGCGGGAGTGGTCGCGTTCCAGGTTGGTTTCGAGGCCTGGCGGGAGATCGTGGGGGCTGAGGGCATCGAGCCGACCGTCACGGTGTTCGAGGGCGGCTCGGGCGTGAGCTAGCGCGCCCAGGCGCTCGCCGCGTCCGCGCGATGAGCGCTCTTCATCAGACGGGCATGACTTCCGCATTCAGGCTATAAAACAGAACGCGGAAGCTTCCGGCCAGCGGAAGCCTCCGCGTAATCCAGGGAGATGGCCCGTCATCGTGTACGCATATGGGTCTGCGCTGCCCGTCACGCGCATTCCCGCCTGGCCCGTAATGGGCGTGATAAGGGCGCCTGCATGAGAGCGGGGCGTATGGCAACCCCTGGTCCAGGAATGGATGCGCCCGCGTGAGCGCCGCCGGCTTTTGCATGCGGACGCTACACCTGCGGCGGACGCGCTATTCGCCGTCGTTGTCAGGGGTATATGGCGTCAAGCCTAGCATCTGGCGGTCGGCGTCGCTGGCCTGGCCTTCGATCAGCGCGTCGAGCGCGCGCGCCAGCTCCGGATCATTACCCCGCTGCGCCGCCGGGCCAATCCGCGTTACCCACGCCAGCAACTCGTGCCGGCCACGAAACGACCCTTGCACCTCGTCCAGGGCAAAGCTGCCGGGGAGCTTGTAGCTTCCCGACGCCGAAGCCTCCGCCTCCTCATCACGCCATTCCTTCGCCTCACTCGCGAGCACCGCCAGCGCTTCTTCCATGGCGGCTCGCCAGCCCCGCATGAACGCCTCGCGCTCCTGTTGTGTCGCCATACCGTCTATCGCTCCGCTTCTCGCTTGTCCTCAAAGAGCCATTCGTCCAGAAGCCGCGCAGCCATCTGAAGCGCGGCCCCAGCGCCTTTTAAAAGTAACACAGATCAGTCCTGTCCGCTTGCCCTGCGCTGTTTCGCCACGCCCGGATTGCGCCCCGTCGCGTAGAATGTGCCCAGGAGGCCACGAGCGCGTGGAAGCAATCGCGGCGCCCAGAGCGTATGGGCGCGTATTGGGGAGGGCGAATGATGCGAGAGCCAGCGGAGGCGGGATCAGCGCTGGATGGGAGCGCGCGCGCTCAGCCAAGCCACGCCATTATCCTGGGATGGCGCGGACGCGACCTGACTGTTACCCCACCCGCCGACCTGCTCCCGCTCGATGACGCCGCCCTGGCGGACGCGCTCTTCGGTCCGCGCGCCATGTCGCTGGCGCCTCGCCTGCTGCGCGACCGTCGCGGGCGCTTCTTTCGCGCGCGTCCCATGGACTATGAAGCGCTGCGGGGCGCGCTGCTCGCCCAGGCCGCCGCGCCACTACAGACAGCTTTCGACCCACGCCCCGCGCTGCCATTCACGCCGCGCCCCACGCTGGAGCCACGCCCTTACCAGACCGAGGCGCTGACCGCCTGGCGCGCCGGGGGTGGGCGTGGTGTGGTGACGCTTCCCACTGGCGCGGGCAAGACCTACCTCGGCGCGCTGGCCATCGCTGATACGGGCTTGTGGACGCTGGTTGTCGCGCCAACGATTGACCTGCTCGGCCAGTGGAAACGCGCGATGGCGGAGGCGCTGGCCGCGCCGCCGGAGATGGTTGGCGTCTACGGTGGCGGCGCGCGTGAGATCGCTCCAATCACCATCATCACCTACGATTCGGCGCTGCTGCGGCCTGAATTGCTCTGGCGCTTCGGCCTGCTGATCTTTGACGAGTGTCACCACCTGCCCGCGCAGACCTATCGCCAGATCGCCGAAGGCGCGTTCACGCCGCTGCGCCTGGGACTCAGCGCCACGCCGGAGCGCGCAGACCTGCTGCACATTGATCTGGACCAGCTCATCGGCCCTGAGGTCTACCGCGCTGATCCTGAATCGCTCTCCGCTGACCACTATCTTGCCGGATTCCAGGTTGAGCGCGTCACCGTCACGCTCACACCCGACGAGCGCGCCCGCTACGACGCCGCCCGCGAGACGTACCGCGACTTCGTGCGCCGCCGTCATCTCACCATCGCTTCGCCCGCCGACTTCCAGCGCAAGATTCTCTGGGCCAGCGCCCGCGATCCCGAAGCCAGAGCGGCGATGCTCGCCTGGCGTGAAGCCCGCGCGCTCGCGCTGGACGCGACCGCCAAACTGGCGCTGCTGGAGGATATTCTCACCCGCCATCACGACGAGCGGGTGCTGATCTTCAGCGAGTACAATGCGCTCGTCACGGAGATCAGCCAGCGCTTCGTGATGCCCAGCGTCACCTATCTCACGCCCGCTTCCGAGCGCCGCGCGATCCTGGAGGGATTCCGCGCGGGCCGCTTTACCAAGCTCGTTTCCGGGCGTGTGCTCAATGAAGGCGTGGATATCCCTGATTGCGGGGTCGCGGTCATCGTCAGCGGCAACGCCACGCCTCGCGAGTATATCCAGCGCCTGGGGCGTATCCTGCGTCCCAAGGCCACCAGCGCCACGCTCTATGAACTGGTCACCGAAGACACTACCGAGGAGCGCGCGTCCACCCAGCGCAGGAGGCGAGGTTAAGATGCGGCTTGCGCTCGCTGATATTCCCAAGCGATTTACCCGGCGCGATGGATTGGTCAGCGTCACGCCGCGGCTGCTGCGCCCCCGCGAGGCGCGCGACGCGCTGGCGGCGCTCATCGGCCTGTACGAGGCGTCACAGGGCCTCGCCCGCGCGGATTTTCCCGACGACCGGCCTGCCCAGATCACGGGTGATATCCGTATGGCCCGCTGCCTGAGCGCTTGCCTGGGCGACTGGTATCAGTGGACCAGCGAGCCGTGGCCACAACCAGCCACGCCCGGCGAAGCGGCGGCGCTGGCGCTCCATGGAATAGACAGCCCCGGCGCGCTGCGGCTCGCGCTCTACGACCACGTCAACGCCGCGCACGGCGGCTTTCTCAGCGCCGCCACGCGCGAGTCCACCCTTGGAGCTTTCGCCGCCAGCCTGAGCCTTTCGCGCGCTACCTTTGACGCCCTGCTCGCCCATGACGATCCGCGCGCCGCCCGGCTCATCCGCCTGAGCGCCGCGCCGCCCACGCCCGCTGAGCTGGCCGCGCGCTACAATCAGCGCGCCGTTGAGGCCCTGCTGGCCAGCGCGTCTGAGGTCAGCTGGCGGATCGCGCCGCGCGATGGCGTAAGCCTCGGCGCGACCGTCAAGCGTGTCTGCTTCCTGGCCCGCCGGATGGGGGTGAGCTACGAGGTCACATGTGATGACGCCGGGCGCCCAGACGCGCGCATGGTCGCCGAGCGCGTTGGACAGTATGCCGCCCCGACCACGCTGGAGCGTGCGCGGCTGCCTGTGGTTATCACACTGCACGGCCCGCGCGAGATGATGGGCGCCGCTAACCAGTATGGCGACCGGCTGGCGCGCCTCTGCCGCGCTCTGCTCGGCTACCGCCGTGATCTTCCCAGCGCGGCGGCGCTCGGTGATGTCGTGGCGCTCTCCGGCGTAGCGACCATCCATTTCCACGGGCGCCCATGTCTGTTCGCGCTCGATGAGCGGCTGGCCCGGCTGCTCCGCGTGAAAGCCGGGGAGGGCGCCGCAAACCAGGACGACTCAGACGCCGTCGCGTTCGATTCCGCGCTAGAGCGGCGGCTGCACGCTGACTTCGCCGCGCTGGAGCGTGCGGGCGAGACAGCGGGCTGGCGGCTGGAACGTGAGCCAGAGCCGATCATCCTTGGCGACACGATTCTTGTGCCCGATTTTGCCCTGACGCGCGAAAACCGCCGCGTCTACCTGGAAGTGGCCGGATTTTGGCGTCCTGACTATCGCGCGCGCAAGGCGCGCAAGCTCGCCATGCTGCGCGGCGCGGTCGCGCTGGTCGTCGCCGCGCCCGAAGAGGCCCGATCCGAGTTCGTGGGTCTCGACGCAGGCTATCCTTTCCTCTGGTATCGGGGTGACGCCATCAGCGCGCCAGCCCTGGTCGGCGCCATCGAGCGCGCCTATGATGATTTCCCCGAACGCCTCGCCGCGCTCGACTTCCCGCGCCTGCTGGCTGAAGTCGAGCGCCGCGGCGTCATCCCAACCACCGAGGCCGCGGCCGCCCTGCGCGGCTACACCCGCGCCGAGCTCTCCCGCGCCGTCCAGGCGCTCGCTGACTACGCCGCCAGCCAGGGCGCCGCCGCGCCGGAATGGCTGGATAGCCTCGGCCTCTGCGCGCCGGCTACGCTCGAACGCCTCGCGGTGGCAGCCCGCGCAAGCGTGATGGATGCGGGTGGCAGGCTTGCGATGAGCGCGCTGGCCGCGCTGCTGGCGGCGTCGCAGGCGCCCCTGAGCGAGGCGGCGGTCGAGACGCTGGCCCAGCGTGCGGGGATGTGTATCGAGCGCGCGTCGCTCTTCTCCGCCGAGGTGGTCATACCCGGCGAAGCGCGCTCCGAGAGCGCGGAAGCAGGCGCACAGCCTGATCCGGCCATCCATGACCTGCCCCGAAAAGCGCAACCGCGCAAGCTGGTGCGGCGTACACACACTGGCGCCAAGTGGAGGTGGAGCGCGGAAACACTGTTTCCCGCTGAATCCCCCTCCGCTGGAAACGGATCTGGGCCGGACGCCTCACCACCCCCTCCGCGTGGCGAAACCTGCCATCAGACCAAGTAGCATTCCCCATAGTTATTCCCAGTTCGGGAGGCATGTCATGGCCGATGACGATGAGCGAAACAACGGCGATGGCGCGACACCATCGCAAGAACCCGTTGATCTGAGCTCTCGACGGCAGCAACGTCAGCGCGAGCGCGCTGGAGACGATTTCGGAAGCGCCTCCCACGCCAGATGGAGTGGCGAAGATTACTGGAGCGACAGCGCTGACGAACTGGAGGAGCAGGCGCGTGAGATGGTGCGCGCCATTCGCGAGAACGCTGGCGAGCTGGGCGAGCGTGTGCGGCAGGCTGTCGCGCATGCGCGCGAATTGTGGGAAGAATCCGCGGGCGTGGACAAGCCAATCTTCGATGACCCCCATCCCGATGAGCCACGCGCCCGCGCGTTGATGCGCCGTTGGGTCAAGCGCGACTTCCTGGTGGACCCCGACCTGCCCACTTCGATGTCGGTCATCGCCTTGCGCGATTCGGAAGTCTGGCGTGTCGAGTTGCGCGAGCGCGGCGAGACCCGCTCGCTCGCCGAATCCATTGACCCCTACACCGGCGTTCGCCCGCCAGAGCCTGGGCCTATTCTGCCCCTCTGGGATTACTCCTTCCCCGCCGCGCCCGACATCGAGGCCGGCGAGCGCCGTGAGCGGCTCGCCGGTGGCGCTATGCTCGGAACCTGTGAGCGCTGTCATGGATCTGGCAGGCGCGCGTGTCCCCATTGCGCGGGCAAGGGCTTTGTCACCTGCCCGGAGTGCCGTGGCCGGGGCCGCAAAATATGCCCGCGCTGCCGTGGCCGGGGCCGCATCGCCGACGCCGCCGCCGAGCGCCGCGCCCGCGCCGCCAAGAGTTACTTCCAGGTCCATGCCGAGCGGCTGGCGCAGAACGCTGTTGAGCGCCTCGCCGACCTCTCCGAGCGGCTCCGCCAGGACTACGGCGCGCCGCTTCCGCCTTCCGCGCAATGGGCGCCCACCGCTCCCGCCTCAGGTGAGACCATCCCGTGCCCTGACTGTAAGGAGGGAACCATCGCCTGCTCCTGTAATCAGGGGAAGCTTACCTGCCCGGTATGTCATGGAACTGAGCTCGACACCTGCCCGGTGTGTCATGGCGCGGGCAAAGTCATCCGCTATCAGGAGATCGCGCGCCGCTTTGACACGCGCATCCGCACCCGCCTCGCGCCGCCTTCAGATCCAGCCGAAATCGTCGGGATCACCGAGAACATGTTGCGCAGCGTGGCTGGTGAAACCGTTTGGGAAGGTCCCGCCAGCGACCTGGAAGGCCCTCCGCCAGAAGGCGCGCCGTCCCATGTCTGGCAGGCCGCTCTGGAATTGAAGCGGATTGATGACGAGGAAAGCGCGCGCGCGCAGGCTACCCCCAGCCCCGCGGGCGAGCGGCGCGCGCTCTGGCGCCGCGCCACCCTCATGCGCGCGCCCATTACGCGCCTCGAATACGCCTATGCTGGCCGCGCCTACGAGGTCATCGCGATTGGCCGCAGCGGTGAGGAACGATTCTGGGCGGAGTCCTTCCCGCCGCGCTGGCACCGCGTCACGCGCTTCTTCCAGGCTGTCGCGCGCGATCTCAATGGTGACGCCTTTCAGCGCCCGCGCGCCCGCTACACTGAGGAGCGCCCAACAATCGCGCGCATTCCGATAGAGACGGGCGACCAGGAGACGGACGCCCAGGCCCCAAGCGCCGTAAATGGCGCGGACGGCGTGAACCCGGCTTCAAGTGAGCGAGACCAGGAATAAGGGCGGCGAACCCTTCGTGGCTGGCCCACCACGTGATACACTGCCCCCGCGCTCCCAGCGTCGCGATCTCTGGGGCGCCAGCCGGGAACGGGGCGAAAGCATTGACAGCGGCCAGCCATGAGAACGAGTTGACGGACCGGCGCGCTATCGCCTGGCGCCTGCTGCTGGACTGGTACGCCCGCGAGGGACGCTCCAGCCTGCCGTGGCGCCAGACGCGCGATCCCTATGCCATTCTCGTCTCCGAGGTCATGCTCCAGCAGACGCAGGTCGAGCGCGTTATCCCCAAATACCACGCTTTCCTGGAGCGTTTCCCGACCCTGGCGGCGCTCGCTGAGGCGCCTACCGCCGATGTCATCCGCGCCTGGGCCGGTCTGGGCTATAATATGCGCGCCGTCCGGCTGCAACGGGTCGCGCGGCAGGCTGTGAGCGGCTATGGTGGCGCCTTGCCCGCCAGTTTGGCTGATCTGCTCACGCTCACTGGCATAGGCCGCTATACTGCGGGAGCGGTGGCCTGTTTCGCCTATGGCCAGCAGATAGCCACTGTAGACACGAATATCCGGCGCACGCTCTGGCGGCTTTTTCGCGGCGTCGAGCCTGCCGAATGGCCCGCCCGGGCCAGCCGCGAGGCGCTGACGCTCGCGGAGTGGGCGCTGCCGGAGGGCCAGGCCTACGACTGGCAGCAGGCGCTGATGGATCTTGGCGCCACCATCTGTGTCGCGCGCCGTCCCGCATGCGAGCGCTGCCCGCTGACCAGCGCCTGCGCCGCCTGGAACGAGGCGGGCGCTGTGGCGCTTTTCCCGTCAGGCGAGGCTATCGCTCGCCTGCGCGATGAACGTGGGCGGAGCGCCCGCGCGCTGTCCGCATCCCCACCGGGCGCGGTCGCTGAATCATCCGCGCCGTATGATGCGCGGCCTGCGCGTCCGCGCCGCGCGCCACGCCCATTCGCTGGCGGGACGCGCTACTATCGGGGGCGCATCGTCCATGCGCTGCGCGAGGCGCCGACAGAGGCGCCACTCACCTTGCCAGAACTTGGCGCGCGTGTAAAAAATACGTACACTGAGTCCGATGAGCCATGGCTGCGCGCGCTGGTGGAGGGTCTGGCGCGTGATGGCCTGGCCCGCATCATTCCACCCGACGGCGCCATCCCGCCAGCGAACGCGACGCGAGTGACGCTGCCCTGAGCGTTCACGCGCCTGAGATGTGGCTCTGCGGCCAGGGAAATATCATATCATGACAGATACGCCGGGCAACCCGGGTGAGAATGAGCCGCCACCCGATATGGCGGATATGACGCTAGCCAGCGCCCAACGCGCGGTGGGCGACTCGATCATGGCGCTCGGCGGCTACTGGCCGCCGCTGTCCAATCTCGCCCGGCTCTTTGAGGAGTGCGGCGAGCTGGCCCGCGTTATCAACCAGACCCACGGCCCCAAGCGCGTCAAGCCGGACGAGCGGCGAAGTGAGCTGGAGGAGGAACTAGGTGACGCGCTCTATACCTTGCTGGTTCTTGCCAATAGCCTCGATGTGGACGCCAGCGCCGCTTTGCGCCGGGCGCTGGCGAAGACGGCGGGACGCGCCCAGCCACCCGTCATATTTCCTGGCGCGCCCGCTGAGACTGATCTCTGAACGCCTCAGCGAGCTTGCGATACCTGGAGGGAACACATCTGTATGACAGAGCCGCAGCCACCCGCATCCCCACCCGATGGGGCCGATGAGCGCATGCTGAACGACCGCAGCGGCTACCAGGCCTGCTTCGGCTGCGGCGCCCGCAATCCCGATGGCCTCCAGCTGCATTTCCACCGGACAGGCGAGGAGATTTGGGCCGAGCACACCCCAGACGAGCGTTTCCAGGGCTTTCCTGGCGTTCTGCATGGCGGCGTCATCGCTACCATGCTCGATGAAACGCTCAGCCGGGCCGCCGTCTTTGCGGGCAAGTGGATGATGACCGCGCGGCTGGAGATACGCTATCGCCGGGCCGCGCCGGTTGGCCGTCCGCTGCGTGTCTCCGCGCGTCCTACCCGGGTGCGGGCGCGCATGGTGTCGGCGCGCGGCGAGGTGCGTCTGGCCGATGAGCCAGACGAGGTGCTGGCCGAGGCCGAGGGGGTTTTCCTCCCTGTCACGGCGGAGTATGAGCGCGAGATGACCAGTCAGCGGCCCGATCTGGCTGGATTCTTCGAGCGCGAGTGAGTGTCACGCGACTACAGAGCGGCAAGAGAGGTACATGAGACCGATGGCGACTGACAATCTTCCCCACAGCGCGCCCCCATCCATCGAGCGCGTCGAGATCGGCGCCCACAACGTTCCCGCATTGTTTGTCAGGCCACGCGATGTGGCGCCTGGGGATGGGGCGCCCGCCGTATTGATCCAACATGGCTACGGCGCCGAGAAGGCTGACCTGCTGCCCCTGGCCAGCCTGCTCGTCTCCTACGGTTTTATCGCTCTGCTGCCTGACGCCTGGGGGCATGGGGAGCGATTCCCCGCCACTGGTCCTAACTGGATGACCCAGATTTCAGCGGACTACTTTATCGAGGTCGTCCGGAACACCGTGGATGACATGCGCGACGCGCTCACCTGGCTGACGGCGGCCCCAGGCGCCCGCGCCGACCAGCTCGTTGTCGGCGGCTTCTCGATGGGCGCCATCGCGTCGCTCGTTGTCGGCTCTGAGGACGAGCGGGTCGCCGGCCTGATCGCCGCCTCCGGGGCGCCGCTGCCCGACCTGCTTCCCGTGCGCCTCTTTGGCTCAACACCTCCCAGCGAAGAGTCGGCGGCCTGGGCGTTCGCGCACGACGCCGCCGCCAATATTGGCCGTCTGGCGCCCAGGCCGCTGCTCATCCAGCACGGGCGCGCGGATGACATGGTGCCGGTCTCTGGCGCGCTCCGGCTCTACGAAGCCGCCCAGCCGCACTACGCCGAAAATCCTGACAACCTCAAGCTCATGCTCTATTCCCACACCCATCTCGTCTCCGAGCAGCAGATGCATGACGCGGTCGCGTGGAGTGTCGCGCGCTTCCACGGGGGCTATCCAGCGGAGGATGTGGAAGAGCAGGCGTCGTAGCCGTCACGTCCAGTCCGCGTTATCCCCGTCCGCGCCACGCCGTTGTACACTGCGGCGAGGCGTCAATTCCTGACGCCTCGCGGTAGACGAATCTCAGGAGGACGATTCCGGTGGCGATGACGGCTGAGGCGCGCGTCATGGTGGCGACCGACCAGCGCCAGTGGAACGACGCGGTCAACGCCGCGCCCCGCGCGGACTTGCTGCAAAGCTGGGAGTGGGGCGAGTTCAAGCGCCTGGGCGGGTGGTCGCCGCTGCGGCTGATTGTGGCCGATGGCGATACGCCGGTGGCTGGCGCGCAGCTGCTCTCGCGGCGGGTCATGGGCGCGCCCTCGCTTTACGCCCCGCGCGGTCCCTGGTGGCATGATGATGAGCGCGGGCTGGTCGGGCTGGAGACGCTCATCGCCTGGCTTCGCCGTGAGCGTCCATCTGGCGCGCCATTCTTGCGCGCCGATCCGCTGATCGTTGATCAGGAGCCGCTGGCCGCGCTGGGATTCCGTCCCGCTCCCCGCCAGATTCAGCCGCGCGCGACTATCGTCATAGACCTCACGCCGGACGACGAGGCGATTCTGGCCGCCTTCAATTCGCGCGTGCGCTACAATGTTCGCCATGCGCAGAAGAAAGGCGTCGAAGTCAGCGAGGGCGGCGTTGAGGACGCGCGCCCGTTTTGGGAGTTGCTCAACGCCACGGCTGCGCGCAAGGGCTTTGTCGAGCGCGACCTCAACTACTTTACCCAGCTCATGGAGATTTTCGCTGAGAACGCCCGCATCTTCCTCGCACGCTACGAGGGGAAGATTGTCTATGGCGCGCTGATCGTCGTCTCTGGCCGGAACGCCTACTATCTTTATGGCGGCTCCGGCGGCGACCGCACGGTCAAGCCCTCCGAGTTGGGGCAGTATCGCGCGATGCTCTGGGCCAGGCGACGCGGCGCGAGACGCTATGATATGTGGGGCATTCCGTTCACGCCAGAGCCAGACAATCCGCTCTATACTGTCTATACATTCAAGAGCGGCTTTGGTGGGCAAGAGGTCCGTTACGCTGGAGCGCTGGATCTGCCACTTGCCCCGATCATTGGCGCCCAGGCTCCCGCGCTCGAGGCGCTGGCGCTCAAGTCGCTCTCCTTCGCCAGGGGGCGCGGCTTCCGCATCGAAGATCACCTGGCCTGAACCAGCCGCCTATCGCCGTTACCGCGCCCAACATGCGCGCGTTTGCCACAAATAAAGGGCCTGTGGGTCATTTGTGCGCACAACCTGCCTGAATGAGAGGCCGCGCGGTGGGAGAGACCCAGTGACACATATCGCGATCAATGCTCAGCTCGTCTCGTTCGCCAGCTCCTACCGCAACGCCGGCGTCAGCCGTTACACCTACACGTTGCTCGAAGCCCTGAGCCGTGTAGATGATGATCTGACCTGCACTGCCTTTATCAACGCCCAGGAAGCGATCCCCGCCGCCGCCAGCCAGCTTGGCAAGAGCCCGCGCATACGCCTTGTTCCCTCGCGCTGGTCCACGTCCAGCGCCGCGCGCCGCATCCTGTGGGAGCAGCTCGATCTGCCCGGGCAGGCGCGCAGGTCGGGCGCGCAAGTGTTTCACGCGCCGGTCAATGTGCTGCCAGAGCGGATGTCACTTCCTTCCATCGTCACCATTCACGATCTGGCGTTTGTACGCTACCCTGAATTTTTCAAACCCTCACGCCGCATATACCAGCGCATCTTTACCGAGCGCAGCGCGCGTCGCGCTGCGGCTATCATCGCAGACTCCGAGGCGACACGCCAGGACATCATCTCCACGTTCCACATTTCGCCCAATCGCGTGCGCGTGATTTATCCAAGCGTCAGCCCTGATTTCCGGCCAGAGCCTGATCCTGCCCGGCTTGCCGCTTTCCGCGCGCGCCACAATCTGCCGCCGCGCTACCTGCTCTACATGGGCACCCTGGAGCCGCGCAAAAACCTCGTCACCCTGGTTGAGGCATACGCCCAGATGCTTTCTGGGGACCCCTCTACTCCGCCACTGATCCTGGCCGGCGCGAAAGGCTGGTACTACCAGCCGCTCTACGAGCGCGTGCGCGCTCTTGGCCTGGAGCGGAATGTGACCTTTGCGGGATATGTATCGCGTGAAGAGCAGGCGCTGTGGTACGCTGGCGCTGCGCTGTTCCTGTATCCGTCGCTCTACGAAGGGTTTGGGCTGCCGGTTGTTGAGGCGCTGGCCTGCGGTATCCCCACGATCACCTCAACTGTCTCCAGCCTGCCGGAGGCGGGCGGCCCAGTCGCGCTTCAGACGCCGCCTGATGACGCGCGCGCGCTGGCACGAGCGATGCGAGACGCGATAGCCGACCCTGCGCTTCCAGACCGCGTCCGCGTCGAGGGACCACGATGGACGCGACGCTTCTCGCCGGAGCAGATGGCCTGGCAATACGTCAATATGTACGCGGCGGTGGCAGGCGGCGCATGAATCGCGAGCGCCGGCTTCCCGCGCGGGGTGGCCAGCTCCATCGGGACACCCGGTTGGGCTGCCCGAATGAACGAACAAACGAATGATAGTAGCAATATTCAGGAGAGTGTGTAATGGATGTCGGTGAGCAGCGTGTCGGGGGGAAATACGCGCACGCGCAGACAGCTTCGCCCGTGACATCCAGCCATGCCTGGCCCGTTCCCGCCGCCCAGCCCGTCCTGCCTATTTACAGCGTGGACGAGCGGCTCCGTCGCCGCAAAATACGCTCGCTGATGGGCCGGGGATCGCTGTTCCTGCTCGATGCCGCCGCCATCAACGCTTCTTTTTACATCGCGTATTACTTCCGTTTCGTGTTCCTCAATGATGTGCGCTTTACCACACCATTCCTGTATCAACCGTTCACCAATTTCCTCTGGATTGAGATCATTGGCACTATTGGGCTTTTGCTGGCCTTCGCGCTGAAAGGATTGTACCGTCTTCGCACCGCCGGGACCTGGTTTCGCCAGGCGTGGATCATCACATCCGCGACGACGATCTCTTTCGCCGTATTCACCGCGTATGAATATACCTTCCAGCGAACTGATATCTTCGTCGAGAACGCGCGCGCGCTGGTGACACTGACCTGGATAGCGGTCATTGCGGTGGTGGGGCTATTGCGATTGCTGGTCGCGGGCATGCTCGTCCTGCTGTACCGGCGCGGCATCAACCTTACCCCGGTGCTGGTGGTTGGCTCCAGCAAGCTCGGAAAGCTGATGATGCAGCAGGTGGCCGCCTCGCCCACTCTCGGCTATCACATCGTCGGGTTCGTCTGTGATGAGAATGATCCCCCCGAAGATTTCGGGCGTTTCCCCTGCCTTGGCGACATGCGTGATCTCGACGCGGCGCTGCGCGAGAATCACATTGAGCAGGTTATTATCGCTCTCCCGTCGCACCAGCATGAGCGGATACTGAGCGCGGTCAACGTCTGCGAGCGCGCGGGCGCCGATTTCCGTCTTGTGCCTGACCTGTATGAGCTGAGCCTCTCGCGCATTGACGTGGACGCGCTCGAAGGCATTCCGCTCATCGGCTTGCGCCGCAGCCTCACCAACTCGATCCAGTACCGCATCAAGCGCCTCATAGATGTTACGGGCGCGCTCGTCATTTTACTTCTCGGCCTGCCCATCTGGCTGTTGATCGCACTGGCGATCAAGCTCGACTCCCCCGGCCCTGTGTTCTATACCCAAACGCGCCTTGGCTATCGCGGCCAGCCATTCTCCTTTCTCAAATTCCGCTCGATGCGTGTGAACGCTGACCAATTGCTCAGTCAGGTGCTCACCAACGAAAAGGGTGAGGATAAAGGCAAGGTGAAGGCGAAGGATGACCCGCGCCGCACGCGCGTAGGCAAGCTCATTCGCCGGACCAGCCTGGATGAAATCCCCCAGTTGATCAACGTACTGCGCGGTGATATGAGCCTGATCGGTCCGCGTCCGATGCCTGCCCGCATTGAGAACTACGAGGACTGGGAGCGGGCGCGCTTCGAGATGCTGCCCGGCATGACCGGCCTCTGGCAGGTGCGCGGTCGCAGCGATCTCGACTACGACGAAATGGTGCTCATGGACATCTACTATATCGAGAACTGGAGCCTGAATCTCGATCTGCAGATCGCCTTGCGCACGCTTCCCGCTGTTCTTGGCAGCCAGGGCGCGTATTAGCGATCCGGGACCCACGTTCGCGGGCTCAGCCTACCCCGCCCAGCGTCAGGAGAGTGACATACCATGCGAGTCGCGCTTGTCCAGGACTGGCTTAATCAGATGGGAGGCGCGGAGAAGACCCTGCTCGTGATGGCGCGGGTCTTTCCCGGCGCGCCTATCTATACCAGCATCTACGCGCCATCGCGCCTGGACAAGGCGTTTCGCTCGCTGGACATACGCGCCAGTTTCATGCAGCGCCTGCCGTTCGTGACCCGGCGCCATCAGCAATATCTCCCGTTCTATCCGTTCGCGATGGAGAGCTTTGATCTGAGCGAATACGACGTGGTGGTGAGTGGGAGCAGCGCTTTCGCCAAGGGTGTCGTGACACGGCCCGAAACGCTGCACGTGTGCTACTGCTATACGCCAATGCGCTGGGCGTGGAGCTTCGAAGACTACATTCAGCGCGAGCGGGTGGGAAAGCTCACCCGTCTGGCGCTCTCACCATTCATCCACTGGTTGCGCCTCTGGGACTACGCCACCGCCGCGCGGGTAGACGCGTTCATCGCGATCTCGCCTGTCGTCGCCGCGCGGATTGCCAAATACTACCGTCGCGACTCAGTGATCATTCCTCCTCCGGTAGATGTGAAGCGGTTCGCGGTTTCGACGCGCCGCGAAAACTATTTCCTGATTGTCTCGCGGCTCATTCCCTATAAGCGGATTGACCTCGCGGTGCGCGCCTGTTCCAAGCTGGGGTTGCCGCTGCGCATCGTCGGGAGCGGGCGCGATGAACAAAGCTTGCGCGCGCTGGCTGGCCCCACCGTCCAATTCCTCGGACGCCTGAGCGATGAGCAGGTGCGTGAGCAGCTCGCCGGATGCCGGGCGTTCATTTTCCCAGGCGAAGAAGACTTCGGCATCGCCCCCGTGGAAGCGCAGGCCTGTGGCAAACCGGTTATCGCCTATGCCGGTGGCGGCGCCCTCTCTACCGTGGTTGAAGGGGTAACCGGCCTCTTTTTCCGCGCGCAGACTGTGGAGTCGCTCGAAGACGCGCTTATGCGATTCCGCGATGAGATGTTTGATCCCTACACCATACGGCGCCATGCTGAGCAGTTCGATACCGCGCTCTTCGCCGAGCGGCTGGCGAGCTTTGTTTCCTCGCGCTACAACGCTGGGCAGGCTGACGCGCGCGCTCCACAGTCAGGCGTTGGAGCGCGCCCCATGTAGGGAACCCGCGCATGCGAACGCCTCAAAGCCAGTGGGAATGCCAGCCATCCCTGGGGCGATATGGTCCCGGCTGAACAGGCTATTGCCCGGGAAATATATTTGTCTCATGGGCTCCATGCGATACCATTGAGCGGTTCGGTCCTGATGAGGCGTGGTAGAATCGTGTATCATGCGCCACGGTGGAGTTGACCCGCTCCAGATGAAGGCTATCCGAATTCGGTATTCGAACGAATGCCGCACAGTACATGAACACCAACCGCGTTCACCCTATCCCCAGGAGGACTCCGCATGCCAAGCGCGCTCATCACCGGTATCACTGGCCAGGACGGCAGCTACCTCGCTGAGCTATTACTCGACAAGGGCTATACCGTCTACGGCATGGTCCGACGCGCGAGCACGTTTAATGACTCCAGAATCCGGCATTTACTCGACCGTATCCAGATCCTGGATGCGGACCTGCTGGACCAGCTGTCCCTGATTCAGGCGTTACGACAATCGAACGCCAGCGAGGTGTATAACCTCGCCGCGATGTCATTTGTGGGGACGTCATTCCAGCAGCCGGTAGCTACTGGAGAATATACCGCGCTCAGCGTCGCCCGGATGCTCGAGGCCGTGCGGCTGGCGGATCCGTCCATCCGGTTCTATCAGGCCTCCACCAGCGAGATGTTTGGCAAAGTCCAGGCCACCCCTCAGACTGAAAGCACTCCGTTTTATCCCCGCAGCCCGTATGGAGTGGCCAAGCTCTACGGACATTGGATGACGATCAATTTCCGCGAGAGCTACGGGATGTTCGCGTGCAGCGGCATCCTCTTCAACCATGAGTCACCCCGGCGTGGCGTTGAGTTCGTCACGCGCAAAATCTCTCTAGGGGTGGCGCGCATCGCCCTGGGCCTACAGAAAAAGCTGACTCTGGGCAATCTTGACGCTCAACGCGATTGGGGATTTGCTGGCGACTACGTGGAAGCGATGTGGCTGATGCTTCAGCAGGGCCAGCCGGAAGACTACGTTATCGCTACGGGACACACGCACAGCGTGCGCGAGTTTGTCGCCGCGGCGTTCGCGGTGGCGGGCATTACGGACTGGGAGGAGTATGTCGAAACCGCGCCGCACCTGCTCCGCCCCGCAGAGGTTGATCGCCTGATTGGAGACGCCTCGAAGGCGAAGCGGCAGTTGGGCTGGTCGCCGCGCGTCTCATTTGATGAGCTGGTCAGGATGATGGTGGAGAGCGACTTGCGAGCGCTCGAACAGGAAATGCGCGGCGAGACAGACGCGCAGCATGAGCGACGGTAGCGCGGCGCGCTTCCCCGCATCCGTGGCGCCTGGCGCGCGCCTGAGCGCAGCCGCGCCGCAGCCGTTGAGGAGGATGTGAAGCCCGCGCCACCGCGCGCATCCCGGATGGCCGTGAGACGCATTGAGCGCGTTCGCCGCGCCCCGGTGGTGGAGCAAGAGAGCGATATACTATGAACCAGGACCCACAGCGCATCTTGATCACAGGATACAAGGGATTTGTGTCTCCCTATCTCGTGGAGCAATGCGCGCGTCGCTTTCCGTCGGCCCAGCGGTTTGGCCTTGCGCATGCCGCCTCACAGCGTCCGGTAGCGGATCAGCCACGTCTGAGCGCGCCAGTGGCCCTACCTTCTGTCACGGAGATTGAGGGCGATATTACTGATGGCGAAAGAATGCGGCAGGTCATCCAGGAAACGCGGCCTGATCTCATCTTTCATCTGGCTGCGGCTTCGTCCGGCGCCGCTTCGTGGAAAGATCCCGCCGCGGCGCTGATGGTTAACGCCACTGGGCTTGTCCGCCTCATTGAGGCGATACGCGCGGAGCGGCTTACGCCGCGCATTCTCGTTATTGGTTCTGGAGAGCAGTATGGATTCGTGAGCCCAGGGGAGAATCCAATCACGGAAGAAACACCCTTCCATCCAGCAAATCCTTACGCGGTTTCGAAAGTCGCCCAGGACCAGCTTGCTTTTATGTTTCACAAGGCGTATGGCCTGGATATCGTGCGCGCCCGCCCATTCAACCACTTTGGCCCGGGGCAGAGCGCCGAGTTTGTCATCGCCAGCTTTGCGCGGCAAATCGCGCTGATGGAAGCGGGGCGGATTGCGCCCACGATATTTGTCGGGGACCTGAGCTCGCGTCGCGATTTTCTGCCTGTCGAATCGGTCGCGCGGGCCTATGTCGCGCTGGCGGAGCGCGGGCTAGCGGGCGAGGCCTATAATATTGGCTCCGGCGTCGCGCGTTCGATCAATTCCATTCTGCAGACCTTGCTGGAGATGGCGGAGATCACCATCCAGACACAGGTTGATCCTGAACGGATCCGGCCAGTGGATGCGCCAGAACTCTGCGCGGACACCAGAAAAGCGCAGCGTGATACCGGCTGGCGCCCTGATGAGGATATATCTCCAGCGCTCCGCGCCACGCTGGATTATTGGCGCGCTTCCGTTCGCGCGGATGCTTCCGTTGCGGAGCGTCAGCC
This sequence comes from Chloroflexota bacterium, assembly GCA_021814145.1. Classification (GTDB taxonomy): domain Bacteria; phylum Chloroflexota; class Ktedonobacteria; order Ktedonobacterales; family JADMIN01; genus JAKAIY01. Next base: position 78,935 of record JAKAIY010000001.1, read on the forward strand.
GCTCACTCCTGAGCGGTGAGAGCCTCCAGGCGCTGGTGGCGCCAAACGCGCACAATCCCAGTTCCCCGCGCGACCGTTGAGTCCGCTCCATGCGCGTCTGGACAACGATTCGACGCGAGTACGCCTGTCCAGCGCATGCGCCGGGCAGGCGTACTCGCGTCTACTAGCGTACAAGCGGCGTTGCCTGGCGCGCCGCCAGGCTATTGGCGGATCAGCGAGAAGTCAATCACGGGCTGGTTGGGACGCACCACTCGTGTCACCATGCGCCGCGCAGCAGTGATACGCTCGCTGTTTACCTGGAAGGCGATGAGCGAGCCGAGCGCCACGCCAGCCAGGCTGCCCAGCAGCACTCCCTCAAGAAAAAACCGATTGCGCAACGTCGCCATCGCCGTTACCTTTCTCCGCGAACAACCAGCGTCATCTCACGCGGTCCCGTCGCCCACGTGGGACTACTGAAGATACACCACCGTAGGAGCCGCGCTCCACAAGCGTTCCAGACGATAAAACTCGCGCTCCATGGGACCGAAGATATGCGCAATGACATCACCGCAGTCTAGCAGCATCCAGCCGTTTTCCGCTGAGCCTTCGAAGCCGCGTGTCACGACCCCCAGCTCGCTCAGCTTATCCTCGATCGCGTTCGCGATCGCCTGGATCTGCCGCGGGTTTGCGCCCGTGCAGATAACGAAATAGTCAGCGATGACAGATTGCTCGCGAATATCCAGCGCAACCACATCCGTGGCTTTTTTGTCTATGGCGACATCCGCGATAATCTTCGCAACCTCTGCTGAGTCCAGACTGCTGCCCCCTTGAATCGCTACAAGCGCCAGGATTTCAACACCCCTCCCAGACGCATGCGCAGTGGTGTTGAGACCACTATACCACGGGCGCCTGAGTCGCCGCCCGCATGTTTCAGAAGTGGGTGGCTCTGTTCATCTGTCATGATATACGCATGAACGTCTATGCGCGTCTCACAATTGGCGCAATCTGTCTGCTCGGCGCCATTCGGGCAAGCTCAAAAGTCCCGGCGTGATGTCCTGCCTCTCATGCTCGCGATTCGGGCGCGTTTCATACACCCCACTTGGGGCGCCTCTTGAAGGTGTGAGGTGTATACTGGCAAGCAGTGGCGGCAGGGGCCGTCAGGCGGAGAGTGGAGCGTCATGCGATATGTGATTCTGGCCGACATCCACGGCAACTATGAGGCGCTCATCGCTGTGTTGCGCGACATCGAGGCGTTTGTCAGCGAGCAGCGCACGACCATTGATCAAATCTGGTGCCTGGGCGATATTGTCGGCTACGGACCGCAGCCATCCGAATGCGTGCGCACCGTCAGCGAGCTGTGCGCCATCGTCATTGCGGGCAACCATGATTGGGCGGCGATCGGCAAGCTCGACCTGGACGAGTTTACCGGGGTAGCGGCTAACTCCGCTGAATGGACCGGCGAGCAGCTTACTCCGAAGGAGCGCATCTATCTCCGCCAGCTTCCTGAGCGCGAGCGCTCAGGTGATGTGACACTGGCGCATGGCAGCCCGCTCAACCCCATCTGGGAGTATCTCACCTCGCCTGTTGGGGCGACTCCCAACTTTTCCGCTTTTGGCACCACGTTTTGCCTGGTTGGCCACACTCACGTCCCATCCATCTTCCTCATGCCCGCTGACGCGCCGCTGCCGCCATCAGCCCCTCTGACGCCCCGCGCGCTCACGGCGGGTGGTATTAACCCTGGCGATAGCGACCTGATGGTTTTCCCCGACTTGCCGGAGCTAGCCCCGCTTGCCACTGGCCCGCTCTGCGAACAGATCACACCAACCCAGGCGCTCTGGGTGTTGCCTGAGCGCCATCGGGTGATTATCAATCCCGGCAGCGTTGGTCAGCCGCGCGATGGTGATCCACGCGCGGCGTATCTGATCTATGATACCGACGTCGGCTTCGAGTTTCGCCGGGTCGAATATAATATTGCCGCCACCCAGCGGCGGATGGCCGAGCTAGGGCTCTCGCCACGCATGGCCGCCCGCCTGACGCATGGCGTCTGAGGCCGCCGCACTCTCAGCGTCCCCGGTCGCGATAGAACGGTTCGGTGTCCCGCTCCTGCGCGCTCATCATGACCTCGATGAAACTGATGCGGGTGAGAGGAAACATAAACCGGAACGCGCCGTTCGTGACCCACTGGACATGCTTGCCCTCACGTGTCCGGGGATTCGTGAGCATCAGATAGGTCGCGCCAGGCGGTGGCAGCTCCTCCATCTCGGCGGTGAATGGCTCATCATTCAAGAGATGAATGACCACTTGTACGGCCATGGGTATGGGGGTCCTTTCGTCCAGCGACGCGTACCGCCGCGAATTGAGTCGCCCGGCGCGGACGCGCGCCGCTCGAATCACATCTACTGAAATTCCACGGTCAGGACAATTCCACCCAGGCGGATCTCGTCTCCGTCCTTCAGCGGATACCACTGACGCTCCATCAGCCGGAAGTTATTATGAATGGTCTCGTTACGGCTGCCCATGTCTTCTATAAAGACACCTTCCTGCCGCACATGGATCATCACGTGCTCCCGTGAGACGCCCACCTCATACCCATACCACTGCGCCAGATCAACGTCTGGCCGCTCGCGCCCCAAGCCGATCCGCCCAATTGTGTAATCCGGCTTGCCCCGCAGCGTGAACCGCTGCCCTGTAGCAAGCCGCAGCACAATCACACTGGGCGCGCGTTCCGCCTCAGGGGACGCTGGCGCTGCCGCCGCGTTTGGGAAGACAGGCTGTGCGGTCTGACCAGATGATTGGACGCTGGCGCTTAACTCGCGCCCACAGAAGTCACAGAAAATCGCGCCATTGTCCATTTCCGCCAGGCAGTGTTGACACTTGATCACAGCAGCCCCGCCCCCTACCCCAATGGTGAACTTGGGGAACCCGTCCAGCACGCCCATGACGCGCATGATAGCCAGCCAGGTGTTCCTGTGTCAAGCGGTTGAGCGCTCTATGGCAGAGCCGGCGTCTGGCGTCTCCTGGCGGCCTCAATCCTCCGCGCGGGCCGGCATCGGGACACTTCACGGGTCCCGCGCTCCATGGGTCTGTCAGGCGGTTATGTTCTGCGCCAGCCGCGCGCGTTTCCAGTCTTGCGCGCGTGTCAGCAGGTCGCGCGCGTTCGCCCGCGACGCGCTCGTGCTGGCCCCACCGAGCATCTGGCTCAGTTCCGCCACCCGCGCGTCATCGTCCAGCGTGGTCACGCGCGTTGTCGTGCGCTCGCCACTGACGGTCTTGCTGACTTGAACGTGCAGGTCGCCCAGCGCCGCGATCTGCGGCAAGTGCGTTACGCACAGCGTCTGATGCGACTGCCCTAGCGCCCACAGCTTTTCTCCTACCACCTGACCGCTGCGACCGCTGACACCCGTGTCAATCTCATCGAAGATCAGTGTCGGCGTGGCGTCCGCGCTCGCCAGGATTGTCTTGATGGCGAGCATCATCCGCGATGTCTCGCCGCCCGACGCGATGCGCGCCAGCGGCTTTAGAGGCTCGCCGGGGTTGGGAGCCAGCAGAAACTCGACCTGGTCAATCCCGGTCGCGCTGAACGCCACTCGCCCCTCGTCGCCAGCGGGAACGCCTTCCGGGTCAGGCCGCCGCACCAGCCGGACTTCGAACCGCGCCTTGCGCATGTTCAGGTCGTCCAGCTCGCGCTCCATCGCGCGCGTCAGCGCATGCGCCGCCTCAGCTCTCTTTGTGGAGAGGCGTCCAGCGACCGCGCCTATTCGCTCCCGCAGCTGTTCCTCCCGCCGCTGGAGCTCAGCGGCCAGCTCCTCGCGATTTGAAAGGGTCTCCAGCTCATGCGCGGCCTCCGTGGCGAACGCCAGTGTCTCCTCGATGGTCGCGCCGTACTTCCGGCGCAGGCGGCTGATGAGGCCCAGCCGCTCCTCGACCTCCTCCAGCCGCGCTGGATCAGCCATTACCTGCTCCTGATAGTCGCGTGTCGCGCTGGCCACATCTTCCAGCAGAAAGATCGCCTGATCCAGGGCTTCACCCTGGCCTGCCAGTGTCTCATCCAGGCGCAGCAGATCGGTGAGGGCGCGCCGCGCCTCCGCCAGTGAATCAAGCGCGCCGCGCTCGTCGCCCGTCTCATCGCCGCGCAGCGCCGCGTAAACCGCCGCCGTCAGCTCGCCCAGCCGCTCGGCGTTGGCCAGCATCCGCCGCTCGCGTTCCAACTCCTCGAGCTCGCCTGGCTTCAACGCCGCCGCTGTGATCTCCTCGACCTGGAAGCGCAGCAGCTCGACCCGCCGCTCGATCTCGCGCTCGTCGGCGCGCAGGCGCTCCAGCTCGCGCCGTGTGGCGCGCCACTCCGCATAGAGCGCCGCGACCTCCGCCCGCGCCTCATCCAGTCCGGCGTAACGGTCCAGATAGAAGATGTGGCGCTCCGGCTTGAGCAGCGCGAGATGCGCGCTCTGCCCGTGAATATCAATCAGCGCCGCCGAGAGCCGCTGGAGCGTCGAGAGCGGCGCTATCCTGCCGTTGACACGCGCCAGCCCGCGCCCGGTGGCGGTCATCTCGCGGCTCAGGATCAGCATCCCGTCTTCCGCCTCGATGCCCATTTCCGCCAGCGCGGCGCCCAGCATGCCCGACGGCTCCTCAAGCGCGGCGTCAGGCCGCGTCTCGCTCGCGAGCGCGCCGCTCACATCGAACACGCCCTCAACCATCGCGCGCTCGCAGCCCGCCCGCACTACGTCAGCGCCCATGCGCTCGCCTACCAGCGCCCCGATGGCGTCCACGATGATGGACTTGCCCGCTCCTGTCTCGCCAGTGAAGACGTTGAAACCAGGCCCCAGCGTCAGGCGAAGGCGCTCGATGATGGCGAAATCCGTGATGCTTAGCTCAAGCAACATGCTACAGGTTTTCCCGAAGCTTGGCCGTGAGGACACGGTAGAAGGCGGTTGGTGAGCGGCGGCGCAGGAAGCGCGTCACATACTCGCTCGTAAAGACACGCACACGCTGTCCTGGCGCGAGCGCATGGTTGAGCTGGCCATCGGCGGACAGTATCGCGCCGTCAGAATCCGACTGCGTTTCCAGCATGATGATCGCGCTCGGCTCCAGCACGAGCGGACGGTTGGCGACCAGATGCGGCGCGATTGGCGTCAGGACGCTGCTGCGCACCTGGGGATGGAGGATTGGCCCGCCGGCGGCGAGATTATACGCTGTTGAGCCGGTGGCGGTCGAGATAATCACGCCGTCGGCTACGGTCGTGTTGTACTCGAAGCCATCTATCCAGACTTTGATGCGGATGACGTGCGGTTCGGCGCCACGCGCCACGACCACATCGTTGAGCGCGTTGACTGTCAGCATTCCTGATGGGGTCTCCAGTTCCGCGCGCAACATCGAGCGTTCGTCAATCCAGTAGCTTCCATCGAGATAGAGGGGCAGCGACGCTTCCACGTTGTCTGGCTCCAGCTCGCTCAGGAAGCCCACCCGCCCGAAGTTGACGCCCAGAATTGGCACGCCGCGCGGCGCGCAGGCGCGGGACGCTGAGATGATGCTGCCATCGCCGCCCAACACAACGACCAGATCAGTGTGATCGAGGCGTCCATCCAGGCGCTCAGGGTCGCGCCCTGGCGCCTGCCATACTTCGCGTCCCGACGCGCGCAGCATTTCGGTCAGCGTCTTCGCCATCGCGACGGCGTCCTTATGCTGCTCCTTATAGAGGATGCCAATCGTCTGGATAGGCTTCTGCTCGCTGGCGCTCATGTCGCATCTCGCTTCTCCGCGCCCGTCCTCTCGCATGTGACGCCCCACGCCGGGCGGGTCGCTCCCCGATATGGTATGCGCGCCAGGGCAGCGTGTCAAACCATCTCAGACGCCTGTCGCGCCACCCGCTGGCCTCGTGAAGCGGGCCAGGCGGAAGCGGTCGAGTGGGAATTCGGGCTTCTCGTCCAGCGCGATCTCCGCCAGCAACTCGCCAATCAACACGCCGAACTTGAACCCGTGTCCTGAGAAGCCGGACCCGACTACAACGCTCCCGTTCCCCGGCAGCCGGTCGAGGATGAAATCCTCATCGGGCGTCATGTCGTACATGCAGCGGTCCGCCATCGCCAGCTCCAGCCCATCCGCCGCTGGGATCACCCGCCGGATGAAGTCGCGCACGAAGGCGATCTCTACTTCATCTGGCGCATAGCCCTCGTTCGGGTCTACGGCCGCGCCCGTCAGATGCGACGCGATTTTCAGCCAGCCCGGCCCGTGCAGTGGAAAGCCGTAGCATTCCATCTCCGCCAGGAAGACTGGAAAGGCTCCAACGGAGAACCGCGCCGGGTCGGCTCCGGCGAAGTAGAGGACTTGCTGCCGTGTCGCGCGAACGGGCGCTCCCAGCTCTGGCAGCGCATCGTTGATCCACGGCCCCACCGTCACTACCACGCGATCCGCCGCCAGCGTCTCGCCGCCTTCCAGAATGGCCCGCGCGCCCGCTCCTGCTTGCTCCACGCGCGTGACCCGCGCGCCCTCGCGCAGTACGCCACCCCGGGCGGCCAGCCGTTCCCGCAGCGCCATCAGGCATTCTGAGGCGTACAGCATCCCGCCGCGCGGGTTCCAGGTGATCGCGCTATAGCTCTCTGGCTGAAACTGCGGGAAGCGCCGCGCGCATTCAGCCGCCGTCAGCCGCTCAACGGGTAGCCCTTCCGCGCGCATCACCGCCTGGCCTGCGAGCGTCTGCCCATCGTCCTCCTGCCCCAGCGTCAGCACGCCGGTCTCGGTGTAGAGCGTGCGGCCCGTCTCACGCGCCAGGTCTTTCCAGAGCGCCAGGCTGCGCGCCACCATCCGCGTGTAGATCGCGTTTGGCCCATATTCATGCCGGATGGCGCGCGTTAGCCCGTGGGATGAGGCCCAGTCGTGGCCGACAGTGTGGCGCTCCAGCAAGATCACGCGCGCGCCGCGCCCGGCCAGCGCGCAGGCCGCCGCCAGCCCCATCACGCCACCGCCAACGACAATCGCGCTGGTCTCCGCCATTGCGCCACTCCCTTTCTCGCTCTCGCTGGCGCCGCGCTGGCCAACCGGGCTTCGCTATGTGGCTTCCCCGGGGATTGAAATTATTAGAGGCGCAGCGCCTCGCGGAGCGCGCTCGCCGCTGACTCGGGTGTCCGCACCATGAAGTGCTCGTTATAGAGATGGTGCAGCGCGCTGGTATCCGTGCCCCAGAAGCGCGGCGTCATATAGACGCGCGGAGAGAGCCGGGCGTGCAGCCAGACATCCGTGCGATCCGGGGTGGCCGGGTAGAACGCCAGATTAAAGCTGTATACCCCCTGCGCGGCCAGGACGCGGAGCGCCTGAACGAGGCCGCCGCAAAACTCCTCAAGCGCCGCTTCCGGGAGATCGGTGATCGTCCGCTGGCCAGGGAACAGGATCAGCGTATCTGTTAGCAGGCTCTCAGAGACAAACGCGGTGAGCCATGCCGTATGCGCGCCGCGAGCGACAAAGCGCTCGCCCAGGCGCTCCTCGGTGTCGAGCAGGTCCGCCCAATACGAGCTACCCTCCGCCTGTTGATACCGCGCGCTGGCGTCGAGCTCCTGTTCGAGCGCGTTGCCAGGCGTGTCGGTGGCGAAGAGCTGAAGGTGCGGGTGGATTTGCGTTCCACCGGAAGCTGGCAGATAGTTCCAGAAGGCGAGGGCGTAGGTTGTGCCAGGAAGCCGCTGCGCGTCATGGAAGTACATGCGGCACGCCTCGAATGCGTTGTAGAGCAGCGTGGGCGTGAACGCGTCCATAGGGACGTAGTGCTCGTGGCTGATAGCGGTGACGGCGCTGTGCTCATCGTATGGGGCCAGGTTGGGGAACAATACCGCCTCTCCACACACAACACGCCCTTTTGGCGTGACATCAGCGGGGAAGCGCGGCGTAACCTCCAGGACGCGCTCAGGGCAGAACGGGCAGCCCGCGCGTGAAGCCTCGATCAGCGGAGCGAGATTCGCTGGCTGCAGGTGGAAGCCGAGCACGTGGGCCACACGACCGCTGCGCCCCGTGAGGGGATCGCGGCGAATCTCGCAGCTGACGGCGACCTCGGCGTAATCCTTGCGCGGATCCAGATAGCGCGCGATTTTCTCGCGGCGCTCGAAGCGAATGGCCATGTACGTCTCCTCGCCCTATCGCCTTGCGCGCGATAGCGGGCCGTTACCGCTCCACTGTCGCTCCATACCGGCGTATCCGGCTATTTCTGTCTCAGGAGGGCGCGCTCTTTCCGGCGCGTGTTCGTTACGGTCACTATACACCATGCCACCGCTGTGGTGAGTGGTGTTTCCGCCAGTCTATCCTTCATAAATTTAGTAATATCCGAGCGACGGGCGCTGTAGCGCAACGCGCTCCATCCCTGCTTCCCATCGCTCGCTGGCTCCCGCCCTGCCCTGCCGTGACGGGCAGCTTACCCCCGCGGCGGCTTTCCATCTGCCCGGATTGACCCGCCCCCGCGCGCTGGCGCATACTGACAATCGGGCGGGCTTGTTTTCGAGCGGTCCGCAACCGCGGTATCCTTATCCAGCGCGAGGAGGCGCCTTCCATATGCGTGATGGCATCAACGACGATGTGCCTTTCCCGGCGGGCGAGTGGCCCAGCTATACTCATCTCACGCTCGCGCGTGATGGGATAGCGGCGGTCGTGACCCTGAACCGGCCCGAGGTCCACAACGCCTTCAACGCGCGGCTGATAGCCGAGCTCCACGACGCGTTTACCCACCTGAGCGGCGATGACAGCATTCGCGCGGTCGTGCTGCGCGGGGCGGGACGCAGCTTCTCGGCAGGCGCCGATCTCAACTGGATGCGCTCCAGCCTTGACGCCACACACGATGAGAACGTCGCCGACGCGCTGCGCATGGCGGATATGTTCCGCGCCATAGATTCCTGCCCGCATCCCGTCATTGGCCGCATCCACGGCGCGGCGCTGGGTGGCGGTGTGGGCCTCACCGCTGTATGCGATATCGCCATCGCCGCCGACGATACCCGCTTTGGCTTCACCGAGGCGCGGCTAGGCATCGCTCCGGCGGTTATCTCGCCATTCGCCGTCCGCAAGATAGGCGAGAGCCATGCCCGCGCCCTCTTCCTCACAGCCGAGCGCTTCGACGCCGCCCGCGCGCTGACGATTGGCCTCGTCCACCAGGTTGTGCCGGCGGCGGAGTTGGACGACGCCGTCGAGACGGCGCTGCGCAATATCGGCATGAGTGGGCCGGCTGGCGTTCAGGCGGCCAAGCGCATGGCGATGACCGTCACCCATATTCCTGACGCTGAGGCGCGCGAACTCACCGCGCAGACCATCGCCGGACTGCGTGTCAGCGATGAGGGGCAAGAGGGCATCCGCGCCTTTCTGGAGAAGCGCACCGCGAGCTGGGCTGTCACGCATGAGTAAGCTGAAACCTCCATTCCAGCGCATCCTGGTGGCCAACCGGGGCGAGATCGCCGTGCGCGTCATGGCCGCTTGCCAGGAAATGGGCGCGACCGCTATCGCTGTCTACTCCGACGCTGACCGCGACGCGATGCATGTCCGCGCCGCCGATGTCGCCATTCGTATCGGTCCCGCGCCCGCCCGCGAGAGCTATCTGAACATCCCGAACATCATCGAGGCCGCCTGTCAGACTGGCGCGCAGGCCATCCATCCAGGCTATGGCTTCCTCTCGGAGAACGCCGAGTTCGCGGAGGCCTGCGCGGCGGCAGGCATTGTCTTTATCGGCCCGCCGCCCGAGGCGATCCGCCTGATGGGCTCCAAAATCGCCGCCAAGCGCGCTGTCGAGCGCGCTGGCGTGCCGACCGTCCCTGGCTACGCGGGCGCCGCGCGCGACACGAAGACGTTGGAGCGCGAGGCTGCGCGCATTGGCTATCCCGTGATGCTTAAGGCGTCGGCGGGCGGCGGCGGCAAGGGCATGCGCATCGTGCGCAAGCCAGGCGATTTCGCTGAATCGCTGGAGGCCGCCCGGCGTGAGGCGCTCGCGGCGTTCGGCGATGACAGCGTCTTCATCGAGAAACTGGCGCTCGCTCCGCGCCATGTCGAGTTTCAGGTGCTCGCTGACACGTATGGGCGCACGATCCATCTCGGCGAGCGCGAATGCTCCATTCAGCGGCGCCACCAGAAGGTCATCGAGGAGAGCCCCTGCCCGGTTCTTACGCCTGAGCTACGCGCGGAGATGGGCGCGTCCGCCGTCGCGGCGGCGCGCGCGGTGGGCTATGTCAGCGCGGGTACCTGTGAGTTCCTGCTCGATCAGGAGGGCCACTATTACTTCCTGGAGATGAATACCCGCCTCCAGGTCGAGCATCCCGTCACCGAGTCCGTCACCGGCTTCGATCTTGTGCGCTGGCAGCTTGCCATCGCCGCTGGCCAGCCACTGACCATCCAGCAGGAAGACATCAGTCCGCGTGGTCACGCCATCGAGGCGCGTCTCTATGCTGAAGACCCCGCCCGGGGCTACCTGCCTTCCACCGGACGCGCGCTGGTCTTCGCGCCGCCGCGCGCGCCCGGCGTGCGTGTGGACTCTGGCATCGAGATGGGCGATGAGGTGACGGTCAACTATGACCCCATGCTCGCCAAGCTGATCGTTCACGCTGAGAACCGCCTCGCCGCCATCGAGCGGCTGCGCTGGGCGCTGGACCGCTTCGCCGTTCTGGGCGTCGCCACCAACAGCGCCCTGCTCCGCGCCATCGCGCAAGACCCCGATTATCAGGCCGCCGCCACCAGCACCGCCTACCTGGAAACGCACACGTTCCCCGAGCTGGAGACGCCGCCAGCCCCGCCGCCGATCGCCCTGGCCGCCGCCGCTCTCTGGGACGCCCTCGCCACGGGCGCGCCAGAATCAGCCCGGCGCGGCCCGTTCAATCCCTGGCTCACCGGGTCAGCTCCCACCGCTGGAGGCGAGCGTGTGGCGCGCTATCTGTCCGCTGGCGAAGCGCACACCGTCCGGCTGCGGCGCTCGCCTGATGGTTGCTGGCGCGCCTGGGTGGATGACGCGCCGTTTCCCACTTCCGGCGACGCGGTCAGCGTCACGGCTAGCGGCGGACGCCTCTCGCTGGCGTTTGGCGCTGATCGTGAGATCCTCTATGCCGCGCGACGTGGGGCTGAGACGCTCGTCTGGCGGCGCGGCCAGGCCTGGACGCTGACCCGGCCGCATCCGCTGGACGTGGATACCGCCGCCCACGGCGCGGATATCGTCATGGGGGCGCAGACGCTCACCGCGCCAATGGCCGGCGCGATCATCAAGGTCAACGTCACGGAAGGCGATATTGTCGAGCCGCGCCGAACGCTGGTTGTGCTGGGAGCGATGAAGATGGAGCACGCTATCGCCGCGCCGCGTGCGGGCCGCGTGCGCCACGTCCTGTGCGCTCCGGGCGATGTTGTGCCGGGCGGCAAGGCGCTCATCGAGCTGGACCCGCTAGAGGAGGCGAGCGATGAATGACACGCCGCTGAAGGGCTTGCCGCCCCGCGTCACGGTCGTTGAGGTAGGGCCGCGCGACGGCCTGCAAAACGAGAAGGGCGTCATCGCGACCGCTGACAAGATCCGGTTCATTGATCTGCTCTCAGAGGCCGGATTTCCCGTGATTGAGGCGACCTCCTTCGTTAGCCCCAGAGCCATCCCGCAGCTTGCCGACGCCGCTGAGGTCATGGCGGGCATTACGCGCCGCCCTGGCGTTCGGTATACCGCGCTCGTCCCCAACGCGAAGGGCATGGAGCGCGCCCTTGCCGCTGGTCTGCGCGAGGTGGCCGTCTTCACTGGCGCCTCCGAGAGCTTCGTCCAGCACAACATCAACATGAGCATCGCTGGCAGCATCGAGAGCTTCCGCCCGGTGCTGGCGATGGCGCGCGAGGCGGGCGTTCGTGTGCGCGGCTACATCTCTACCGCCTTCGGCTGCCCCTATGAAGGCGTCGTCGCGCCAGAGGCGGTCAAGCGTGTGGCGGGGGCGCTGCTGGAAATCGGGGTGGAAGAGCTCTCTATCGGCGACACTATCGGCGTCGCGACGCCAAACCAGGTCGTCGAGGTGACAGGCGCGCTAGCGCCGCTGGCCGGGATCGAGCGCCTGGCGATGCACTTCCACGACACGCGCGGCACTGCCCTCGCCAATGTCATGACCGCCTTGCAGCTTGGCGTCGCCATCTTTGACAGCGCGGCGGGAGGCCTCGGCGGATGCCCCTACGCGCCCGGCGCATCCGGCAATCTGGCGACTGAGGACCTGCTCTATCTGCTCTCCGGCCTGGACGTCGAGACGGGGGTAGACCTGGAGAAAGTCGTCGCCGCCAGCGCTTTTCTCGCCCGCGCGCGGGGTCAGGCGCCCGCCAGCCGCTACTACGCGGCGGCGACGGCGGAACGTTAGCGCGCGTCAGTCACACGCCTGCGCGAATCCGCCCAGATCGAGACTCAGGCAGTCTGAGAGTGGCGCCAGCAGCGCGCGAAAGGCGATCTCGCGTCTGCCCCAGCGCCGGATCTCGTGCAATCGCAGTTCGAAGCTCGATCCATGACGCTCGTAGTTGACGCGTCCTTTCTCGATGGCGTAGCACAGGTCGCCGAATGTAAGGGGGTCCGGCGCCACGGTCTCCAATGCGGGGTCTGGGGACGTGTCCATGATGCCTCCTCCTCGCGAAACCAGACTGCCACCTCTCCTGAAGATAGTGTACAGGAGATGCGCAAGCGGGTGACTACGCGCTTACACGTATATGGCTCGTCAGCGTCATCAGATGCCTTTTAACGCATGTCTGGCGCCAATTCTGCCCGTTCGCTGAACGCGCCGCGCCTTTACCCCATCTGACGCGCGTATAACCCCGCTTGTTCACGAACATGCGCGCCAGCCCTGGTTGAGGGGACAGGCTGGCTGGTGAGGCGCCCTACAGCGGCGCCGTCCTTGGGGAAGCTCGCCGTCCGCTAGTCCGCTTCTTCCTCAGCCTGGTTGTCCGCTTCTGTCGCCGGCTCGCCGTGTTCTTCCGCCCAGAGCGCGTCCACCATCCGCCGGGTCGTCTGGAGTCCCGCTCCGCGCCCGGCTGTCAGCGGCGCCAGCCGTTCCATCCGTCGCAGCACCGCCGCTTCCAGCTCATCCAGTTCCATCCCGAGCATGGTAGCGAGCTCGCCCATCACCGCGCCGTCCGCATGCGCGAAATCATCGCTCTCTTCCCGCCAGGTTGAAAGCCGCAGCAGCCGCACACCCCAGGGCTCGCTGTCGCCGCCATCTGGCGCGATGAAATGGGTAGTGAGGAACCGTCGCCGCTGTGGCCAGATGTCGCCCACCAGTCCGATATTGACGACCACTCCCAGCCGCCGCACATCCTCAGCCCCCAGGCGCAGATCGTGTGTCAGTATCGCCATCACGTCGTCAATCGTATCCGCGTGGCACGAGGACGCCACCGCGAAGCCACTCTCTGGCAGGCGCAGCAGTGTGCGCGCGGTCCGTCCCCACATATAGATGCGCAGGTGGTCGCTGACCTCATTCGCCAGCACGCAGGTAGTTCCCGGCTCGACATCGCTGACAAACCCGAAGTCCTCGAACATGCCCATCGTGTAGACAATGGTCGAGCCAGCGGGCAAAAGGCCCAGCAGCGCATTCATCGTCGTTGTCTTGCCCACGCCTGGCGTCGGATCAGTCGGCCCGGAAATGATGAACGACTGGTGGCGCTGGACCAGCACCCACAGCAGCGCCGCCGTTCGGGTGTCCAGAGTGCCCGCCGCCACTAACTGCGAGATCGAGAGCGGACGATCTGATTCGTAATGCCACATCCGGCGCTGATACGGGCTTCGGGGGTCAAACACGTCACGCCTCGCTCTCTAGGCAGCCAGGTATTCTCGCGCATCCACGCATCTGTCCTGCTCCTGCATTGGGTATCTCTAATGGTACACCGGAATGGCCACATTCTGCCCGCCGCGTTGCGCGGAGCTTGCGCCTTATCACGGGGCGTCGCCTGATGGCTGAAGCCGTGGCGCCAGGCCTCCAGCGGCACAACCAGTCCGCGCTGGCTCGCTTCTCCCCCACGCGAGCCAGTGAGCCGGACCATGCGCAGGCCATGCCCCCGCCACGTCCGGGAGATTGACGGCAGGGAACATCTGTGCTACCTTCTACGCGCCAGGGGGTATGTTGATGGCGATGCGGAAGGCGGAGCGCGAGCAGGCGCCCGGCGCGGAAACACGCGGTGAGGCGAGCGATAGCGCGGCGGAAACGCCCGCGCAGTCGAGCGCCTTGTTGCGGCGCGCGCGCGACCAACTGGTGGAAGCGGGCTGCCCGCTCAGCGCCAACGACATGACGCTGGCGGTCTTTGGCGCGCGGGGCGCGACCTGGGCGCGCATGCTCGACTCCCTGCTTGCGGGCTCGCCGCTCTTCTCACGTGACGGGAATGACGGCCTCTGGCGGCTGAGCGCCTGGGAAATCGCGCGGCAGCCGCTCAGCGAGGTCGAGTTCGCCGCCGTGGATATCGAGACGACAGGCCTTGCGCCAGGACGCCACCGGCTGATCGAGGTCGCCGCTGTGATCGTTACCGCCGGTGGTGAGCTGGCGTCCTTTCGCCGCCTCATCAACCCCGAACGCAAGATTCCGCAGTTCATCACGCGATTCACTGGCGTCACCGAGAGCATGGTCGCGCGTTCCGCCCGCGCTGGCAGTGTCCTGCCCAAGCTGCGCGACTTCATCGGCCAGCGCCCTGTCGTCGGCCACAATGTAGGCTTTGACCTCTCCTTTCTCAATGCCGAATCTGACCGCTGTGGCATGGGAACGGCTTTTCCGGAGTCTGGCCTCGACACGATCGCGCTCGCCCGCCGCTATGTCACTGGAATGCGCCGCGCCAGTCTCGATCGTGTCGCGCTCGCCCTGCATATTCCCGTCCACGCCCGCCACCGCGCTCTGGCTGACGCGCGCCTTACCGCGCAGGTCTTCGCCCTGTTGCTGGCTCGCGCCCGCGAGGAAGGCTGCGAGACGCTGGAAGACCTTTGGCGCGTCTCGGACGGCGTGGCGCCCGCGCGCTTCAGCCAGCCGGAGCCACGCCCTACGGGCAAGATCTACCTCAACCCGGCCTGGCGCCAGAATTTTCCCACGACGCCTGGCGTTTACCTGATGCGTGACGCCGCGGGCGAGGTGATCTACGTTGGCAAGGCCAAATGTCTGCGCGACCGGCTGGCTTCCTACTATAGCCAGCCGCTGGGCTACACCCGCAAGATGGATGGTCTGCTCCAGAGCGTTGTCCATATCGAGACGCGCGAGCTGGGCTCCGAGCTGGAGGCGCTGCTGGTGGAATCGCAACTCATCAAGGCGCTCCAGCCGCGCTACAATGTCCAGCTCAAGAACCACGAGCTGTACCCATTCATCAAAGTCAACCTCAACAGCCCGTGGCCGCGTTTCTACGCCACGCGCGAGGTCGCGGCTGATGGGGCGCGCTATTTCGGCCCGTTTCGCAGTGGGCGCATCGTCGAGGTGACGCTGGAGCTGATCCACAAGGCGCTGCCCATCCGCACCTGCCTGCGCGCGCTGCCTCCTGAGGCGCCCGCCAGCGACCCTTGCCTGCGCTACCACCTCAAGCGTTGCCCTGGCCCCTGCAAAGGACCGCTCACGCCCCAGGCCCACCGCGACTACCTCGCCGCTGTGGAGGAGGCCTGCGCTTTCCTTGGCGGCGAGCGTGATGACCTGATCGCCCGGCTGAAGCGCGAGATGTATGAGGCTTCCGCTCGTCAGGACTATGAGCGCGCCGCCCGCCTGCGCGACGCTTTGCGCGGCGCCGATCAGGCTCTGCTGGGCCAGCGTCTTATCACTGGCGCGGTGGAGGCCAACAATCTCCTGATCATCTACCCCTCAGCCGTTCCCGGCGCGGTCGAGCTGTATCTCATCCGTCACGGTCGCCTCGCCCGCCAGCGCCGTGTCGAGCGCGCGCCCGACGCTATCAGCGCCGCCGCGCGCGAGCTTGCGGGCGAAGCCGCCGCATTGGGCGCGCCACCTCCCTGCGTCGGACGGAACGAGGTTGACCAGATCAACATCATCGCCCGCTGGATCAGCCATCACAGCGATGAAAGCGACCGCGCGTTTTTCAACTTGCCGCGCACGCTCGATGATCCCGCGGAGATCGCCGTGTTCGCTGACCATGTCGCCGCCACTGTCGGCGCCCAGGAGCCCGATGCGGATGAGAGGCCGGAGAGCGACGCCGCGCTTGAGGAAGCGGACGATGACATACCTGAGCCCGATTTCTGACCGCCGCGCCGGCTTTTCGCCCGGTTGACAGAATGTTACTGGCGCGATACGCTGCCGCCATGTAAAAGCTTCCATGCGTAGCGGAGGCGTATGGGGCCACGTGGAATGTGGAAGGGCCGATGAGCGTGGTGGCGCGTGATATCAAGGTTGAGAGCTATACAATTTCCGAGCTCTTCGCCGCGGTCGAGCGCGGGGGTTTTGTTATCCCAACATTCCAGCGCGATGTGCTCTGGCGGCATGAGCGTATCGCCAACCTCTGGGACAGCATGTATCGCGGGTTTCCTATTGGCAGCCTTCTGTATTGGGAAACAGCCGAGCGGCTTGACCTGATCCGCGAGGTCGGCGGATTCCCCCTGAGCGCGGAGCGGCCTGAAGAGCGCGAGCGCGAGTATCGCTATATCCTTGATGGGCAGCAGCGCCTGACCGCGATCTACGTGGCCATGAAGGGGGGCGGTGATCGCATCGAAGGTGACACGGCGTTTGACTATACTCTCTATTTCGATCCCACCGCCAGTCTGGCAGGCGCTGAGAACGGTGATGACGATGACGCGGATACGGTTGACGAGCAGGATGACGTTCCCGATACGAGCCGTTTCTTCCTTTTCGCGAAAGCCGCGAACCGGCGCCGCGCTCAACTCACCAGATCAGGATTGCCCGCGGAGCTGATTGTGCGCGTCGCCGACCCTGACGCGACAAGTTTCGACCGTATCCTGAAGCTGGCCTCCTTGCCTGCCGTCCCACGCGAGG
Organism: Chloroflexota bacterium; assembly: GCA_021814145.1. Classification (GTDB taxonomy): domain Bacteria; phylum Chloroflexota; class Ktedonobacteria; order Ktedonobacterales; family JADMIN01; genus JAKAIY01. Next base: position 95,818 of record JAKAIY010000001.1, read on the forward strand.
CGCTCGACAATCTCAACCAGCTCCACCGTCTCCTGCATGCCTACAACATCCCGATGGAGCGCGTGAGAGGGGTGGATCTGGCCGAGGTATGCGACATCTTCGTGCGCATGAACAAGTCAGCGCGGACGCTGGATCCGGTGGACATCATCGCCGCCCAGATGTTCCGCGCTGGGGAGTCTGGATTCAATCTGCGCAGCCTGTTCGCGGATATACGAAACGAGCTGGCGTCGCGCCAGCCGGCGTGGCGTCAGGTCAAGTCGCTGGCGCTCATGCAAATGATCGGCGTTTGCATGCGCGAGAGGAGCCTGCGAGAGCGGCCTGGAGAAGCCGCCTCATTTGGCATTAGCTCCAAGCAGATGTTCAACCTAACGGCCAGCGTTATCAAACCGCACTGGGACGAGATTCGCCAGACGATCATCCAGACGCTCACCTTCCTCATCTCGGAGGGTATCTATCAACCCAGCGCCGTTCCTTCGACATATCTGCTCCTGCCGTTGTGCGCCTATTTCTTCCGTCACACACCCAATGAATGGGAGCGCCGCCTGATAGCGCAGTGGTTCTGGCGCTCGGCGTTTGACCCGCGCAGCATTTCCCAGCCACAGGATATTGAACGGGCGCGGGCCGAGTTTTTCTCGTTGCTACGCGATGGGCGCACGCCCACGCTGAAGCCGCTGATAGTGTCCAATTGAGTGTGGGGATTTGAGGTCGGTTGACGAGATCGGCCAGCAGGTGATTCTCATCGGGTAGATGAAGAACCCGTTCGAGGAGGATCACGGCATGGCCGACGAGACTAGCATGG
>JAKAIY010000047.1 GCA_021814145.1 Chloroflexota bacterium
GCCCTGCTCAAACACCAGACCCCCTGGCAGGCTCAGGCCGCCTGAGCCTGCCAGGGGGCGACATCCGCCGTCACAGTTGCTCTCCTTATGGGAGAGGGGGTCGGGGCGCCGTCCGCCCTACTGCCGCGTCATCTCCGCCAGCGCGCGCTCGATATCCTTCGCCGTCGGGAAGAAGCCCGCCTCCTCGCTGCCGCTGTAGGGCGCGGAAGGCGCGGCGATGGCCGAAACCAGCGCGGGCGCGGTGTCCAGCTTCCAGAAGAGGCTCTGCGCGATCCAGGAGTGGATGTGGCGACCAAAGCTGGTGAAGTCCGGCTCCTCCGTCGCCACGATCGCGCGCCCGCTCTCGCTGACCGAGGCCGCGATGGCCTCCTCATCGAACGGAATGAGCGTCCGCAGGTCCACCACGTCCACCGCGCCGCCACCCGCCTCGACGAAGCGCGTCGCCGCGATGGCGGACTCTAGCAGCATCGTGCCCCAGCTGATGATCGAGGCTACTGGCGCGCCCTGGCCAAAGCGGATGCGCCGCGCCTTGCCGATCGGCTCGGTGTAGTAGCCCTCAGGGACCTGCCACAGCTGCGCCAGCTCCGGAATCACTGGACCATCCTTGCGCGCGTGTGGCTCGTCAGCGCGATAGAGCCGTCCGCGCTCCAGGAAGACCACCGGCGACTGTGAGAGCGACGCCTGAATCAGCAGCCCCTTCGCGTCATAGGGAGTCGCCGGGCAGATCGTGATCAGCCCCGGCACGTTGGTGAACCACTGCTCACCGGCGTTCGAGTGGCCGAACGCGCCGCCGCCCGCGCCACTATCGGAGATCGGGCCGCCGCCGCCGGAGCCGGACTTCATGCGCCAGATCACCGGGCAGTTCCAGTCGCCGAAAGACTGGTAGTAGGTGCGCGCGGCCAGCCGGATGGTCTGTGTCGCCGACTGGTGGTAGTCCACGAACTGGACTTCGCCGCAGCGCGCGCGCCCATCCGCCATGCCGCAGCCCGCCGACACGCCGGCGATCAACTGCTCGTTGAGCGCGCTGCTGATCGCCGAGCCGGGATACTCCTTCACCAGCCGCATCGTCGCGTTGAAGACGCCGCCGGTCGCGCTGCCCACGTCCTGGCCGTAGACGAAGAAGCCATCGTCGCGCTTCCTGATCTCTACCAGCCCATCGTTGATCGCCTCGATCATCAGCTTCCGCTGCGCCGGGCCGGTCTCGCGCTCTGGCGACCATGCGGGAATCTGCACTACGCGCTCGCGCGCGCGCTCCGGGCCGGGCTCAGGCTCGGTCAGGATTTGCTCCTCGGCGCGGTCAATCTCGGCCTTGACCTCGTCACGGATGCGCTCCAGATCGCTCTCGGAGAGCAGCCCCTTCGCCACCAGCGTCTCGCCTAGATGCTTGACGGGGTCCTTGGTGCGCGTGGTCTCCTCGATCTCCTCGCGTATGCGGTAGCGGCGGATGTCCGTGCTGCTGGAGTGCGGGTCGAGCAGACCGACATGCATATGCATGAACGCCGGGCCTTCGCCGTTGCGCACCCGGCCAATCAGCTCGCGCGCCGTCTCATAGGTCTCCAGCGCGTCCACACCGTTCACGTCCACCGCGATGGCGTCCATCGCGCGGATCTGCGCCGTCAGGTCGCCCGCCCACTGCGCCTGGCGCTCGGTCATGATCGCCCAGTGATTGTTCATCACGACGACCAGCGCGGGCAGCTTGTGAACCGTTACCGCGCGCAGCATGGCGTGAAAGTCATTGGTCGCTGAGCCGCCATCGCCGGTGAAGAACGCCACGATCCGCTTCGAGTTGTCGCGCTTGAACGCCCAGCCTACTCCGGCGGCGAACGGCCCCAGCCCCGACACCTCACTGACAGTCGGCATCACATGGTACTTGCGGCTGCTATAGTGCGATGGCATGTTGCGCCCGCTGCACATTGGGTCCGTCACGCGCGAGTATGCCGCGCGCAGCGGCGCGTACAGGTCGTTGGTCCGCTGCAGCCAGCCCGCGAGGTCGCGATAGTAGAATGAGAGCCAGTCTTCCTGATCCATCGCCGCGACAATCGCCGCGACTGACTCGTGACCCGCGCAGCCGATATAGAATGGAAATTTGCCCTGGGTCTTGCGCGCCTTCATCACATCATTCAGGACGCGCGCCGTCAGCATCGTGCGATACAGCGCGATCGGGTCGAGGGCGCGGGCCTCAGCGCCCACGGCAGGTATTGTGACCTTCGTCGTCATCTATGCCCTCCGAAACATCGAGAAGCGAGCCCAGCGCGGGTACGCGTGGGTCGAATCGGTTTAAGAATGCCTGCGGGATACCCTTCGTCCCGGCCTGTGTGGGCGAGTTCGTGGCCTCCAGGCCCGTATACCACCCAGCGCGCGGCCCGTGCGAGGCATTTCAGGCGCACGACGATATTATACGCCCCACTGCGCAGGCGCTCAACGCGCGTGGAAGAATACAACGCGCCATCTTGCTTGAACGAGTGAGCGCCGGCGCGTGGCACACCATGACTCCACCACTTTTTTTAACGCGGTGCAATGAAGCGGGAGGCCCAGACGCCCTACCGCTGGCCCATCAACTCGACGACCCGCCCGAAGCGCTCGAAGCCCGCGACTTCATTTCCCTCAACCACGACCACGAGATGCTTCACGCCAATCGCCTCGAAGCCGCGCAGACCCTCCGCGACCTCCTCCGCTTCGCCCTGGATGCCCTCGTAGTCCTCCTGACGTGTCTCACCCGGCCTCAAGAGCCGCACGTGCGTTCCCGCCGTGAGTTCCAGCGTCGCCGGGTCACGCCCTTCCTCCTCGCAGGCCTGCTTCATGTTGGGATACACCCGCTCCACACCCGCCGGCCAGCGATGCCACACGGTATTCCAGGCGTCAGCGTGCCGCGCGACCATCCGCAGCATGCGCGGCTTGTCCGCGCCAATCCAGACAGCTGGCCCGCGCCCAGATGGCCCGCGCGGGCGCAGCGCGCAGTCACGCGCCTGATAATACTGCCCCTGGAAGTCCACATACCCCTCACGCAGGAGCGGGACGATGATGCGCAACGCCTCCTCGAAGCGCGACGCGCGGTGATCGAAAGGGTAGCCGAAGGCGTCATATTCCGGCTGGTGCCAGCCAGCGCCCAGCCCCAGGATGAACCGCCCGTCGCTGATCTCGTCCAGGCTCTCCGCCATCTTCGCCAGCAGCGCCGGGTTACGGAACGACACGCACGCGACCAGTGGCCCAAGCTGGATGCGCTTCGTCACCGCCGCCACCGCGCCGAGGATGGTAAACACCTCCCAGGCGCCATTCTCGCCCGAATCGGGAAAGCGATAGAGCAGGTGGTCAGCCAGCCAGAACGAGTCCACGCCAATATCCTCGGCTACCCGCGCCATGCGCTGGATATCGCTATAGCGCGGCGTGCGCCCGTGCGGCGCGCTCGACCCCACGCTATTCTCGGCCAGCGTGGGCATCAGGCCCAGCTTCATGCGGCCCACCGCGCCCGTTTCCCCGCTCATGTTTGGTTCACCTTTCATCATCGCGCCCGCGCGCGGTCCTCATGCGCGGCCCACCGCGCGGCCCACGCTCGCACTGTAGCATAGAAGTGGCGGGAGTCGCTGGCGTTCACACACCGCTTCGCTGGCCCGCCGCATGCGTACTTCCGCCTCTGGCGCGGCGCGCGGGCTTTTTGTGACGCGCGGGTCCGCTACCAGTTCCGCGCCCGAAGCGTATATGCCAGTAGTGATTGTTTGCGTGAGAGACTGTCGCCACAGGCGGGAACCCGTGGCGTTTGAGAGCGTGAGGTGAGCGGACGTATGTTCTGGTGGATCTTCTGGTGGCTCCTGATGCCCCTGCGAAGGCTGATGTTTGGTTTCGCGCGCTACGGAGGATGCCGGCGCGGCGGACATCATTACCATCCAGGCGGCTATGGCGGCTATGGCGGCTACTATGGCCGCGGATATGGCCGGCGCTGGCGCGGCTACTGGTAAAAACGGCTTCTGAGTTTTCCACTGGGCTTCAGCCATTACGCTGAAGCCCAGTGAGCGCCTCTGGCGTCCATCGCGCGCGCGTGGCATGCTATCCGTGTTGTGTCATCCGCGCGAAAGGATACCCCCATGCGCCTGCTCATCTGGCATGTTGACCACTTCACCGCCGAGCCGACCGAGCGCGGCCGCTCAAAGATCGCTGACGCCGAGCCGCGCGCCGCCAGTGTCACCGACGGGCTGGTAGTCTTCGCGGCGGTCGAGAAACCCGACGAGGCGGAGCCAAACGCCGTCGCCGCCCGCGCCGCCCAGGCCATTACAGAGGTCGCCCGCCAACTTGGCGTCCACGACATCCTCCTGCACTCCTTCTCCCATCTCTTCGTCGAGCTGTCCACCCCTGCCGCCGCGCGCGAAGTCCTCAACGCCACCCAGCGCCTGCTGGAAGCGGATGGCTACACCGTCAGCCAGAGCGCCTTCGGCTGGTTCAACCGCCTGGAGATGCGCGCCAAGGGCCATCCACTCTCGCGTGTCGCCCGCCAGGTGTAGGCGCTGAGACAGCGCGGGCCAGGGCGGTGTCAACGTCGCCAGGAAAACTGGCTGGCGGTTGAAACCGCGCCTGAAAGCCTGTGGCCACAAGATCCGCCTGCGCGAACCCTCTTTCGCCCAGCGCGGGGAGGACTCGCGACGGCGGCGCTTGTGGCGGCGCGAGCCGCTTGGTGGCGTGATTTCAACCGCCCGCACGCTGGGCATGAGCGCCGTTGGCTCCACTCTGCCCACAGCCTCACCGCTGCGCCACCACCGCTTCGCTCCAGAAGGCGCTCAGCGCGCGGGCGGTGTCGCTCAGACGCTCGAAGTGGGGCAGGCCGCAGGTGGGGGTAATCCGCGTCGCGCGCCAGTTCGGGCGCTCGTCCAGCAACTGCGGCAGCGCGTCGAAGCGGGTGTAGGCGTCGCGGTCGTAGATTACCAGCGCGGGCTGCGTCACCCGCGAATAGAGCCGGTCAATCGTGTTCGGTGTGAAAAGCAGGCCACTCACGAAGTACAGTGGCGCATAGCGCGCGCCTGGCTGGTGTGTCGTCGCGTAGGCGTATTCCAGCAGCCCCGCGTCCGGCTCGCGGGTGAAGCTGCGCGCCAGGAAATAGCGCAGGCTGGCGCGCGTCACCAGCAGGTCATACAGCGCCTGCCCCCAGAGCGGGAACGAGATCGCGCGGTATGGGCCCTGCCCCACCTGGACCGTCTGCATCCGCGACATCATCCCCGTCGGCGAAATCACGGCCAGCGAGTGAATCAACTCCGGCCGCTCAATCGCCGCGCGGGCGGCGAATTCGCTCCCCAACGACAGCGCCACTACATCCGCTCCGCCGCGTGTCCCGGCGTTGATCTCGTGAAGCAGGTCGAGAACCGCCGCCGCGTACATTTCTGGCGAGTATGTCCGGTTCGTCCGCTCGGAGAAGCCAAAGCCTGGCAGGTCGGGCGCGTAGACCGGCCTGCGCCCCCGGAAGAACTCGAACAGCGGTCGCATCTCATACGCCGACGCGCCCGCGTTGACGCTGTGAATCAACACCAGCGGACGCTCGCGCCCGGTGTCGTCCGCGTAATACGCTATCCGCCCGGCGATTGGGCTTTGGATCTCCCGCCGCTCAGCGTCAATCGCCGCTGGCAGATGCGCTTCATGGTCCACTCCCCAGCGACTCCACGCCAGCGTCCCCGCCACCGGCGCGACCACCAGCGCCCCCAGCCCTATGCCAGCGCCCGCCAGCCAGCGCGCCCGTCCGCGCGCTCCGTCTTCCTCCGCCAGCGCCCGCTCCATGCGCTCCACCGCGCTTCGCCGCTCATTCCGTTCTTTTCTAGCCATCTCGCGCCGCTCCTGATCTTGTAGCCCTACACTGGCCCAATACGGGCCTGTCTCACAGAGTGATTGTAGGACGTATCCGCGAGCGCGGCGCCAGTTTCCACGCTCCTTTGCGGTACACTGTAGCGCAGAGATCAGGATAGCCGCGCGCCTCGCCCGGCGGCATGGGGCGCGTGATCGCTCGCGGGGAAAGGACAGGCGCTTATGCGGACACTGGCCGCCGCGGTGCGCTTCAGCGCCTGGGCCAGTGGCCCGCCAGAGGCGCAGCGGCTGGACGAAGGCGCGCTGCTGATCGCCGAGATCGGGCGCCCAGACGTGGACCATCGCCGTTCCATCCACCAGCTCGACACGCTGGCCGCTGAGGTCTGGGCCGCGCTTGGGCCGTCCACCCGCCTGCTGCGCCCCGGCCAGGTCGCACGCCGCGAATCCGCCTTGCGCGTGCTCGAAGCGATCAACGAGATCCTCGTCGCCCGCTACGGCTTTCATGGCGCCGAAGACGACTATTACAACCCGCGCAACAGCTTCCTCGATGATGCGCTGGAGCGCCACGAGGGCCTACCCATCACTCTCAGCGTCATCTACCTGGAGGTCGCCCGCCGTCTCGGCGCTCCACTGGAGGGTGTTGGCCTCCCTGTCCATTTCATGACGCGCTGGCCGCTCCCCGCCGACGAGGGGGGACCCATCTATGTGGACGCCTTCCAGCGCGGCGCGCTGCTCGATGAGCCAACAACACGACGGCTCATTCTGAATCTTCTCCGCGACGCGGGCCCGCGCGTCTTCAACCCCGCCTGGACGTGCGCGGCCAGCGTCAGCGAGATTCTCACCCGCATGCTGCGCAACCTCAAGCACGCCTATCTCCAGCGGGGCGAAACCGCGCTCGCGCTCGAAGCCGCTGACCGCCTGACCGCGTTGCGCCCCGACCTCCCGGAGGAACTGCGCGATCGCGGCCTGCTGCGTCTGGCGATGGGCGAGCCGCTGCTCGCCGCCGCCGACATCGCCGCCTATCTGGAGCGCGCCCCTGACGCGCCAGAAGGCGGACGCCTGCGCCGTCGCATCGAGTCCATCCGCGAAGTCCACGTCAAGCTGAACTGATTACCAGCCCCCACGCCAACCAGCCAGTAAGGAGTGACACGATGGCTACCATCCGCGCGATCACGCTGTCCCTGGGTGAGCCACACCCCTTACGTGGCGAAACGCTGGCGCGCGCGGCCGTCTTCCTGCGCGCCGCCCAGGCGCGCGCCGAGGCGGAGGGGCACACCGTCCAGACGACCCGCGTCGCCACCCGCCCCGTCATGCAAGACCTGGGGGACTATTCCGCCGCCGGGCTCAGCGCCTACGCGCGCGATCTGAACGCGCACTGCGACGGCGAAGGCCTCGCCTACCTCTCGCTCGGACCCGCGCCCGCCCACGACCCCGCCTTTCCGCTCGACCGGCTCATCGCGCTGGCGGACATCCTCACTTCCTATTCCGCGCTCAACGCCACCGTCCAGACCGCTTACGGCGGCGACGCCCCGCGCGAGGAAGCGATGCTGGCCACGGCGGAAATCATGCGCAGCCTGGCGGAAGCCAGCGATGGCGCGGCGAACTTCCGCTTCGCCATGCTGGCGATGTGTGAGCCGGGCGGGCCGTTCTTCCCGCAGGCCTACGCGCGCGGGCGCGACTGGAGGGTCTCGGTGGGCCTCCAGTGCGCCAATGTCGTTGGCGACGCGCTGGCCTCCGTCATACCTGGCCGCCTGCCTGGACGTGAGGAGGCCATCCGCCATGCGCTGGCGGACCACGCCCGCCCTGTAACCCAGCTCGTTCGCGCCATCGCTGAGGAGGCGGGCTTCACATACGGCGGCATAGATCTCTCGCCCGCGCCGATGGGCGCCGAGAGCATCGCCGCCGCGATGGAGCGCGGCGGGCTGGACAGGTTTGGTTCCAGCGGGACGCTCGCCCTGGCGGCCACCATCACCGCCGCCATCAAAGCCGCCGCGGAGGATGTTGGCCCCGCCTGCGGCTACAACGGCCTGATGCTGCCTGTGCTGGAGGATGAGACCCTTGGCCGCCGCGTCGCCGAAAAGGGCGTCAGCGCCACATCGCTGCTGGCCTACTCCGCGGTCTGCGGGACCGGGCTTGACACCATCCCCCTCCCCGGCGACACGCCATCCGATACAGTCGCGCGCCTGCTCAGCGATGTGGCCGCGCTCGCCTGGCGCCTGCGCAAGCCGCTTTCCGCGCGCCTCTTCCTTACCCCCGGCGGCGTGGCGGGTGAGATGACGCGCTTCACCTCGCCGTATCTCACCAACACCCGCATCCTCGCGCTCTAATACGCCGTCCGCACCTTCTCCGGCTGGCGGGGGCGCCTGCCAGCCGCCAGCGCGCGCCGCGCGCTCGTCAACGCCGACCAGACCCATCCAGCGGCGACTAGTGTCCAGGCGGCGAACGCGATCCATGCGCTGGCCGGCCCCACGACCGCAAGGAACTCCAGGCCGGGAATATGAGTCAGCAGTTGCAGCGACGTGGAGTACATCCCCAGCGGGAAGACAATGCTCCACAGCGCCGGATCATAGCGGATTGGCTCCCGCGCCACGCCGTATTTCCATACGCCGATGATCAGCAGCAGCGGGATCCACCACGTTCCCCACGCCCACATCATCACCGTGAAGCCCTCGATATAGGGCCGCACCGACAGGAGGAACGGCGAGGGCGAAACGGCGTCCAGCAGCCGCACGCCCGCCACGGTGGTGATCGCCATCGCGCCCATATTGATCCAGTATGGCGGTTTCAAATCACCAGGCAAAACGCGGAAAAAGAAGAAACGGTACATAATGAGCGCGATAAAGATCAGGTACAGCAGCACGCCAAACGTCCAGAACGCATACGACAGTAATTGCAGCGTCGCGCGCTGCGCGGGCATGAATGAGGTCAGCAAAACCCAGGTGATGGCCAGCGATTCCGTCGCCACGATCGCGATCAGCCACGCGCCGTTCAGCGCCCGCTCAACAGGCTTCTCATTCGTGAAGATCAGCATGGAGACGACCCAGTATGTCAGGCCGAACCAGGCGATAACCGCCACCCCGGTCAGCACGGCAGGGGTCAGGCTCCAGCCGCCGAGCGCCGAGCGTGTCGCCATCACGCCCACCGCCGCGATAAAAGTGAAGAACCCGAACACAGTGGCCGGATCATAGAGATCCCGCATGAACTCCCGCCGGTATCGAAAGACGCGGACCGTATAGACGATCACCAGCCATGCGAGCAGCACGAATCCCGCCGCCCATAGCGCGAGCGACAGTGTCATGACATGGCATAACAGCAGCGCCACCGAGACAATGCCCGTCGCCATGACACAGGCGAAATATCCGGTATAGAGCGTGCGCGCCCACTCCAGCCAGGCGCCATAGATCGCTCTCATCGTCGCGCGCCTCCTGCTACCCCTCCCGCGTAAAAAACCGCGAAAACCCTACGCGACACTCGGCCGCTTGAGCGCATCCGCACGCGCTCGCCAGCGGCATGCGCGTTCACCACCCAAAGGGAGTGTATGCCCTTATGAAGTAGCGAAGTTGCGACTTTTGTCACAATTCTATCATTGTATGATGTATCTAGCCGTTGCGGGCGCCGCCGCCGCGTTTCGGTCGCGAGTGGCGAAAGGAAGCGGTACATCTGGCCCCCTATATGCGCGAGACATGCGGCTACGAACGGCGCGCCTTCACGGGCGCATGCGCGGCGCCAGCGGAAACGGGGCTTTCATGGTGGAACGTCTCAGGAGGGCAGACAGATGAGTCAGATGGTGACGCATCCCCACAGCCAGGCGGGAACGCCTCCCGCTGACGCCACGTCGCAGCGCGCCTCCTCGCGCGTCAGCCAGCGCGCCATTGCGGTGAGCGCTGGAGTTATCGCCGCCGCGATCCTGATCCTGCTGATCTGGCTGGGGTCACGCGGGTTCCAGTGGTTCGACGCCACCCTCATCGGCTACGCGGTCGCCTCCGTGTTCGCGCTGGCCGCCGTCACCTACAAATACACCTTCTGGCTGATGCGCCCGCAAACCGGGCTCTATTTCCGGCGCGGGTGGCAACTCTTCTTCTCATTCCAGAACTTCGCCCGCTACGCCGCGCTCGTGCCCTCGGCGATCTTCACCGGGATCCTGGCCCAGACATTCATCCGCCATCGCAGCGTTTACCGCTGGATCACCCACCTCTGCATCTTCTGGGGAGTTGTGCTGTCCGTTTGCATTACCTTCCCGCTCACGTTCGGCTGGCTACGCTTTACTCAGACCAGCGCCAGCCAGTACCGCATCTGGGTCCTCGGCTTCCCGCTCTTCGCCTTTGATCCCAACTCCGTCTTCGGCTTCATGGTCTATCATGCGCTGGTCTTCACGACTATCCCGTTGATCGTGGGGCTGATTCTCGCGTTCCACCGCCGCTTCCACGATATCGCCAGCATCGCCATCCAGCGCTTCGGATTTGACATCGTGCCGCTGGCGCTGCTCTTCGCCATCGCGCTCACCGGGCTGGCGCTCACCGCCGACAGCACATTCTTCGGTGGCGCGTTTTACTGGTTCATCTCGCTGACGCATGAGGCAGTCGTCGTGTTCTGGCTCATCTCGCTGCCGTTCGGCAAGTTCTTCCACATCATCGAGCGGCCCGCGACCGTCGGCGTCGAGCTCTACTGGCGAACGGGCAAGGATGGCCCGCAGCGCGCATGCCCGCGCTGTGGCCAATACTTCGCGCCAGTCCGCTTCATCAACGATCTGAAGCGCACGCTCGCCGATATTGGGCAGGACTATTACGTAGCGCGTGGCCGCGCGGTCGCGCCAGGGCAAGCGGAGGAGCAGGCTCCCGGCGCGGCGGCCCCGGCGCAAGACACAGATATCTGGTGGCAGGATTTCTGCCCCGATTGCAAGCGCGTCATGCGCGGTGAAGCCAACATGGCCGCGCTCGGACGCAACGGTAACCGCTTCTTGTAGTGGCGTGAGCCGGAAGAAAGAGGACAGATTCAGTATGAGCGTAGACAAGCGGATCTTCCAGCCACGCAAAGGGGAGCGCTCCGACACGTACGACTTCCATCCTGGGAAGCCTACGCAGTGGGAATCAACCGAGGAGATAGACCAGTACGTCCCGACGCACTGCTGCTATTGCGGCGTGCAGTGCGGTATGTACCTGAAGGTCGCCGGGGGCAAGGTCGTTGGCGTCGAGCCGCGCTACGACTTCCCGCTGAACCAGGGCATGCTATGCCCGAAAGGCGCGACCGCCTATCAGACCGTCAACCACCCCGACCGCCTCACGCACCCGCTGATGCGGCGGGGCGGCAAAGACAGCCCGCTGGAGCGGGTCAGCTGGGATGAGGCGCTGGACACCATCGCGCGCCGCTTCCGTGAGATTCAGGAAGCGCATGGCAAAGACGCCGTCGCGGTCTTCAGCGGTTCCTCGATGACCAACGAAAAGTGCTATCTGATGGGCAAATTCGCCCGTGTCGCGCTTGGCACGCGCCATTGCGACTACAACGGGCGCCTCTGCATGTCATCCGCCACAGGAGCCAACGAGCGCTCACTCGGCATTGACCGCGCCGCGAACCCCATCAGTGACGCCGAAAAGGCCGATGTGATCTTCGTCATTGGCGCCAATGTGGGCGAATGCTTCCCCATCGTTACAAGCTGGCTCTGGCGCGCGCGTGACCACGGGACCAAACTGATTGTGGCCGACCCTCGCCAGACTCCCATCGCCCGCACCGCCGACATCTACCTGCCGCTGCGCTCCGGCACGGATTCCGCGCTCCTCAACGCCATGCTCAACGTCGTCATCAACGAAGGTCTGGTAGACGAGGACTTCGTGCGCGAGCGCGTCACCGGCTGGGAGGAAACGAAGGCGCTGGCGCTGCAATACACCCCGGAGCGCGTCGCCAGGGTCTGCGGTCTGAAGCCTGAGACCATCATCGCCGCGGCGCGGCTCTATGGCCAGGCCAGCGCCGCGATGATCTACACCGCGCGCGGGCTGGAGCATCAGAGCAAGGGTGTGGATAACGGCGTCGCCGCCGCCAATCTGGCCCTCGCCACCGGCAACTTTGGACGGCCTGGCGCGGGCTATATGACACTCACCGGACAAGGCAATGGTCAGGGTGGCCGCGAGATGGGCCAGAAAGCGTCGCAACTCCCCGGCGAGCGCAGCATAGAAGACCCCGCGGACCGCGCCTATATCGCCTCGGTCTGGGGCATCGAAGAAACTGACCTGCCTCACTCGGGATACCCCGCCACGCTCATGATCCCCGCTATGGAGCGCGGAGAAATCAAAGCCTGCTTTATGATCTGCTCCAATCCGATGATTTCCATGCCAGACACGCACACCACCGAGCGTGCGCTGCGCGGACTGGACCTCTTCGTCGTCTGCGATTTCTTCCTGTCCGAGACAGCGCAACTCGCGGACATCGTGCTGCCTGGCAACGTCTGGGCGGAAGATGAGGGCACAACCACCAGCCTGGAAGGCCGTGTCATCAAATACAACAAGGCGGTTGACCCGCCCGGCGAGGCCCGCCTGGACTGGGAGATCGTCTGCGACCTCGCGCGGCGGCTGGGCAAAGGCGAATATTTCCCCTATCGCGGCCAGCGGGACATCTTCGAGGAGGTCCGTATCGCCACGAAAGGGGCCATCGCCGACTATTACGGCATTACCTACGAGAAGATCGAGGCCCAGAACGGAGTCTTCTGGCCATGCCCTAGCGAGGACCACCCCGGTACGCCGCGGCTCTATGAAGAGCGATTCGGTTTCCCGGATGGCAAGGCGCGCGCCCACCCCATCACCTACCTGCCGCCCGCCGAGGAGCCTGACGAGGAATATCCGCTCATCCTGACCACTGGCCGCGTTATCTACCATTACCTCTCGGGCAACCAGACCCGGCGCACACCATTCCTCTCCGAGATGGCGCCTTGCCCGTGGGTCGAGATGCACGAGCGGACGGCGCAGTCCCTTGGCATCGCCGATGGCGACTGGGTCACCGTGCGCACGCGCCGGGGAGAGCTGACCGCGCCCGCGCTCGTCGTGCGCTCCATCCGTCCCGACACAATCTTCATTCCCTACCACTACCCTAACGACCAGACAGCGAATATCCTGACGAATCCTGTACTCGAGCCGATGAACAAGATCCCCGAATACAAGGTCTGCGCGGCGGCCGCGCGCAAAGCGGAAGAGGCGCCCGCATGGGCGGATTCCTTCGACCCGGAGATCCTTGAGGCCGCGCGTCATCGCCGCCGTGAGCTTCCCAGCACGGGTGAGAAGGCAGGCCCCACGATGTCATGAACAGGAGCGGGGAAGGCCCGTTCAAGGCGGAGCCTCCCCGCAAGCGGCCCAGGATAGCCAAGTCAGATCGGAGCGCGTATGGCTGTTAAGCGCATCTTTGTTGACCCTTCACGCTGCATTGGCTGCCGCGCCTGCGTGACCGCGTGCCGTGAATGCGACACGCACAAGGGTCAAAGCATGATCTATATTGACTACATCAATCGTGGCAATACCGTCGCCACTTCACCGACCCTCTGCATGCACTGCGAGGTCCCCGTCGCCCCTTGCGCCCAGGTCTGCCCGGCCCAGGCAATCCTCATCAGCCCCGATGGCGTTGTGCATCAGGCGGACGACTCACGCTGCGTCAACATCCGCAACTGCGTCTACGCCTGTCCGTTCGGTGTGCCGAAGTTCGACACCAGTGGCTCGTACATGCGCAAGTGCAACCTTTGCTACGACCGCACCAGTCTTGGCAAGCCGCCCATGTGCGCGTCGGTCTGTCCGACACAGGCGCTGTTCTACGGGACCTACGAGGAGTTCGTCCAGGCTGGGCGAACAAAGCAGGGGGCCAAGCCAGTCAACGTCTTCTACTTCGGGCGGCAGCGACTACAGACGCGCAACTACATCGTGATGACCGATCAGGACGAGGCGCTGGATCTCATGGCGCTCGCTGAAGAGGCGAGCCTTGGCATGGTCCCGGATGTGCCAGAGCCAACACTGACGGGCCAGAGCGAGCCGTGGGTCGAGGCCGAAACGGCAGGCGTGCCGCAGCGGGTCGCTCCCCCCCAGCCCTGGGCGCCGCGGATAGCGCCAGAAACGCCCACCAGGCCAGCCATACCTTCCGAGCCAAGCCCTGTCAAGGAACCTGAGCCGGTCGCGCCGTGAGCGGCGGGCCAGCGCGACACGATAGCAGCGGAGACGCCAATATGACGGAAAGCGGAGATTCAACGGAGATCACCTCAACCCAGCAACCATCTGACAGTGTGGCGGACGAGTCATCGCGCAGACGGAGCGAGTCCTCGCTGCCTGAGCGGTTCCTGCGCGGCAAGCCCCGCCAGCAGTGGCGCGAGGAGTTTCCCTACCACTGGAGCGCCGACGACCTGGTGACCCGGCGCGACACATTGCGCTTCCTGGTGGCGGGCTCAGGCGCGCTCGTTCTGGCGAGCGCGGCGCTAGCGGTGGCGGGAAATCTTCGCCTTTCCGTGACGCAGCGCATCACGCCCATCGCATACACCGGCGAAGTGCCTGTGAACGGCTCCAAAGTATTCACCTATCCTGACCAATACGCGCAGGGAATCCTCGTCAACCTCCCGGAAAAGGGCCTGGTGGCCTATAGCGATGTCTGCACACATCTCTCCTGCGCGGTGCTCTATCAGCCGGAAAACCAGCAGTTCCATTGTCCCTGCCACGAAGGATATTTCGACGCCTACACAGGCGATGTTCTCGCTGGCCCACCGACACGCCCCCTGCCAGCTATCCAGCTTGAGATCCGCGCGAATACGGTGTACGCCGTGCGTGAGGTGGAACGATGAGCAGGACAGGCCGCGAAGAGCGCGATGAAGGCGAGATCGCTGGCGTCAGCCGTCACAGCTACGACAGCGACTTCGAGGCCCTGTACGGCCTGCACCCCGAAACCGCTTCCTATATCAGCGATGAGAACACCATCGCCGCGCCTCACCCTGTCGCCAACCCCGACGATCCCATCGTGCGCCGCCCGCCCGCCGATGCGCGTGGCCCGCGCCCTGGCCCGGATTTTCGCGGCGCGCCGGGGCGTGTCGCCATTGTCCAGGGGCAGGTGTATCTCGTTGGCGTTATCCTTATCGCCCAGCTATTTCTGATTACCACCTCGCTCTATGAGCTCCTCTCCGGGCAAACCGCGCTCCTCTGGTGGATCACCATCGCGCAACTGGCGGGATTCCTGATCGCGCTGGTGATCGCCCTCTGGCCACGCCAACGGGTTAAGGGGTTCTGAGCTTCCCACAATCCTCGCCATTCAAACGCGCTTAGGCTGGCGCGAGAGTCCCGCCGCGTTGACACATCCCGCGCCGCGCCAGTAGACTTGACCCCGCGTGGTCGCACGCCAGGCCGCCATATCTTGCGCGCGATCCATCAGACATCCACCGGATTCGGGGAGAGCGTAGCATGAAGTCAGGCGCGTCGCGCGGCAGGATGCCATTTCTCCGACCTCTACTCGCGGGTGGCGCCGCGCTTCTCGCGCTCGCTGGCTCCGCGTTTCTCATCGCCACCATCCCCAACGTCGCGCACGCCACACCGTTGCTTGCGCCCGCCGCCACCACGCCAACGATGGATCCGATGCTCGTGCCAACTTCCGCCGCCACCGGCTCGACGCTCTCCAGCGCCAGCATCTCCACCAGTTCTGGCGGCGTCGAGCTGTCGGTCACCTTGAGCTGCATCACAAGCGTAGTCGGGTTGATTATCGCCGCCATCACGCTCACCGCGCTGATTCGCACGGGTTATGGCCCGTTCCTGCGCGCGCTCCTGCCGCGCTGGCTGCGCCGCAAGACTTCCAGCCCCGCCAGGGAGCCTATCTTGCGTTATCAGCCCAACCCGAATAATCCCGAAACAGGCTTCGACCTCTATGCTGAGCCGCCTGGCCCTCGCGGCGGGCGCCAAGGCCCCCGCCGCCCCGCGACGCGCCCCGCGACCCGCAATGAGTGGTCTGATTGGGACGCCCCACGCCAGCGGCGCGCCAGCCATTCCACGCGCGGCTCCTCACATAGCTCATCCCCGCGTGGTGGGCGCCCCCGCTATTAGCCAGACGCCACCTGATTGATGTATTATATGCGTCTCTGTGTCTCGCGCCGGCTTAACACCTTAACACAAGGAGAAACCATGCCCTACTCGACGGTCATTTTCGATCTGTACCTGACACTCGTCAATGGGTACTCATACACGGAGCACGAGGGCGTTGTCGCTGAGATGGCCAGGATCCTTCAGGCGCCTGACCCCTCAGCCTTCGCGCGGCTCTTCTCGTTTGAGACTTGGCCTGATCGCGGCACAGGCCGCCTTCCCACTATCCAGGCAAACATTGAGACGATCTTCCGGCGGCTCGGCTGGCCTGTTGAGCCTGAGCGCGTCGCTGAAGCCGCGCGGCTGCGCCGTGAGTTCACCGCCAATGCGCTGGTTCCGCTGCCCGGCGCTCTTGAGGCGCTGGAGGCCGTGCGGGCGCGTGGCTACCGCACCGCGCTCGTGAGCGACTGCTCCGAGGAGACGCCGCTCTTGTGGAGCCGGACGCCTCTCGCGCCCCTGATGGATGTCACAGTCTTCTCCTGCGAGGTAGGCATGCTCAAGCCTGATCCCGGCATCTACGCCATCGCCTGCCAGCGGCTCGGCGTCGAGCCAGGCGCATGCGTCTACACAGGCGACCGCGAAGAAGAACTGGTGGGCGCTCGCGACGCTGGCATGCATGCCGTCTGGTCGCTTCCTCCTCATAGGGATACGTATGAGGCGCGCGACATGAACCGTCCAATCTGGAATGGGCCGAGCATTCCCAGCGTGGCCGCGCTTCCCGCCCTGCTCGACACCCTGCGCGCATAGGCAAGCCCAGCGCTGTAAAAAGCCCCCTCTTCCCTGATGGAAGAAGGGGCGAAGCGCGGGGAGCGTGTCAGCTCGGCGCGACGAAGTGCGTGATGTGATAGACATCCGCGTAGAACATCATTGGGTCAACTGTCTGGTTGTCCACCATCACCGAGATATGCAGGTGCGGTCCCGTCGCCCAGCCAGTGCTGCCTTCGTAGCCAATCACCGTTCCCTGGTCCACGTTCTGACCGATGGTAATGCCAGGCGCCAGCCCCATCATATGGCCATAAAGGGTTGATACGTGGTAGCAGTGATTGATGACAACCGACCAGCCAAAGCCATTCGTGGCGTCGTAGCCTGCCCAGATGATCTGCCCCGCTTGCACAGCATGGATCGGATTCCCTTCAGGCGCGGTGATATCCACACCATCATGGTACCAGGAGTAGCCGCGCACCCAGCTAGAATTCCAGTTTGGTGAGATAAACTTGAAATCCATGTAATTGGGGCCATAGGAGCTGGAGCAAATCGCCTCAGGACCAGGCTCGCCAGCGCGCGCGTTCCACCAGTTCGTTCCGAAGACTGTCTGCCCCCACACGCCGCTCGTCGGCAGCAGGTTGCACTCTCCGGAGGCCTGCACCTCCTGCTGGTAACTCGCGCCATAACTTGAGCTTGTCGGAATCTTGTACTGCTTGCCAATCTGTAGTTCCTGGCCGGGGCACAGATTATTCATCTGCATGATGCCGCCGACCTGGACATTGAATTTCTTCGCGAGTGACGCCAGCGAATCACCCCATTGAGCGGTATACCAGACGAACTGCTGCGACTTGGTCAGCACCACCGCTCCAGCCAGCGCCTCGAACGAGGATACGCCCGGCTGCGCCGCCGCTCCGATCGGCGTCACGGACATCAGGCCGGTCATGATCAGCGTCGCCACCATCATCAGGATCGCCAGCCGCATCGTTAGCGGACGCTCTCGGCGCTTGATAAACGGCGTTCCCATCGAGACGCCCGTTCCCGGAATCACCACAGGGCCCTGGCGCGACTCCTCATATGGGGCGAGATCCTGACTGGAGCCTACCGGAGCCAGAGCCCGTGGCGCGCCTGTTCCGTCATCATACGCCTCGTCGTCGTAGGCCTCCATGTGCGCGCTGTCGTAGGCGTCATACTCCGCCGAATCCTCCGGGTCGTCACGAAAATCATCATCGTCATACGGCCTGTCGCGTTCGGGACGCCGCCCGTCCTCTTGATCCGAATAGCGATCTCGTGCCACTCCGCGCCTCTCCTGACGACTGGTTGGCCCGCGCCCGGATTTTCCCCGCGCGCCACGCTCAGGCGCCATTGGGATAGCGGCGCCTGAAATCTTCTTCCCCTCCATGCTAGAGGCGACCGCCAGCCGTGTCAATCAGAACGGCGCGCGGTGTTACCATCGTACCAGCATTCCGCCGCCTAGCGGCCTCCACGCGCCTGCGCTACAATCTGGTGGAAGACCGCGCGCTTTTCGCGCGGCGTTCCCACTCCGCGTTCACCAAAACAGTTGATAGAGGGTATCACCCATGTCCAATGAGACATCCCACGATCAGCGAGAGCCCATGCGCCTCGGCCACAGCCCCGATTCTGATGACGCGTTCATGTTCTATGCCCTGGCTGAAAACAAGATTGACACGGAAGGCTTCGCTTTCGAGCATGTTCTGCGTGACATCGAGACCCTTAATCAGTGGGCGCGCGAGGGGCTGCTGGAGATTACCGCCATCTCTGTCCATGCGTACGCCTACGTCGCGGACAGATACGCCATCCTCTCGCATGGCGCCAGCATGGGGGACAACTACGGCCCGATGGTCGTCACCCGTGAGCCGGCGGATACCGCCTGGCTGCGCGGCAAGCGCATCGCCATTCCCGGCGAGATGACCAGCGCATTCCTCGCCCTGCGGCTCTTTCTCGGCGATTTTGACTATGACATCGTCCCCTTCGACCAGATCATGGACGCTGTCAAGGAGGGCCGCGCCGACGCTGGGCTGCTCATCCACGAGGGCCAGCTCACCCACCAGTCCGCAGGCCTTCATATGGTGGTGGATCTTGGCAAGTGGTGGCATACGGAGACTGGCGGGCTGCCGCTGCCGCTCGGCGTCAACGCCGTCCGCCGCGACCTCGGCCCAGAGCGCATGGCGGCCCTCTCGCGCGTCCTCAAGGCCAGCATTCAGTACGGCCTTGACCATCGCATGCCCGCGCTCCATCATGCCATGCGATACGCGCGCGGCCTCTCCACCGAGACCGCTGACACCTTCGTCGGCATGTATGTCAATGACTGGACGCTCGACATGGGGCCGCGCGGCAAGGAGAGCATCCGGATCTTCCTCAAGCGCGCCTGGGAGCGCGGCCTGATTCCCACCGATCCTGCCGTGGATTTTGTGGACTGATGGGGCCATTCCCCTGGCGTTCCCGCTTCCTCTGGCGCCTGCCATTTTCGTCTGAAATATGAATATCCTATAAAACACGTGGCGCGGGGAGCGGCTGTTTCGCGCTGGTGATTGAACCGTATGATTGTGCCAGAGGAGGCGCATGACCTGCCCGAATTGTAGCGCGGAGAACCCGCCCGGCGCCCGCTTCTGCTCCGTCTGTGGGCAGGCGCTTCCTCGCGTCTGTCCCATCTGTGGCGCGATTAATCCGCCGACCGCCCGCTTCTGCAACCAGTGCGGCGCCAGCCTCGACGCGCCCTTCGCCGAGTCGGGAGCCAGCGTCGTCATGCCTGCCGCCCTCGCCGATGAGGCCGATGAAGCCGGTGAGGCCGAGGAGAGCGAGCAACGCCGCGTCGTCACCGTGCTCTTCGCCGATCTCACCAACTCCACCACGCTTGGCGAATCGCTCGACGCCGAGGAGCTACGCGCGCTGCTCGCGCATTTCTTCACCGCCATGTCGCATGTCATCCATCGCCACGGCGGCTCCGTCGAGAAATACATCGGTGACGCCGTTATGGCCGTCTTTGGTCTGCCCGTCACCCACGAGGACGACCCCGTCCGCGCTGTGCGCGCCGCGCTGGAGATGCAGGCGCGCCTGCGCGAGCTGAATGCCGAGCGCATCCTGCCCGATGGGGCCAGCGCGCCTGAGCTGAAGATGCGCATCGGAGTCAACACAGGCGAGGTCGCCGCCGCGGGAGCCGCCCGCGAGGGGCAGGACTTCCTCATCACCGGCGATCCAGTCAATGTCGCCGCCCGCCTCCAGCAACTCGCCCGACCCGGAAGTGTGCTGGTCGGTCCGCGCGCGTACCGCTCTACCCTTGGCGTCATCAGGTACCGCGCGCTATCACCCGCGCCCTTGCGCGGCAAATCGCGCCCTACCTCCGTCTGGGAAGCCATCGGCTTGCTCGACGAAGGCGCGCCCGCGCCACGCCCGCGCGGGCTGGATGGCGCGCGCGCGCCGCTAGTTGGGCGCGATGTGGAAATGGCGTTGCTCGACGCCGTCTCCACGCGCGTCATGCGCGAGCGCAGTCCGCATCTGATCACGATTCTCGGCGCGCCGGGCATCGGCAAGACCCGTCTCGCCCGCGAGTTCATCCGCCGCAGGGTAGGTGTGGAGGCGCTGCGCGATTTAGAGGCGCGCGCGCAGACTACCGCGCGCGCCGACCTGAGCGGCGATCCAGCGCCAGCCACGCCACTTCCCCTGGAAGGCCGCTGCCCTCCCTATGGCGAAGATGTCACCTACTGGCCACTGACCGAGATGTTGCGCCTGTACGCCGGCTTCACCGCGCTGGAAGCCCCCGAGAGCGCGCGCGCGAAACTGCTGGCCAGCGTCCGCGCGCGCCTCGCCGCCACCGGTCGCGCCGAAGACCCGGAGTCCATCACCGCGTACCTGGCCTACACCATTGGCATCGAATCTCCAGAGCGGCGCGCCGCCCTGCTTCCGACTGACGCGCGCCAGCTCCAGGAGGGGATGCAGCGCGCCTGGCGCGTTTTCTTCGAGGCGTTGGCCGCCGATCGCGGACTGATCGCCCTGATTGACGACGCCCACTGGGCTGACGACGCGCTGCTCGATCTGCTCGCATCCGTCGCGAGCCAGGCCAGTAGCGTGCCGCTCCTCTTCATTCTCACCGCCCGGCCTGAACTGACCGAGCGCCGTCCCAGCTGGGGCGGTGGCCGCCGTAACTACGTCACGCTGGGACTGGAGCCGCTCTCACCCACCGACACGCGCCGTTTGATCAATGAGTTGCTCCCCGGCCCGAGTATTCCCGACTCTCTGCGCCAGGGCATCCACGACAAAGCGGGCGGCAATCCCTTCTACGTTGAAGAGATCGTTCGCATGCTCATTGACCGCGACGCCCTCATGCGCGACGCCGACGGCTGGCGACTGGCGGCGGAATGGGAGGGCGCTGGCGAGACACGGGATCCCCTCATCCCAGACACCGTGCAAGGCGTGCTGGCCGCGCGCCTCGACCTGCTTTCCCTCGCCGAGCGCGATGCGCTGCGCCACGCAGCTGTCATCGGGCGCTACTTCTGGGCCAGCGCGCTGCTCTCCCTCGCACCGCATCTCCAGCCCGACTCATTGCGGGCCACGCTTCATTCCCTGCGCGAGAAAGACCTCATCCGGCTCAGCGAGCGGAGCGCCATCAGCATCGCCCCGCCCGGCGAGGAGGTGTACACCTTCCATCACGCTTTGATCCGCGAGGTCGTCTACTCCTCCATTCCCCGCACGCGCCGCGCCCATGAGCACCTGCGCGTCGCCGAATGGCTGGAGAGCCTCGCCCCCACGCGGCCCAAAGGGTTCGCCGAGCTGCTCGCCCAGCACTACTACCGCTACTACACCCTCGCCAACCTGGCCCGCTCGCGCAACGTCGAGCGGCGCCGCGAGACGCTCGCGAAAGTCATCGCCGCCCTCCGACTGGCGGGCGAGCGCGCCGTAACGCTGCACGCGCTCGCCAAAGCTGACACCTATTTCTCCGATGCGCTGGACCTGCTCACCAGCGATGACGACTCCAACAACATCCCGACTGTCGTGGCGCTGCTCATCGCCCGCGCCAACGCTCGCTGGCTCGCCATGCGCGCGGACGACGCCTGGAACGATTACCGCGAAGCGCTGCGCTCCTGGGCCAGTGTCTCCAGCGCGATCACCTCTGGCTCCGAGGCCGCGCCCGTCTCCGCGCTGGCGGCGGCTGGTGGCCCTGACGCCACCAGCGGATCGAGCGGGCGCTTCGCGGCTCCGTCTGTAGCCGTGGAAGTCGTCTGCGCCGTAAGCGCGCTCCCGCCCGACTGGCGACAGACCGGTATGCGGCTGTACCGCGCGCTGGTCCTGCTGCCCGCGCGCAACAGCGGCCTTTTTCACCAGCCGCCGCACCACGAAGAGTTGCTCGCCTATCTGGAGGAAGGCCTGCGTCTGGCTGACGAGCTTGGGCAGCGCGACACCCTCGACTACGCCGAGTTATTGACCGCCAAGGCTTTCTTCTGGTGGTCATGGGCCGAGCGGCGCGGCGAGCGCGAGCTGCTGGACGCCTACCGCTCCGCGCGAGAAGCCGTCCGCCTCAGCGAGGCGCTGGGCGACGCCCGCGCCGCCTCCGAAGCGCTGGACGCCCTGGGCAATCTCCAGGCGATCATGAGCGACCTGTCCGGCTATCTGGAAAGCCAGCAGCGCCGCCTGCGCTGGGCCGAGTCCATCGAAGACCGTCAGGAACTGGTGGACATCAATACCGAAGTCAGCCAGGCCTACCAGTTCGCTGGCGATTTCACCGAGTCTGTGCGCTACGCCAGCGCCGCCAACGACCTGGCCATCAAGGCCGCCTCCGACGAGTTGCGCGTCAAGGCCCTCTGGCGGCTCGCGCTTGCCTGGGCCGAATGGGACCGCTGGCCGGAGGCGCTCCAGGTGGGCGCGGAATTGAGCGAGCGCGCGCAGCATACCATCATGCGTCACACCTCGCATCACCACTGGACGCTGCTCACCCTGGCCACGATCTACACCCGCATGGGAGACGCCGATACCGCGACCCGCCTGGTCCGCGCCACCACTGAGAGCAGTGAGGCCGCTGAGCGCACGCCCCAGCATGTCGAACTGGCGCGCGCGCGACTGGCGCTGGCCCGTGGCGCGACACGTGAAGCCCGCCAGATACTGCTGGCCGCGCTAAACCTCCGCTCAGGCCGCCACAGCATGGCCGCCCTGATGGCCGAGCTGGCGGAGATCGCCGCGCGCCTCAACGATCACGACCTCTACGAGCAGTATGGTCCCGGCGCACTGGAGCTCGGCTGGCGCTCCGGGGCGCGCAAGGCGCTGGCCCAGGCGGTCCGCGCGCGCGCCATAGTCGCCATCAGCGCCGGCGAATGGGAAGACGCTCTCGCTGACGCCCAATCAGCCATCCATCGTTACGTGGAGCTGGGCTGCGCCTGGGAAGAGGCGCGGTCACGCTACGCCCTGGCCGGTCTCTACCTCCGCAGACAGGACACGCGCGACAACGACCACGCGCGCGAGGAGCTGACGCGCGCCCTGGCGACCTTCGAGCGCCTCCAATCCGTGCGCGACGTCGCCCGCGCGCGCGCCGCGCTGGCCGGCGGTGATGTCCGCCTGCCATAGCCCGCGTGAACATCCACAACGCCCGCTCCAGGTGATACGCTATGGACGCGCGGGGCAGGCGTCAGCGCCCTGATATACCCAATCCGCCCCAAGATTCGTATTCTTCTTCAGGAGTGGCGCGTAGCCTCAGGCGCCAGCGCCAGCCGGGACGGATTCGCTATCGCATCAAGGGGGAGAAGCGTCGGCATGTTCAGCATCGGCGGGGGGCGATTCTGTCACCTCTGCGGACAGCGCATCACTGGCCGGTACACGCAATACACCACCGGCCTCATCGTCTGCCAGCGCTGCGAGCTGACCGCGCCCCGCTGCGCCCGCTGCCGTATCCCCGTCCAGGCGAAGAGCGCCACCCGCTCGCGGCGGGGTGTGCTGCTTTGCGGGCCCTGCTCGCGCGCCGTCAACTACTGCGCCAGCTGCGAGGAGCCAATTCTCGAAGTGTGGTATCGCTTCGAGGAGCTGCTGCCCACGCCGGAGCCGCGCCACTTCTGCGCCGCCTGCGTGCGCGACAGGCCCCGCTGCGATTTGTGCCGCGCGCCCATCGGCCCACGCTCCGTCACCTTGACCGACGGCCAGTACCGCTGCGGCTTGTGCGCCACTGATCTCGTCATTGGCGAACCTGCCATCCGTCTTACCTACACCGACGCCATCGAGGCGATGGCGAATATCGCTGACGGGCCGCTGCGACGCGTTCCCCCGCTCGAAGTAGTCAGCCGCCGCCGCATGGGGGAGATCCGCCGCGCATACGCCCAGGACATCGGACAGACGGCAGGACGCCTGCCCGCCCTGCTATCACAGAGCGGGCAGGGAACGTATGGCCCGCAAGCGGGTGACGCGACAGCGACCGTTCGCCATCTGCTCGGCTTCTACGTCCGCTCGCAGGGCAAGCCTGTGATCTATGTGGAAGCGGGGCTGACGCGCGGCTTGCTGCTTGGCACACTCGCCCATGAGCTTGGCCACGCCTGGCAGGCTGAGCAACTGGGTTCTGGCGCGAGCGGACTCGACCCGCTCATCAGCGAGGGCTTCGCTGAGTGGATAGCGTACACGACCCTGCTCTCCCGGGGTTTTCGCACCCTCGCCACGCGCGCCCGCGAGCGTCAGGACGACTACGGGCGCGGCCTCGCCCACTTCCTGGAGATCGAGCGCGCGCGTGGCCGTCCCGCCGTCTTTCAGGTAGCCCGCGCGGGCCGCTTCTAGCCCACGCGCAGGCGCTGGGCGCGCGGGATAGATGTGGGAAAGGATGACGCATGTCGGATGAGCGTGAGCGGCTGAGCAGCAGCCTCAGCGATGATGCGCGCGCCGCGTTCGCCGAGCGTGTGGTCCACGTTCTTGGCGCTGAGCAGACATTGAGCGGACCGGCGCTCGCCACCTATAGCC
>JAKAIY010000195.1 GCA_021814145.1 Chloroflexota bacterium
GCCACAAAAGCGCGACAAAACGTGATGGCGCGCCACGAAGGGCGTACATACCCCTCGTGGCGCGCCTCATGCGCTGGCGCCATCGCTGGCCGCGCCGCGCGGCGGCGCCCTGGCCTACCAGCCGCGCCCGGCCATCAGCTGCTCCGGCGGGATGGACTTCAGCTCCAGGCCGCGCATCGGATCGCCCAGCCCGCGCGAGACCTCGGCTAGAATCTCCGGGTCCTGGAAGTGCGTGGTCGCCTTGACGATCGCCTTCGCCGTCTTCAGCGGGTCCGCCGACTTGAAGATGCCGCTGCCGACGAAGACGCCATCGGAGCCGAGGCGCATCACCAGCGCCGCGTCCGCCGGGGTGGCGACGCCGCCCGCGCAGAACATCACCACCGGCAGGCGCTTCAGCTCGCGCGTCTCGCGCAGCAGCTCGTAGGGCGCGCCGAGGTTCTTGGCCTCGGTCATCAGCTCCTCTTCGGGCAGGGCCGCCAGCCGGCGGATGCCATCGGTGATCGCGCGCAGGTGGCGCACCGCCTCGACGATGTTGCCGGTGCCGGCCTCGCCCTTGCTGCGGATCATCGCCGCGCCCTCGCCGATGCGCCGCAGCGCCTCGCCCAGATCGCGCGCGCCGCAGACGAACGGGATGCGGAACTCGTGTTTGTTGATGTGGAACGCCTCGTCGGCGGGGGTCAGCACCTCGGACTCGTCAATGCAGTCCACGCCCAGCGCCTGGAGGATCTCCGCCTCGACGAAGTGGCCGATGCGGGCCTTGGCCATCACCGGGATCGTGACGGCCTCCTTGATCTTCAGGATCAGCTCAGGGTCACTCATGCGGGCGACGCCGCCCTGGGCGCGAATATCGGCGGGGACGCGCTCTAGCGCCATCACCGCCGCCGCGCCGGACTCCTCGGCGATCTTGGCGTGTTCCTCATTGACGACATCCATGATAACGCCGCCTTTGAGCATTTCGGGAAAGTCGCGCTTGACGCGCACCGTGCCAGTCTTGGTCTCCATGTTGGGTCTCGCTCCTCACTGCCGTTTCACGTGAAACATCACATGAGACGCGCCGCTACCAGTCGCCGCCGCCGGGCCATCGCGCGCCCCGGCTGGCTCACGTATCAAAATTGGCCTAGTCCAATGTGTGATTTCATGCCGATTAACAAGGCCATCTCTCTTTGGCGGATTGTACCACAATTGACGCCTGACCATAGGTGGTTGTCCCCCTCACCCGCATTCGGCGCCTGGGAAGCCTGGCGGACGCCTGCCGGGCGAGAGCCTGGGAGAGCCACTACACCTGGCGGGTATCTGGCGCATGCGTGACGCCAGCGCGACGGGGCGCCGCTGGCCCGGCAGTGTTCACAGTGGGCATGAGCTGGATGTTTTGTTCTGGGAGGCGGGCGAACCGTCTCCCTGGCCGGGGAATGAATGCTCTATGAGGAGAGCGCGCGCATCATGAGATGGGCGCGCCCCTTCGTTCCTGCCGTTATCACGGCTGCGCGTCCGCGCTTTCGCGGACCTCACTATAGACCTGTTCGATGCGGTCAGCGACGGCTCCAACTGTGAAGCGGCGCGCGCGCTCGTGTCCAGCCTCGCCCATCCGCGCGCGGCGGGCGGGATCGAGGAGCAGCTCGCGTAGCGCGAGGCGCAGCGCCTGCGCGTCGCCAGGCGGGACTAACACCCCGGTTACGCCATCAACGATGATGTCAGGAAGGCCCCCAACAGCTGAGGCGACGACGGGTTTACGGGCGGCCATCGCCTCGATGGCGACCTGGCCAAAGGGTTCGGGCCAGACTGACGGGACAACACCGATCGCGCAGCGCTCCCACGCGGCCATGACATCCTGATGCGCGACATTACGGGCGACGAACACCCCAGGGGGGATTTCGACGCTTGCCGCGCCATGCTGTGAGCCAATCATCACGAGCGGCGCGAGGTCCGTAAGCCCCTGGTAGGCGTCGAGCAGCACCTGGACGCCTTTATGGGGTGAGAGCTCGCCAACGAACAGGAGATACTCATCCGACTGGGGCAGGAAGGCGGGACGGGGGTAAGCGGGCTGGGGCTGGAGCGCCGTGTCAGGGATAAACGTCGGGATGACCTCTATCGGGCGTACGGGGCGTCCCGCCGCTTGAACGCTTGCGTCGCGCATCGCCTGGCTGATGGCGATGTACCGGTCTACGCGGCCGTGCCCGCGCTTGCTGATCGCCATCCCGGTCGTGAGCAAGAGCGACTTCGCCAGGCCGTACTGTTCGATTCCACAGCGAACGCACTTGGCATAGCCTGGCCCGTCGCATACGCGCCCCTCGCGCATATACGTCTTGCGGGGGCATACCAGACCGTAATCGTGCAGTGTCACGACGAGGGGAATATCATAGCGCGAACGCAACGGCAGGTATGAGTAGAGCATCCACCCATGCCCGTGGACGATGTCGGGACGCTCTTCAGCGAGGATGCGACGAAGGCCGGCCATCACGCCCGGATCGGGGAGCGTGGGGTGAAACTGGCGCTCGGCGCTGACATAGAAGGGCTTGAGCGCCCGGTTCCACCCGGGCAGCCGGTAGACGCGCACGCCCTGGTCGTCCTCGAACGCGGGCGATCCCTCATGCGCAAGGGTGGCGACGGCAACGCTGTGGCCGCGCCGCGCCAGTTCGTGCGAGAGCGTGCGAACATGCCGTTCGAGGCCGCCAATGACCGGGTGGTAGAAGTCTGAAAACATCAAAATGCGCATCATCATCTCGCTTTGGGCGCGCTATTCGAACGCGTCGGGCTGCGCATGCCGCGCCGCCAGCGGAGCGGAAGGAATCTGGTTATCGCCTGGCGCGGTCGCGGGGGCTACGGGGCTGGCCGTGAACGAGCCTACGACGTAGCCGAGAACCGTCAGCCACAGTCCGATCACTATGGCGCCCGCGCGTAGCGGTCCACTGAAGTCGCCGCGCAGTGGCCCGATCAGGCCACGCGCAACCGCTCGCGGCAGCAGAAAAAGGGTGTAATGGCGCTCCTCAGCCAATCCCCGATCGCGCCCGACCAGGCGCGAAATAACCGACTTTGAAATTCCCTCATGGTAACAGCGCGAGCAGAAATACTTCCAGCGGGCGCGGTTTTCTGGCACCCAGTGCGCCATTACCGCCGCTGGCTCGTACATCCACCGCGCTTGCGGCCAGCGCATGCCCGCCCGAATGCAGAATTCGGTATCCTCATCACCGAGCGGCTTGACGCCGACGCGTCCCACGCCCACGCTGTATCCGCCCACTGTCTCAAAGATGGCGCGCCGGAGACAAATGGCCCCCCAGAGATTGCGCACGGCCTGGCGTTCGCCTGGCTGACCTTTGTATGTGCAGCCAACGGTCCAAAAAAACTCCTCAGGGAACCATCCTGGTTGCTGCCCTTCCCACAACGGCGTGATGGCGCCACCCGCGCCAAGAACCGATGGGTCCTCCAGACACGCGCAGAGCAACTCGAGCCAGCGGGGGATGATCACGCCATCATCGTCGAGAAACGCCACCAACTCTCCAGACGCCGCGGCAATGCCCGTATTGCGTGAGCCAGACAGGCCCTGCCGCTGCTGGTTCGGGATGACACGCGCGTCGCCGAATTGCGCGCGCGCGCGCGCGAGCAATCGCTCGTTGTGATCTATGACCAGGATGATCTCATGCGCGCTCAGCGTCTGGCGCCGCACCGACTCGACGCAATCGCGCAAGTGTGTCCAGCGCAGCTCGGTGTAGGCGCAGATGATGACAGAAACAGTCGGAGCCATCCTCTTGTTCACCGCTCTTTCTTAGCTAACCGCTTTGATGAGGTAGGCCACCCGGCGTACCACGCGGAATCCCAGCGAACGCGCCCGGCGAGGCCACTGTGCGCTCCCATTCGTGAGCAGCCGCGCATATGCGCGCGCATCCATTCCCGGCAGGATAATCAGGCGGGAGAGCGCGAACGGGTCTTCGGCCGCGTCACTCACCCGATACCCAACCGAGCATGCCGCGCGGTATCCCGCTTTCGCCGCCGCTTCCCGTACCCGTCTGGACTCGAAGCCAAACGGGTAGGCCAATGTTGTCACTTCCTGGCCAAGGTGGTCTTCTAACTGCGCCTTGGGGGTGACCAGCTCTCTTTGCAAGTCTTGAGCGGAGAGCATGTCCATTGCGCGATGGGTCACGCTGTGCGCTCCGATCTCGACGCCGGTCGCGGCAACCTCGCGCGCCTCTTCCCAGGTGAGAATGCGGCGGCCGTCACCCTTCACCCAGAAATTAGAGCCGCCGACCGCTCCTGTCGTGACGTAGAGAGAGGCCACGCATCCATAGCGCTGGAGCACAGGGAGGGCGGCCCCGGCGAAATCCGCGTAGGCGTCATCGAACGTGAGCACGACGGGGCGCGCCGGCAGCTGGCCACCGTTCAGGCGGATACGCGCCAGGGCATCGAGTGTCAGGGTCGTGTAGCCGCTGGCCGCGAGGTATTCGATGTGAGCGGCGAACTCACGCGGCGGCACCGCAAACGCGGCGAATCCCTTGCTGGTGATATCGCTGACGCTATGATACATCAGGATGGGAACCCATCTGGAACGCGCTGGGGGCGGCGCGGGGAGGGGTGGACGCTCGCTGGCGCCGCGTGTTGTGGCCCCGATGGGTGTTGTGTCTCTCATGCCGCTACTCCTCGCCATTGGTCCATGCCGCACGATCAGCCCCTGGTGAGGGGCGCTCCGCGACCAATCGCGGCGATGGTATCCGGTCACGAGCCATCGCGCCGCCGTTTCCTCCCCATGCGCGCGGATTGTGGACGCCGGTGAAAGCTGAAAGCGCGCGTGCGCCCGCCAGATTATCAGGACGAAACGGCGCTGGGATAGCAACATGGCGCGCCCATGGGCTGGTCGTGTCGCCACAGACAGCGTGATCGCCGCGCATGCGCCGCTGTGTCCGTCCCATGCGTATCCAAGGGTACGGTTCGCGGCCACCTGGTGACGTTCCCCACGCCTGCTCTCCTGGCGCCAACGTGGCGCGGGCGCGGGATGGTTACCGCATTTGGGGAGGCGCGCTGAAAAGGCGCGCGTGGCGCAATAGGGTGACTCGTGGCTTTTGTCGCACGCTTCTATGCTACACTTTTTGGCAAGTCAGCCTGAGTAGTTACGCGAATCAGAGGAGATAGCGGATGGCGCAGACGCGGATTTTCCACCGGACTGGCTGTGATAGCGCGGCGCCACGACCGCCTCGCCCCCGGCTGGCGCTCATGTGCCTGGCGGCCGTTCTGCAAGCGTCTCTGGTCGCTTGCTCCTCCGCACGCGCGCCCT
>JAKAIY010000048.1 GCA_021814145.1 Chloroflexota bacterium
CCGCAGGCGTTCCAGCGCGGGCGCGCGTGGCGCCAGCTCGATCACGGAGCCGGGCGCGGCGGCGCTTACCGCATCCAGCGCGTGGCGGCGGGCGCGGGCGAGCGCGGGCGGCGCGGGAGCCTGCAAACCAGGCGTCTCGCCGCGCTCCGGATGATCGGGCCACCATGCGCCCGTGGCCCACAGCCGCGCCAGCAGCTCGACGCGCTCGGCGAGCGCGCGCGCCAGGTAGCGCGCCATGACGCGCGTCTCCGCCGCCTCCAGCCGCCGCGCGCCGTCCTCGCCGCTCAGACGCAGCAGCCCAAGCCGCTCCAGCGCGCGCCGCAGGAAGTAGGCGCGCGGGCGCTCGTTCTCCGGCGCGTCGGGGCTGGCGTCGCTCGCGTCATCAGCGCCCAGCGGCTCCAGCAGGCGGCGCAGGGCGGGACGCGACACCAGCCGGCGCGCCGTCAGCGGGACGCCGCCCAGCCGCGCCGCGCCCTCCCAGTAGAGGTACAGGTCACGCTGGAAGCGGAGGGCTTCCGCCAGCCCGGCGTTTGGCTGGACTGCTCCTTCAGCGCCGCTCACAGTTCCCAGCCTTTCTTCGCCAGCGCCGCGCGCAGCGTCTCCGCGTCAGCGGGGCTGAGCGCGACCACCGCCGGGCCGAGGCGGCGCACGCGGGCGGCGATTCCTGGCGCCGCCGCCAGCGCTTCGAGCAGTGTGGCCTCATCGCGCCCCTCGACGATCGCCAGCCCGCCAGTCAGCCGCGCGTCGCCGTAGCCCTGACGCCAGCCCTCCAGCCGGGGGGCGAGCGTTTGCGCCGCGCGGACCAGCCCGGCGGCCCGCAGCGGGGTCAGCGCCCGCTCCGGCGTCAGCCCCTCATCGAAGCGGGCCAGCGCGCGAGCGGGTGTGAAAGTGTAGAGCAGCCGTCCGCCCGCCAGCGACGTGACTTCCGCCCACTGCTCCAGCGCGCCGAGCAGGGCGGGAGTCGCGGCGAGCGGCTGGACGGCCAGCGCGCCTTCCTTCGTCAGCGCCGCCGCCGGGCCCCAGTCGAAGGCCAGCGCCTGCGCGGCGGCGCGATCTGTCTCCGTGGGCGCGCTGGCGCCGCGCGGCGCGCGCGCCAGCAGCGCGCTGCCCAGCGGCGTCAGGCGGAAGAGGCGCGCCGCGCCGGAGCCATCCAGCGCCAGATCGAGCGCGCCCCACAGATGGAGCGGCCCCGCAAGCAGCGCCCGCAGATACGCGCCTTCCGCCGCCTCCCATTCCTCGCGCACGGTGGGGCGCAGCGGGTGGCCATCGGCGACGCGCTCCAGCCGCCAGACGGGCGAGCGCCAGGCAAGCTGCTTGCCGCGCAGGAAATAGGGATTGACCCGCCAGACCAGCTCGATCAGGTCATCCACCCGATACCATGCGCCGGGCGCGGCCAGGCCGAGCAGGCGTGTCACCCAGCCGCGCGCCGCCGCCGCCTCGTCCGCCAGCGCCGCCGGACGGAAGGCCTCATGCGTGTGGTCGTAGCGCATACGGACGCTCCCCGTGACGCGCTCCAGGTCCACCAGATCGGCGGGCGAGCGCGCGCTGCGCCAGACCGCGAACGCCGCCTGGTACGCGCGCAGACGCTCAGGCGCCGAGGCGTCCCCGCTGGCTATGAGCGGCGCGTCGCTGGCCGCGCTGTCCCAGTCGCGCGCCCAGAGCATGACGCGGCGGGCGAGGCGAGCGGCGTCGGGGCTCAGGCCAGCGGCGCGCGCGGCGGAAAGCAGCGCCGCCTCGGGCAGATCTTCCGGCATGAGCGCCACGCCTGCCCGCCCGCGCTGGGACGCGCCGCCGGGGTCCCGCGCTGGGCCGCGCTCGTCACCCGGGCTGGCGCCCAGATCGCGGGCGGGCGGCTGGCCAAGCGGCGCGGGCGCGCGTGGCAGCAGCGCCAGCGTCAGCAGCAGCGGGCGCGGCGACGCTTTCTCGACGCGCGGCCGCTCCGCCGCGATTTCCGCGCGGCTGAGCGGCTGGATGGGCAATTCGCGTGGCAGCGCGGCGCGCGTCTCTGGCGCGATGCGCCAGCCCGTGACGCCGCGCCAGGAGCGCTCGCGCGGCTCGCTGGGCTGGGCGGGCGCCATGTCGGGCAGAAGGTTGGGGAAGAGCAGCCCGTGACGCTCCAGCGTGGCCAAGGCGCCACGCAGCGCGCTCACCGGCCTGCCGGAGCGGCTGGCCAGCGCGTCCAGCCCGGCGGCGGTCAGCGCGCCGCCCGCCAACCGCAGCCACGCCAGCGTCTCGCGCGCCTCCGGCTCCAGCCTGGCCAGCAGCCGCGCCAGCGTATCGGGGTCGCGCAGGGCGGACTCCAGCGCCGCCAGCGTTTCCGCCACCGTGCGCGCGGGGGTGGCGTCGGAGGCGCCAAGCGCGCGGCGGGCCAGCGCCTGGAGCTCGCGCTCTGGCAAGCGGCGTAGCTCGTCCGCGAGGCTGGCGGGAGCGCGCGGCCCGGCGCGAGCGGTCTTCGCCGGGGTGGGCGCTTCCGCTGTCGGAGACGCGGAGGCCCCGGATGGCGCGGGCATGTCGGGCGCGGGCGGCTGTTCCTGCGGCGCGGCGGGCGTGTGAAAGTCACCCGGCGCGCGCACCCAGGCGGAGAGGACGGCGGCGACATGTTCGCAGCCAGGCAGGCCCGGCGCAGCGGGCGCGCCCTGGCTGTGCGCCACGCAGCCCCAGCGCATCACCGCCAGCGTCAGGCTCTCGGCCGGCTCAGGCGTCTCGCTGGCCTCGATCCAGGCCTCGACCGGCTCATCCGACCCGACCAGCGCGCTCAGGCGCGAGCCGTCGCGGCGGGGCTGGCTCAGCGCGCGCCGGGTGGCGAGATCAAGTCCGCGCGAGGCCGCGCCCAGTCCGCAGAGCCGCACGATGTCGGCCTCGCGCAGACGCAGCAGCGCCAGCGGTGGCGCGCCGTCCGCGCGCCGCTCCCGCCGCTGGTCCCTGGCTCCGCCACTGGCCTCACGCATACACGCGCCATCCCTTCCGCACCGGCGCCTGGCGCCCTGGTTGGGCTTCATGCTACCGGCTGGCGGCGAATGGCGTCAAGCGCGGGGCCTTGCCATGCGTGTGGTTACAGGCGCACAGGTAGCGGGCGGTTGGCGCCGCGCCTTGAGCCGTGGCTTGAGTCGCCGGGCGGCTATACGTCGCGCGGGATGGAAGGGGTGGTCGGCGCGTCGGGATCATAGGGTGGGGCTGGCGGATAGTACGGCGCCGCCGCTGGCGCTACTGGCTCCGCTGGCGGCGGGTCGAACTGCGCTGTGGGTGGCGGATTGTAGGGAGGAGCGCCGGGCGCGAACTGGGGCCCGGCTGGTCGGCGCGGACGGGTCAGGCGCGCCAGCAGCGCGCCGAGAAAGCCGCCGAGCAGCCCGACGCCAAGGATGTAGAGCGTCTGCAGGAAGAGCCGCAGGAGCGCCAGCCGCGCGAGCGGGACGCGCCGTATGCGCAGGCCACGACCGAAGCCGAGCAGGGTGTAAGGCGCCAGCAGCGCGACGATCACACTACCGATGCAGATGGCGATAAACATGGCGACCGCCGCCGCCAGCGCGCCCGCGCCCACCCCGGAGAGGAGCAGTCCGCTGCGACGTGTCGCGAGATAGCCCGCGAGAGCGAAGGCGACCAGCGCGATGATCAGGAACAGCAGGCGCAGGTCCAGCCCGCCAGTGATGCCGCTGATGGTGATGACGGGAAGGCTCAGGATGCCGACGAACAGGCCGGTGACAAGGCCGGCGCGCGCCGCGACGCCTGCGGGGCGTTGAGCTTGCATACGATATACGCTCCCAGAATGACCGGTGGTCCTCACGGACCGGGTGACCGTGGCGGGAATGGGAGCGGGCGCATGTCTGGGCGGCCGCGCTCCCCACGTCACAGTATGCGGCGCGCATCCTGAAGATGGGCTGAGAGTCGGGCGTGGCGCGTGGCTCAGTAGGCCAGCGAGTCCCGTTTGGAGCCGAGCAGCAGCAGACCAAACTGGTACATGGCGAACAGCTCGAAGGCGAAGGGCAGGTAGCCCAGCATGCCGGGTAGGGGCATCTCGAAGTAGTGCGGCGTCCAGTTGAGGAAGGGCAGATAGTACTGCCACTTCGGCAGCGCGTAGAAGTTCCACATTTCCCAGAAGAAGCCGCAGAACAGCCCCGCCAGCGGCAGCGTTGTCAGGAATTTCCAGTCACGCGCCAGCAGCCGCCCGAACACGGAGGGCCGCCCCGCCAGATTGTTGATCGGGTCCAGCAGGAAGATCAGGCAGAACCAGATCAGCATGTAGGCGTATCGCGGAAAGCGGACGGGCAGCCAGAGCAGGGCTACGCCGGCCAGCAGCAGGCGCGCCACCCAGCCTGGCGCCATGCGCGGGCCAGTCTCGCTGGCGGGCGTCAGCGGCTTGAGCGCGGGAATGGTCGCCAGCAGTTCGAACATCTCGATGACCGCGGGCAGGACAGTCGAGAAGTAGAGCGTTGAGAGCAGGTTCAGCGTCAGCGCCGGGTAGGCCTGGTCATAGATATAGAACCAGTTCTGGACGTAGCTATTCATCCACTCGAAGATCCACCAGTAGACGCTGGAGATGGGGAAGAGCAGGACGAAGCGCCGCCAGTCGCGTGTCAGAAGCGAGTCTCCCCGGCGCGTGACGTTGAGACCGTCCAGAAAGAGGATGAAGCCGAACCAGAGCGGGAAGAACGTGTAGTTCCAGGGTCCGATGCGCCCCCACGACGACACCCACGCGGCGATGTTGAGCAACAGCCCCGCCCAGAGCCACCAGGGCGCCCGCGCCGTGAAGCCCCATACCGCCGCCCATGATCGTTCTTCCGGCGGATTGATCGTGATCGCCGTCGCGCCGCCCAGCCTGGAGATCGCCGCCAGCGCCGGCGTTCCCCCGCGACGCGCGCCGTGGGACGCGCGGGAGCCGCGCGAGGTCTGTTCACTCGTGGGATGATGGCCCTGGGCGCCTGTCACATGCGCGCGCGCTACAGCCAGTGATCGTTTGCGTGGAGCGGCCATGTTCATCAATCCTCCCGGATCCAGCCTGGAGGCGCCAGTGGCGCCAACGCTTCCTGAAAGCTTGTCTCCTTACATGATATACATAGGACGCCACGTATAGCGCAAGCGCTACTACGCATTGAGCGGGCCAGCGCAATCCTTAAAGTTTCCTGGGCCGCTCCAGGTCTTTCCTCTAGCGCCGGGAAATGTGGGGCGTATGAGGAAACGAAAAGCGCCACTCTCAGCGAGAGTGGCGCTTTTCGTTTTTCGCTTGCGCGGGCTATCGCTCGCGGTAGGGGGACATGTCGCCCGGATCGGGGAAGTCTGTGTCGAAGGGCGAGCCAGCGCGCTCCGGCGGGCGCGGTGGAGAGACGTCAGGGATCTGCCGTGGCGCTGTCAGAGGCGTATCCCATCCGGGCGGGAGCGCGGAAATCACACCTGGCCCTGACAGTGAGCCGGGGCCGGGCAGCGGGCCGGGGCCGGGCAGCGGGCCGGGGCCGGGCAGCGGGCCGGGGCCGGGCAGAGGACCGGGGCCGGGCAGCGGGCCAGGGCCGGGCAGCGGACCGGGAGCGGGTGGCTGGGAGCGCGGTCCCGCAAGCTCGCGAATCAGTGGGTCCACGATTGTGCCTGTCTCCGCAGGCCAGAGCGGCGGGCGCCCCGCCCGCGCCTGGCGGATGGCTTCCGCCAGGCGCGTCACCTCAGCGGAAGCGCGCTGGAGCTGGTACTGCGCGTCGCTGACCTTCTGCTGCCGGGCGATCATGGTGTTGAGCGACGCGCCAAGCTGCCAGAGAATGCTATCCTGGCCGATAGGCGCGCGCGCGCCATAATCGCCATTGGCCACGCGCACCAGCGTATCGTGGATCTGGCGAATGCCCACTTCCAGGCTGCGGCGCTGCTCCGCCACCGCGTGCTCCAGCGAGGCGATCTCCTCAGCGCGGTCACGGGCGACAAGCGCGTTGGTCGCGCCGCGAACCCACAGGTAGGTGACGAGCGCCACGATCAGGAAGAGCGTGATGGGCGGCGCGATGATCAGACTCGCGGCTCCGGGCCGGTTCAACAGCGTATGGATGGTTGTGTCAGTTGGCCATTCCAGGATGACCACCAGCACGAAGACGCTATTGATCAGCGCTACGAGAAAGACCGTCCAGGGGGCGAGCAGCGAGACAGCGATCAGTTCTGTCAGCGCCAGCAGCGGCATCAGGAGCAGATTGGGCACAGTCAGGCCGCCAGGCGAGGTCAGGATGATGCCCCCGAAGCCAGCGCCGAGCAGTATCGCCAGCAGAACGCTCGCCAGGGTGACGGAGCCGTTCCGGTTGAGCGCCAGCGCGACGACGCAGCCAGCGATGCCGATAAGGTCGCCATAGAGCTCGCTCCTGCTGGGGTTGGTCGCCGCTACCGGGATGTTGATGACACCCAGGATGATGATCGCGAGGATCAGTGTGGCGGCCAGCCGTCCGCGCCGCAGCAGCTCGCGCTCGGCCAGCGAGGGGCGCGCCGAGGTAATGCGGGGCGCGGCGAGCCAGTATACCCAGCTCATGATACCCTGTCCCCCGGCCAGCTCGATGTCGGGCGTAAGGCGCGTGTTCGCGTCGCGTGGCATGGCTGGCCGGGATGGTTGCATTGGATCTCGGAGCATCGCTGGTCTCCTCAACGGGGTCTCAACGTGGTCATGAAGGCGTCTCACGGGAGCGCGGCAATGGACGTATTTTTTCACATGACGCGCGCATGGACGCGGATAACGGAATTTTAAGGTAACAGCATGCCAGACGCGGCTAGATCATGGGTCTGTGAGGCGAGTATAGAGACTCGCCGATCTTCTGACAAGATATGCCGCATAACGTAGCCCCTGGGCCGGCCAGTGATGGCGGCCAGGGCGTCCGCGCGGGCTGGAGGTCGCCGGATAGCCGGGTTTGACAGGCGCGCCACGCGCGACCTACACTGGCTGGGAAGCGGCGCATAGCGGCGGCCGTTCCTCAGCGATGCGCGGATGTGTTCGTTCCAGCGTGGCGCGCCGCCAG
Source organism: Chloroflexota bacterium (assembly GCA_021814145.1). Classification (GTDB taxonomy): domain Bacteria; phylum Chloroflexota; class Ktedonobacteria; order Ktedonobacterales; family JADMIN01; genus JAKAIY01. The sequence goes on from JAKAIY010000048.1 coordinate 6,966, forward strand.
GGCGCCAGGATATCATGCCGATGCCAGACCCCGACGAATCTTACCCCACCACGTCCGTCAAGCGCGAGGGGGAGGCTGCGTCCAGCCCCCGCGACGCGTACCGCTTTCCCGCGCAGGCCTGGAGAGACACGCTCACCGTTCGCAGCTATGAAGCCGGGCGCGATGGCGGCGTGCGCCCCGGCGTCATTCTCCGCTATCTGGAGAACCTCGCCACGCGCGCTTCCGCCGGGCTGGGCTACGACAACCGCTGGTATCGCGACCATCGCGGCGCGTGGGTCGTGCGCGAGATGTCGCTGCTGCTCGGCGCGCGGGCCACGATAGATGACGAGCTGCGCCTCTACACCTGGGTCTCGGAGTTCCGCCGCGTGCAGGCGACGCGCGACTACCTCATCACGCGCGCCGATACGGGGCGGCTCGTGGCGCGGGCGCAGGCGCGCTGGGCATATATTGACCGGGTGACTGGCCAGCCTACGCGCATCCCGGACGATCTCTCCGCGCGCATGGGGCCGTGGGGCTATGGAATGCGCCCGCGTCGCCCCCCGACGCCCGGCGACGACCTCGCGCCCGCCGCCAGCATGCCGCTGGTCGCGCGCGAATATGAGGCCGACACGCAGGGGCATATCAACAACTGCGTTTATCTGGACTGGTTCGATGAGGCGGCGACGCGGGCGATCACGCCCAGTCCCGCGCGCCCGCGCTTCTTCCGGCTGGAATACATCCGTCCGGCGCTCCCCGGCGCCGCGCTGGCCATCCATACCGCGCCCGCCGCCACACGCTCGCGCGGGCTGGCCCTCTGGCAGTGGATCACGCCCACAGACGGTGAGGCGCCCATCGCCCGCGCTTGGTCCGAGTGGCTGCGCGTCCCCACGCCGTCCAGCGCCCCGCTGTGAGCGACCGGGACAGATAGGGCCGCGGCGCCGCCGCCAACGCTGCTGCCAACGCCGCCGTCACCCCGCTGTTGGCGCGGTCCTGAGAACGATATACCGCCATATGGCGTATGCCTTCACCAAGGCGGTATATTATGGGAAGCGTTGAGCGGCCCGCCTGGGCCGCTCAGGCGCGCCAGCGGGGATAATCCCGAAATCATCCAGGGCGCATTCGTCGGATTCAAGGATCCAGAGAGGCCAGCATGAGACAGCGGCAGATTCAGGCCGCGACACCGTCAGGTGAAGGGCGGTGGCCGCGCATTTACGCCAGACCGATCGCCTGGGCGACACGGGAAGTGGAGCGCGCCCATGTGTTTTAGGGTCGCGATGTTCAGCCTCCACACGTCCCCTATCGCCCAGCTTGGCCGCACCCGCGACGCTGGCGGCATGAATGTATACATTCGCGAGCTATCGCGCGAGCTAGGGCGGGGCGGCATGTATGTGGACATCTTTACGCGCCGTTCTGATCCCCATACTCCGTTTATCCAGACTATTTCTGATCGTGTTCGCCTCATTACGATGACTGCCGGCCCCGCCGAGCCGCTGCCTCCTGGCGCGCTGTATCCCTACGTCGCGGAATTCAGCCGTCGCGTCGCGCGCTTCGCCGGCGGGCAGGAGCACCCCTACGACATGGTCCACAGCCACTACTGGCTCTCCGCCGCCGCCGCCGCGCCGCTGGCCCGCGCATGGGACTTGCCGCATGTGACCATGTTCCACACCGTCGAGCGGCTCAAGGGACAGCAGCAGGGGCAGCCGGTGGAAATGAGCGCCGCGCCCGTCGCGCCCAGGGACCACGCCACCGCTATTCGCATTGAGAGCGAGGGGCGCATCGCCGTTGGCGCCAATTGCGTGATTGTCTCCACCGAGCATGAGGGTGAGCAGTTGCGCCGCCTGTATGGCCTGAGCTCCAGCCACACGCGCGTCATCCCCTGCGGTGTGGACCTGCGCGCCTTCACGCCAGGCGGCGCTGATGACCGCGCTGTGGCGCGCCGCGCGCTGGGCCTCGATGGCGCCGATACGCCCATCCTGCTGTTCGTCGGGCGCCTTGACCCGATCAAGGGCATTGACCTGCTGCTGGAGAGCGTGGCGCTGATGAAGACGCCCGCGCGCCTGCTGGTGGTGGGTGGCGATCCGGCGGGCGACCCGGAGGTGGAGCGGCTGCGCGCTCGCGCGGAGGCGCTGGGCATCGCGGAGCGCGCGCGCTTCCCTGGCGCCGTGCCGCAGAGCGAGCTGCCGCGCTATTATCGCGCGGCGGACGCGCTGGTAGTCGCGTCTCGCTACGAAAGCTTTGGCCTGGTCGCCGTCGAGGCGCTGGCCTGCGGGCTGCCTGTCGTCGCGTCGGCGGTGGGCGGCCTGCCCAGCGTCGTGCGTGATGGTGAGAACGGGCTGCTCGTGCGCTGGCGCAGCGCGGAAGCCTTCGCCGGGCGGATAGACGCGCTGCTGGGTGATTCTGCGCTGATGGCTCGCCTGCGCGCGCAGGCCCGCCCATCAGTCGAGCGCTTCGACTGGCGGCGCATCGGCGACCGCGTGCGCGACCTCTATCAGACATTGAGTGTTGAGGCGGAGCGCGCCGCCGTCTGCTCCTGCTTCTAGCCCGTGATAGCCCTGCTGACACACACCGCTTGCGTTTCCCTCGCATACACGCTAAGATGGCGCAAAAGCGTCCGCGTCGGCGGGAATGGCGGCCCCATAGACCTACCCGCGCACAACGCGGGAGGAGCGCGGAACAGATGAACATGGAGAACGGCGCGCGTCAGGAGCGCCAGTCCAATATGGAGCGCGCCGCGCTCGATGAGCACGCGCAATTCCTGGGCAAGGTCCCCATCTTCTCGACACTGGAGCCCGACGAGCTGCGCGAACTGGGTGCCGTCGCCCGGCGGCGGAGCTATGAAGCGCACGAGGTCATCTTTCACCGCAATGATCCTGGCAATACCCTGTTTGTCATTCGCGCGGGCCGGGTGCGCATCTTCCTCACCAGTCCTGAAGGGCAGGAGGTGGCGCTGGCGCTCTTCCGCGCGGGTGACGCGTTCGGCGAGCTGGCGCTCTTCGATGGCCAGCGGCGCTCGGCCAGCGCGATGGCGATTGAGCCGGTCGAGGTGTACGCGATCCAGCGGCAGGACTTCATGAGCATCGTCATGCGCAGGCCGCACATGGCGCTCCAGCTTCTGGCGACGCTCTCCCAGCGGCTGCGGCAGACAGACTCGATGGTCGAGGACCTGCTTTTCCTCGATGTGCATGGCCGCGTCGCCAAGAAGCTGCTGGAGCTGGCGGGGACTCATGGCGTTGTGACGCCGGAGGGCGTGCGGATCGAGATGAAGCTGACGCAGAGCGATCTCGCCGCGCTGGTTGGGGCCTCGCGCGAGAGTGTCAACAAGGTGATGAGCTACCTGCTCGCCAAACGCTATGTCTCCGCTGAGAAGCGGAAGATCACGGTTCTGCGGCTTGCCGAACTGCGCAGACGCATTACCTGAGGGCTGGCGGCGTCTCTGGCGCGCTCTGGCTCGTGACTGGTGATATGCGACCACAGGCTGTGTGATGGCGCTGAAGACGCTCGCCGCCAGCGCCGGAAGAGCTTATACTACTGTCACACGCGTGTCGCGCGACCAGCGCGGGCCATCAGGGCCACGGGGGAAGCGCGGCGCGCGCACGCCGGCCCGCCAGGCGCGCTTCGCGCTCCCGGCGCTCAGGCCGGCGCCAGGAAGTAACTGGAGATAAAGGCGCGTGAGATCGCTTATCGTCATTCCCACCTATAACGAGCGCGAGAATATCAATACCCTGCTCAATCAGGTGTTCGCCGCCGCGCCCGCCACGGATGTCCTCATCATTGATGACAACTCCCCCGACGGCACGGGCCAGGTCGCGGATGAGATCGCCGCCCGCGACCGGCGCGTCCATGTCCTGCACCGGACGGGCAAACTGGGTCTGGGCACCGCGTATGTGCGCGGCTTCCGCTACGCGATAGATGAAGGCTATGATCTGGTCTTCGAGATGGATGCCGATTTCTCGCACGACCCGCGCTACCTGCCGCGCTTCTTCGGGGCCGCGCAGCACGTTGATCTGGTGATTGGCTCGCGCTATATCCCTGGCGGCGGCACACCGAACTGGTCGCCCGTCCGCAAGTTTATCAGCAGCGGCGGCAACACCTTCGCCCGCCTTGTGCTGGGCATCCCGATCCACGACTGCACCGGCGGCTACCGCTGCTATCGCGTGCCGGCGCTGCGCGCGCTGAACCTCGACGCGATCACCGCGCAGGGCTACGCCTTCCAGGTCGAGCTGGCCTACAACATCTGGAAGAATGGCGGCAGCTGGCGCGAGATCCCGATCATCTTCGAGGACCGGCGCGTGGGCAAGTCGAAGATGTCGCGCAAGATCTTCTTCGAAGCGTTCTCATGGGTGCTGCGGACGCGGTTTAACGGCGACCGCGCCGTGCGCCAGCTTCCCGCTGGCAAGCCCAGCGCCGCCGCGCAGGTCGGCTCGCGCCAGCCCTGACCCCCTCATGCCGCGCTCTTCGCGCGATACCCGCTCGCCATAGCGCGGGCGTGGGCTGTGAACGAGACGCCAGGCGCCCTGCTCATGTTTGCGTGAGCAGGGCGCCTGGCGTTCTGGTGATATGGCCAGGCGAGATGGCGGGCGCGGTTTCCCTACCAGCGATTCTCGCCGCCGGCTGATCCCGTCTGCCCATACTGCCCGTACTGGTCATACTGCCCGTGCTGCCCGTACTGGTCATACTCGCCGTTCTGGCTGCGGACGCCAGCGCCGCGCGGGTCAGCGCCGTTCATGCCGCCGTACTGGCTCATGCTCTGGCCGCCGTACTGGCTCAGGGAGCCGCTGTAGCCGCCCCAGTCCTCACTGACATGCGAGGTGGGGTTCAGCCGGAAGCTGGGCGCGCGCTCGGGCCGGGCGCTCGCGGGGGCGGGCAGCGCCATCTGTCCCGCGCGCGGGGAGCTTACGGCGGGCATGGCGCCGGTGGCCAGCTCTATGCGACGGCGCATCGCGTCTTCCTCATCACGGGTCTCGGCGGACACGCTGATATGGCCACCGACCACGCGCTGCAGGTCGCGCACGACCATATCGAGCTGCTCGGCGCTCTGGGTCGCCTCGGTCGCGCCGGTCAGGAGCTGGTTAGAGACCTGCATGGTGACGGCGATGGCCCTGTCGAGACGGTCACTGCTGGCCTGCTGGCGGCGGGCGGCCTCGTCAATATAGGCGGCCAGCTCGCGCAGATGCTGCACCGTGGCGCGGGCCTGCTCTTCGTTCAGGCGGTCCCAGTAGTCGCTGAACCAGTTGCTGGCGGCCATGATGCGTCTGGCGGCCTGATTCATGGCGTCGGCCAGATAGCGCACGCCATCTATGCCGGTCTTGCAGGCGTCCACCACCCAGCTTTGCTCACTGGCGGCGCTTTCCTGGCGGGAGGCCAGCGCCTTCAGCACGCCAGCGGCGCCTTCAAGCTGCTGCGCCGACTGCTCCACCGGGCTGGCGGTGCGCGCGCCGATGAACAGACCGAGCAGCGCCGCCAGCACGGCGACAATCGCCGCCGAGATCAGCGAGAACTGAAGCTGCTGGGTTGCGATCGCGGTGACGGTCGAGAGCGGGCTGTCGAGGAAGTACGTCCAGGGCAGGATGTTCTCAGGCGGCTTCTTCTCCAGCGCCGCGAGCTGGTCCATCGCCTGGGTCTTGACCGCAGCGAACTGGGACTGTGTTTTTCCGCCGGGGGCCGTAACGCCCTGGAAGGTGGTTTCCTGGGCCGGGCTGGATGAGGCGGCGGCTACCTGTGGCAGATCGCTGACAGTCGGCGGCGTCGAGAGGCCATAGAGGCCAAGAGCGCTTATGGAACTCTGCGCCTTGGCGTCAAGCGGAGCGACAGCGGTAAAGAGTCTGGAGGAATCGGTATCGGCGATGCGCACACCGTTGTTGTCGGTGATGAACGCGCCGCTATTCGTCCCGTCCGACTTCGCGCCCTGCTCGACGAATCCCCAGATCTTGTCGAGCTTCAGGGTCGCCTGAAGGAAGCCCAGCGCCTGACCGGAAGGCGGGAAGGTCCTGAAGATGGGCGTATAGATCCGAACGTAGGCGTAGCCGTCTTTCTGGTCATAATAGACTGGCGAGATAGTCTGCCGCCCCTGAATGACGGGGGCGATCTCCTGCGCGGGAGCGGGCGTCTTCTGTCCCGATTTGGGCATGGAGAGATCGGAGGAGAGGAGCAGGCTGGCGCTGCTGGGTCCCGTGATGATGTACATGTTCCAGAGCGTGTAGCTGTGGTCACGCTGGATGCCTACCAGCAGCGCGCGGATAACGGAGGCGGCGTAGCCCTGGTCGTTGGCGGCGCAGTCGGGAGTAAGCTGGGCGAGGTAGTTGCCCTGGGCGATCTGCGCCTGCACCTGCGCCTGGTCGGCGGCGCAGATGAGGAACTGGTGGGCGGTATCCAGTGTCGAGAGCGCCACGCCATCGAGCAGGCGCTCCGTAAAGTAATCGCTAATCCGTGAGGCGGTGACGCCGGCGTCGGACGGCAGCACATTGATGCTCTGCTTAATGAGCGTCTGCCGGGTGAAGTAGTCGTTAACGCCAACGACGGCGGCCAGAGGCAGCAGCGCCGCCAGGAGCATCAGGAGCGAAAAGCGGAGGGAGAGGGAGAGCCGGCTGCGACGGCGGGGCGCCGCTCCTTGAGCTTGCCGGGCTAGCTTCTGGTTTACGGTCTTCGCCATAGTCCATGCGCCTCATTTCGGGTGATGGGTTGATCGCCGCCGCGCTGGTCGCTGTGCGGGCCGCCTTCGCCAGTCTCCATAATGGCCAGTCGGTCTTGCGTCGCGTGCGCGGCTGGTACTTTCGGGGGCGCGGCGCGGCGCGGCGCGGGCTCCAGACGCGGAAGCGGCGATGGAATTGAGGCCGCGCGGGAACTGGAGCGCGAGGAAGCGGCTGGGACGCCGCGAGCGGGCTGGACTGGGGCGCGGTCCGGCTGCCCCCTGGAACCTTCTAATGATAGTAGACGAGGCCGTACCCTTCGAGCTCGCCCAGGAGCGTCTGCACTTCCTCAATCTGTTTAGACGAGAGGCGCGCGATGTCAATGACATTATGCTCCCCATCGGCTAGCATGAGGATCGTGCGGTGGGCGCGGCTGAGGCCGTAGCGCTGGATAACCGCCATCAGGTCATGCGTGGAAGGCGCGCGGCGCGGGCGATGCAGCAGGGTGGCGTCGGCCTGGGCGGGCGGGCGCTGGGGGATGGGCATGCCTGTCATCCCTGGCGCCGGGAATGGCGTGGTGGGCGCGGGAGACGGCGGCGTTGGCGCTGGCCCGGTGATGGGCGCGCCGGGCTGGGACCAGCCATAGGGTGGCAGTGGCAGGGAGCCAGAGGTCGGCGTGGGCTGCTGCGGGCTGGTCGCGCCATTCATGTCCTGTATGCCCGGCAGGGAGCCGGAGCGGGGATCAGGCCAGGAGGCGCCGAACGGGCCGGTAGGCTGGCTCTGTGGCGCCGGGCTGGGAGAGGGTGGCTGGCTGGGTGGCGCGTACCAGCTTGGCGGGGAAGCTGGCCCGCGCCGCGGACCCTGGCCGGGTTGCGAGTAATAGCCGGGCGTTGAGCCGTTCCAGGAATCCTGGCTGGTGGGAGCGGGGCTCGTGGGCTGCGATGGCGCGAGGTTCGGCGCTGGACGCCCGGCGCTGGGGTCAAAGGAGAAGCGGCACGCGCCCCAGCCACCAAGCACCGCGAGCGCGTCCTGCCCTCGCATGCGCTCAACGGCGGCGTAGATCGCGCGGCCATTCTGAAAATAGATCGCGCCTTCCTCCAGCATCTCACCGGAGCCGCGCTCAACCATCAGCAGCCCTGTTCGCCGCCCCAGCTCGACGACCTCGATGACGTCCGCCAGGCGGTCAGTCGCTGTCACTCTGGGCTTTGCCATCGTTCCACTCGCCCTTCATCGTGACGTGGCTTCATATGGATTCACGTCTTAGCCCGCTCGCCTCGCGCTATCGTCACTGGCGAGACAGGAGCGAGCCGTGATTCCGCTTCCCGTGTATGGGGCAAACACACCTGTGGTTGTATCTCCCCACATGTTGTCTCATCATGTCCGCAAACGGCTACGCTTGAGTGGCAGTATAGCACGCATCCGGCTTCCGGTCGCGGCAAGCTTTGGGGCTGGAACCAGAGCGCGGGCTATTCACCGCCCTCCTCGCGCGTCTCCATCTGGCGCAGGCGCTCCGCGCGGCGCTGGGCGAGCTCCGCCAGCTCCTTGACGAGCTGCGCCTGCTCGCGCGGGCAGATCAGCAGCCCATCGGGCGTATCCACGATCACCAGGTCCTCCACGCCCGCCGTGGCGATCAGCCGCCCGGTCGTGCTGTAGACCAGCGTCTCGCGCGTCTGGGTCTGGAGGAAATTCCCCGCGTCGAGGCCGACCACGACATTGCCGTACGCGTCCGCCGGATAGAGCGTCGCGGCCTGCGCCCAGCTGCCGATGTCATTCCAGCCGACCGCGATGGGGATGACCATGATCCCACTGGCGCGCTCCATCACCCCGACATCAATCGTGATGTTCTCCCGCAGACGCGGCCAGACGGCGTGGATCACCGCGTCCACCTCCGGGGTGACGCGCCCCCCCGCGCGCGCGGCGGCGGCGCGAATCTCGTCCAGCGCGTCAGCGATCACGGGCGTGTAGCGGCGCAGCTCTTCCAGAATGCGGTCCACGCGCCAGACGAAGATGCCCGAGTTCCAGACATAGCAGCCTTCGCGCAGATACTCCTCGGCGGCCTGGCGCCGGGGCTTCTCGACGAACTGCTCGACAATATGCGCGCCCAGGCCACCGCGATGCGCCAGCGAGGGGCCGTAGCGGATATAGCCATAGCCCGTCTCCGGATAGGTGGGGGAGACGCCCAGCGTGACCAGATGTCCCTGCGCGGCCAGCTCCTCCGCGAAGCGCAGCGCCTCGCGGAAGCCCTCCGCGTCGGCGATGGCGTGGTCGGCGTGGAAGGAAGCCATGATCGCGTTGGGGTCACGCGCGGCGATCAGGGTGGCCGCCAGGCCGATGGACGCCGCCGTGCCGCGCCCCTCCGGCTCCGCCACGATCTGCCCGCGATCCAGGCCCGGAAGCTGCCGCGCCACCTCGTCCGCGTAGGCCGCGAACGTGACCACATACAGGTTCTCCAGCGGCGCGAGCGGCGCGACGCGGGCGACGGTCTCCTGCATCATCGTGCGCGGACCGGGCAGGCGCAGGAATTGCTTGGGATGGGCCCTGGTGCTGAGGGGCCAGAGACGGGTGCCGCTGCCCCCGGCGAGGATCGAGGCGTACATAGGCGGTGTCGCTCTCAACTTCCTTACTATAAACAGGCTGAACATGGCCCGCTGGCGCGCTTGCCACGCGCGAGGCGCGATGGGCGCGGGACGCATGCGCACAGTATATACCCGCGCTGCCCGGCGCCGTTACCGCGACGGCCAACATGGGCCGTCCGGCAGCGCCCCGCGAGCGTGCGCCAGCCCCACGGACGGCTCTTGACGCGGGCGGCTGATTTTTCGTAACGTATAAGCCAGTGTTTATATAGCGCCTCTTTATGTACGAGAGGCGCGCGGACACGATGGATGAGAGCGATGACGCATCATGCCGGATGACTCGACCCAGCCCGGAAGCGCGAACTACGAGGACTACTTTGAGCTGCAGCGCGCGCTGCGCGCGCTGGGCGATGAAGTGCGCCTGAACATCGTGCGGGTGCTGGCGGGCAAGGGAGAAGTCAAAGTGACCGACCTGGCGGCGACGATGCTGATCAGCCAGCCGCTGGTCTCGTGGCATGTTGGCTCACTGCGGCGGGCGGGGCTTGTGCATAAGCGCCGGCAGGGGCGCGAAGTCCTCATCTCCCTTGATATGGGCCGCTACCAGGCCGTGCTGCGGCAGCTTGGCGCGCTTGTTACCAGGGAGACGGGCGGGGCGCCGCCAGACGAGCGCGCCGCGCCAACGAATTCGGCGGAAATGCTGAGAAGGCGCTGAGCGCGCAAGGCTTGCGGGCGGGCGCGTGGAATGAGCCCTCGCGGCCTGCCTGAAACTGTTGGGATCATTTTTCAGGAGGACGTGTTCACGTGGGCAAAGACAAGATACGGGCGGCGATCGTGGGCGTGGGCAACTGCGCCTCGTCGCTGGTCCAGGGCGTCGAATATTATCGCAACGCGCCTGAAGACGCGTTCATTCCCGGCTTGATGCACGTCAATCTGGGTGGCTACCACATCAGCGACATCGAGTTTGTCGCCGCCTTTGACGTGGACTCGACCAAAGTGGGCAAAGACCTCAGTGAAGCGATCTTCTCCGGGCAGAACAACACCTACAAGTTCGCCGACGTGCCAGCGAAGGGCGTGCGCGTCTCGCGCGGCATGACGCATGACGGCCTGGGCAAGTATCTCTCGCAGGTCATCACCAAGGCCCCCGGCCCGACCGATGATGTCGTGCGCATCCTCAAGGATACTGGCGCGGATGTGGTCATCAACTACCTGCCTGTGGGCAGTGAGACGGCCACCAAGTGGTATGTGGAGCAGGTGTTGCAAGCGGGCTGCGGCTTTGTCAACTGCATTCCCGTCTTCATTGGCCGCGAGGACTACTGGCGCAAGCGCTTCGAGGACGCCGGGCAGCCGATTATCGGCGATGACATCAAGAGCCAGGTGGGCGCGACGATCGTGCATCGCACGCTGGCCCGCCTGTTCCGCGAGCGTGGCGTCCGCCTGGAGCGCACCATGCAGCTGAACGTCGGCGGCAACACCGACTTCTTCAATATGCTGGAGCGCGACCGGCTGGAGTCCAAGAAGATCTCCAAGACCAACGCGGTGACCAGCCAGCTCGATTACGACATTGGCGCGGACAACGTCCATATCGGCCCCAGCGACTATGTGGCGTGGCTGTCTGACCGCAAGTGGGCCTATATCCGCCTGGAGGGCCGCACCTTTGGCGATGTGCCGCTGAACCTCGAGATGAAGCTGGAAGTGTGGGACTCGCCGAACTCCGCTGGCGTGGTGATTGACGCGCTCCGCTGCGCGAAGCTGGCGCGCGACAACGGCATCAGCGGCGCGCTGCTGGGCCCGTCGGCGTACTTCATGAAGTCTCCCGCGATCCAGTACACTGACGAGCAGGCGCGCATGATGGTCGAAGAGTTCATCCGCGAGTACGGGCTAGGCGCGAAGCCGGCGGCGCCCGCGAACTCGAATGGCCATGCCGTCGCCGAAGCTACCGCCGTGCGTGATCTGCCCGAGGCTGAATAGCCTCGGGGGCGCGCATCGTGGGGTGGCTGTCGCACGTGCTGTTCCCTCCGCCATGTGGATGCGTCATTCGGGCCATTTCTGGCCCGGAGACGCGCCAGATGTGCCTAGGATATATATGATGGGCGCGTGCGACATTCCCCCCACGGCGACACACGAGGAGCGCGGCGATGGTTTTCTGGCTGACACGGGCGGCAGGCTGGCTGGCGGGCAAGACGCCCCGCTGGCTGAGGCTGGCGATCGCCGGGCCACTGACCACGCTGGTCTACTACGGCTGGGCGTCCAAGCGGCAGGTCACGATCGCCAACATGGCGCGGATCCTGGGCACGACGCCCAGCGATCCGCGCGCGCGCCGGCTCGCGCGTGTTTCGTGGCGCAACTATGGTCGCTATCTCGCTGATTTCCTCGCCCTGCCAAACATGACATCTGAAGCGGTGCTGGCGCGGATGCGCGATGTCTCAGGCGAGCCGGGCGCTTTTGGCCGGATTGACAAGGCGCTGGCGCGTGGCAAGGGATTGATTATCGTCACGGCGCATTTCGGCGCGTTCGATGTCGCGGGGGTCATCGTGGCGGCGCGCGCCCCACTCACGGTCCTCGTGGACACGTTCACCGACCCGCGCATGGACCGGCTTATCCAGAGCTTGCGCGCGCGGTTCGGCATGTCGGTTATCCGCGCGGAGAAGTCGCCACGCCCGATTCTGCGCGCGCTCAGGGCCAATCAGGCGGTCGCGATCCTGACGGATCGCCCGTTGCCGCCGGGCGAGGGAACGCCAGTGACGTTTTTTGGCGCCCGCTGCTACGCGCCCAGCGGCGTGGCCCAGCTGGCGCTGCTCTCAGGCGCGGCGGTGGCCACGGGCTTCTGCTACTACGACGGGCGCCATTCGAAGACGTACTACGCGCTGCTCAACGACCCCATCTCATTTGAGCCGACCGATGACCGCGAGGCGGACGTGATCGCGCTGACCCAGCGCATCTATAGCGGGCTGGAGGAGATAATCCGCCAGCGCCCGGAGCAGTGGTATATGTTCCGCCCCTTCTGGCCAGTCGAGCCGGATGACGCGCTGGCGGGCGCTGATGAGGCTTCCGCCGCGCTCGAGGGACAGGCGGCGCCCTATGGCTGATCGCTTGTCGCCCCCCGCCGCGCCCCCATCCACGCCCGGTGGCGCGGCGGCGCCAGCCGGGACGGGCGGCTTCGTCTGGAAGTACTGGGTATTCCGCATGGCGGGGGCGGTCGCGCCACTGGCCCCGTTATGGCTGGCGCGCCCGCTGGCGGTGGCGGGCGCCTGGGTGGCGTGGGGGCTGGCGCGCCCGCTGCGGCGGCGGGCGGAATGGAACATGGGACACATTCCGACGCTGGCGGCTGATTCGGCGGCGCGGCGGCGGGCGGCGCGCCAGGCGTTCGTGACGCTGGCGCTGAATTATCTCGATTTCTTCCGGGGGCGGCGCGTCACCAACGAGGAGCTGGCGCGCGGCTGGGTCATCGAAGGCTGGGATGTCTTCGAGCGCGCGCTGGCGCTGGGCAAGGGAGTCATCGTGCTGGGCGCGCACTATGGCCCGTTCGAGTACGCGGCATGGAAGATGGGCGCGCTGGGCCATCCCCTGATTACGCCGGCGGAACGCCTGAAGCCAGAGCGACTGCACCACCTTGTCAGTCTCATGCGTAATCATCATGAGGTGCGCATGATCGCCGGTGATGAGCGTGAGACGCTGCGCGAGATGATCGCGGCGCTGCGACGCGGCGAGGTGGTGCTGTTCGCGGTGGACCGCTGGGTGATGGGGCCAAGCTCGCCCTGGCCGCTCTTTGGCGCGCCCGCGCGACTGCCCACGGCCCCCTTCGCGCTGGCGGCCCGCAACGCCGCGCCAGTGTTCCTGATGGCGCCGCGCCGGGTCGGGCTACGCCGCTTCAGCGGCGTAGCGGAGCTGCTGACCCCCGAGCGGGTGGACCCCGCGCTTGCGGAGAAGGAAAACGTTCAGCCAGAGCGCGGCGAAAGCCGCGACGCGGCGGTCGCGCACATGCGTGCGCGGGTTTATCCCGCGATTGAGCGGTTAATCATAAAGGAGCCGGGGCAGTGGGTCTCGGCGCTATCACCCATCTGGAGCGCGCCGCCAACGTAACTGGGGGCGGTCGCGTCGCGCGTTTGTCGCTGTTGGCGCTGGGCCCGGCCCGCGCGTAGACGGACTTCGCAGCCGCCAGGCCATTAAGTCTGGCTTAAATTCGTCAGCGCCCCGCGCTGACGTGGCGGCGCCTGACCCGAATGTCTGTATAATGAAGACGCCGGACGTTCGCCCGGAACGCCTTCATGAGGAGCGATCCCATCACATACGATTTTTCCGATTTCCAGGACTTTCAGACGCTGGACGCCGATTCCCGCGCCCAGATCTCGCCAGATACGCTGCGCGTCAACGAGCGTGGCGACGGCTTTAGGCGCGCGACTGGCCTGGCTGACCTGCACACGCACACGCGCTACAGCGATGGTGTCGCTACCGTCGAGGAGACGCTGGCCTACGCGCTGTGGCGCACACCACTTGATGTGATCGCGATCACCGATCATGACACTATCGAAGGCGCGCTGCGCGCGCGCGACCTGGCCGAGCGCGAGGACTATCCCATCGAGGTGGTCGTTGGTGAGGAAGTGAGCGCGCGTGAAGGGCATGTTCTGGCGCTGTTCTTGCACAAGCATATCCCGTCGGGGCTAAGCGTCGAGCGCACGGTTGAGCTGGCGCACGCGCAGGGTGGCCTCGCCATTGTCGCTCATCCGTTTAACCCTGTATTCAGGCATAGCATGCAGCGGTCCGTCATGGAGCGCCTGTTGCGTCAGCCGGAGTCGTATCCTGATGGAGTGGAAACGCTCAATGGCAGTTTCGCGGGCATTGGCTCGTCGCGCGTGGCGCGGGGGCTGACCCAGACGGTCTACCATTGGGCGGAAACGGGAGGCAGTGACTCACACACGCCGACCGCTATTGGCTGCTCGATGACCCGCTACCCTGGCTCCGGCGCCGAGGCGCTGCGCCAGGCGGTGCTGGATAACGCGACGCAGCCGCTGGGAAGTTTTTGGCGCCCGCGCGAGTACGTCACCTATGTGTCGCATACGCTGGCCTATGGCACGCGCGCGACACTGGGTGGCGCCGACCTGCCGGTAACGGCGTTCGCGCGGATGCGCCGCGCGACGTTTGGGCGGTTCGCGCGGCGGCGGGTGACGGCGGTCGTCGAGTCGCTGGATTTGACCAGCGTCGGGGCGCGATGAAAACCGTATGGGGCCATATGGTGGCCTGCGTGTCCTGTTGAGGCGGCGCCGATGAGCCAACGCGGAAAGGCCCGGGTAGAGTAAGTGAAGATCGGCCTTGTCTCGCCGTATGACTGGAGCTATCCAGGCGGTGTCCAGGATCACATCCTGCGACTGGCGTCTGAGCTGCGCGGGCGTGGCCACGGCGTGCGCATTCTGACGCCCGCGACCGGCGCGCGGGGACGGCAGGTGGAGTATGGCGTGTATAAGCTCGGCTGGGCCGCGCCGCTGCATGTCAATGGCTCCGTCGCGCGGATCGCGCTGGCTCCCGATCTCTCGGGCAAGCTGCGCGGCATCCTGCAGCGTGAGCAATTCGATGTGATTCACCTGCACGAGCCGCTGGCGTCGGCGCTGGGCCTCTCCGTGCTGCGGCTCTCCACCGGCTTTGACGCGACGCTGATCGGCACGTTCCACGCCTGGGCGCGGCATAGCCTGGCCTCCGCGCCAGAGTGGGCGTACGCCTCGGCGGCGCCGTTTCTGGGGCGCTACTTCCGGCGGCTGAGCGGGCGCATCGCTGTCTCGCCCGCCGCTGAGGAGTTCGTCTCGCGCTTCTTCCCTGACAACTACCGCATCATCCCGAATGGCGTGGACACGACGCTCTTTCATCCGGACACGCCGCCGCTGCCGCAGTTTCGCGATGACAAGCTGAATATCCTGTATCACGGACGCATCGAGAAGCGGAAGGGATTGAAATACCTGCTGCGGGCGATCCCCCTGATCCGCGAGCATTTCCCCAATACCCGCTTCCTGATCGGCAGTGACGGCCCGCTGCGCCAGGCGTATGAGAAACTGGTGACTGAGGCGGGTTGGCAGGATGTGGTGTTCCTGGGCCGCGTGCCGCCTGAGACGCTGCCGTCGCTCTATACAAGCGCCGATGTGTTCTGCGCGCCGGGTACGGGCGGGGAATCCCAGGGCATCGTGCTGCTGGAGGCGCTGGCCTCGGGCCGGGCGGTTGTCGCGTCGGATATTCCGGGCTATCGCTCGGTGATCCAGCACCAGCGCGATGGCCTGCTCGTCGAGCCGGGACGGCATGAGGAGCTGGCGTGGACAATCTGCCATGTGCTCGGTTCCGCGGAGGAGCGCCAGCGGCTGGGCGAGGCGGGGAGACGGCGCGCCGAGATGTTTAGCTGGGAGCGGGTGGCGACACAGGTGCTCGCGTATTACCTGGAGGTGCGCGGCTCCACATTGCCAGAATCCGTGTTCCTGGGGGCGCAGGCGGCGCGGATCTCGCTCGCTGAGTGAGGCCGCCGCGCGGCGGATGGCGGCCAGCCATCCGGATTGGATATTTGGGCTATAGACGCTTCTGGGTCTGGTCCCAGTTCGCCTGAAGATGAGAGGGCGCGGGCGTGGTACAATAGTCCGGATAGCGTGGAGCGAGGACAAGTATGTTCGGGCCAGCCTTCCAAGAACGCGCACGGCGCATCGCGGAACGAATCGTGCGCCCGCTCGCGGCGTTAGGGCTGACGCCAAACATGGTGACCGTGATTGGGCTGCTGCTCAACACCCTGGCCGCCGCGATCCTGGCTTCCGGACAGCTCAGGTTGGGCGGCGTCGCGCTGCTGATCGCCGGATTGTTCGACATGGTGGATGGCGCGCTGGCCCGCGTGCGCGATCAGAAGACAACGTTCGGCGCTTTCTTTGACTCGACGATTGACCGCTATTCCGAAGGGCTGACGCTGCTCGGCGTGATCGTGTACGCGCTGCGGCAGCCGCCTTCGATTACGCACGACTGGGAGATCGCGCTGGCGTATCTGGCCGCGCTCGGCTCCCTTATGGTGAGCTACGCGCGCGCGCGCGCGGAGGGCCTGGGTCTCTCGCTGAAGACGGGACTGATGGCCCGCCCGGAGCGGGTGCTGTTGCTCGCTGGAGGACTTCTTATCGGCGGAGCCAGCTGGCTCGTGTGGACACTCCTGCTCCTTGCGGTGACCAGTGTCTTTACCTCAGCCCAGCGCATCGCGGATGTGGCGCGCATGCTCCGGCGTGAGCGCGCCGAGCCGTCCGCCCGCGCGGCGCGAGGAGAGCGCGCGGACGCCACGCCGGGTCTCAACGGCCGTACGCCGCGGACCGCGTTTGAGGGGCAGTCGCGCACCCCACGCTCCAGCGTCAGCCAGCCATCGCCGGATCAACGCGCGGACGGGTGAGCCGCCGCTCCCCGCTCGCCGGGTCTGGCTGGCGAGCGCGCATCAGCGCGCGTCATCGTTTTCACACGCTTTTCACACGCTTTTCACATAGACCGCGACACCGCTGACAGGGCGCCCCTTCCGCCAGGAAGGTTGTTCGCTGGAACGGCGCCGGAGTGGAGTTGAGCGGAGCCATGCGGCTCGATCGCGCGCGGAGCGCGGATGAGCGGTGTGACGCGCTCCCGGTGATGTGCGCGTCGCGCATGTGGCGCGCGGCCCAGAGATGCGGCCGCCGCCCGCGCGATGGCCGCCGGGCGCCGCGAGCGCGCCGCCAGTTCTTGCGGAATGCAACGCATCCGTGTGTCACCCAATCGGAACGCTCGCTCTTGGTTTCCTCCACTTTTCGCGCCCCACAGCCCCTGCCACGCCATCAACCAGAAGAAGCAGGATACCGCATGAGCCAGACAACCGTAGATTCCGCTACCCCTGGCGGCCAGGCGAACGAGCCGGCGGAGACGCGCGCTCCTCACGCGCAGGGCCAGCAGGGCGGCGCGACGCGCCACCGCTCCGCGCGCCGCTCGCGTAGCGCGACCAAAGCCACCGCGACGCCCACCGCCCCAGAGCAGACGCCCGCCGCGCCCGCCGCGCCCGCCGCGCCCGCCGCGCCCGTGACGCCA
>JAKAIY010000196.1 GCA_021814145.1 Chloroflexota bacterium
CTTGCTGCCCTGGCTGCGTCTGCATCCGCTGCCGCACCTCGCCGCGGGGCTCGCCGACCTCTGCGCGCTCATGAATACCTACCACCCGCTGCTCCCAACTTGACAGAAGAGGGTCTAGGCCGCCTCCGCCCGATCACCCGCCCGCAGCGCATACGGCAGCGCGCGCGACAGCTCATCGCCTCGCGCGAAATGCCAGGCGAGCTCCGCCGCCCGCTGCCTGGACGCCGGTTGCTGTTCCAGCGCCTCCGCGACGCGCCGGTTCAGCGTCGCGCCGCGCGCCCCGCTCAAATCCCTCTCCAGGGTCTCGCGGATGAGGTCATGCGCAAAGACATAGCCGCTCTCCCCATCCTCGACGAGCAGGCGCGCCCGCGACGCCGCCTCGAGTCCGCGTAATGTCTCGCTTTCCTCATATCCGAGCGTTTTCGCCACCTGAAGAAGCGTGGCGCGTGTCGCCTGCCGTCCTGCTACCGCGGCGATGGCAAGGATCTCACGCCCCGGCTCCGGCAGCGACGCCACGCGCTGCCGGATGCTTTCCGCTACGCTCCAGGGGACCGCAAGCTCGCCAGAGATGATTCCCTGAGAGCTCATGCGCGCCTCCTGGGCGCAGCTGACGAGATTGTAAGGAATACCGCCTGCCCGCGCGAGGATGCCGCCCCGGGTAGCTGACTGGGCGCTCCGCTCGCCGACGGGCGCCTCATCGAGGAGAAGCGCGAGAAGCCGCTCCGCATCATCACGATCAAGCGGCGTCAGCGAAGCGCTCACGGCCAGCCCATCGCGAGCCAGATCGGCCAGCAGCATAGGCAACGGGTCCTGAGCGGAGACATCTGTATCGCGGTAAGCGCCGATGAAACGCACGGGCCGCTCGCCAGATTCGCGCAGCAAGAACGCCAGCAGGTCGAGCGCGTCTACGCCTGCCCAGTGGAGGTCGTCCAGCACGAGCAGCGTCCCAGCCGGGCCAGCCACATTCGCCAGAAAGCGCGCGACCGCCGCGAACAACAGACGACGCTCCTGATCGGGCGGCAGCGTCCATGCTGGGGCAGGGGCGAGCATATACGCGCCAAGTTCCGGCAAGAGCTTCACAAGCCAGGCGCAGCCTTGCAGGTCGTGGCGATGTCGCTCGGGGGGGCGGGCGGCAAGAAAACTTGTCAGGACGCTCATCCACGGCGCGTAAGGCTCCTGACCACTGCGCCGGTGACATCCGCCAGTGAGAACCGCCCAACCCAGCTCGCTCGCCCGATCAGCGGCTTCATCCAGCAGGCGGGATTTGCCGATGCCTGGCTCACCCGCGAAGAGCAACATGGGTGAGCTATCACCAGAGAGCAGATTGTTGATCAGCGCGCGCTCGCGCTGGCGTCCCACCAAAGGCAGGCGTGGGCGGCGGACAGAGGCTGGAGATCTGACCTGTCTGGAAGCAGGAAGACGGGGCTGACGCGCCCGCGCTTCGAGCCGTGCGCGATCAGCGCTGGTGAGCTCCAGCGCCGATGCCAGCAGGGCGAGTGTGTCTCTCCGCGGCGCGCGCCTGTCCCCACTTTCAAGGGCGCGAATAGCCCGCGCGCTCAATCCCGCCCGCTCGGCCAGTTCCTCTTGCGTCAGGCCAGCCGCGATGCGGTAGCGCTTGAGCAGCTCACCTACGGATACTGACTCGGCGCCCGCCATTGGTTCTATCCTATCGCGCTGCGGCCGCTCATCAGGCGTCGAGTGACGCCTACACCTCTCCCGCAAAAGGCTATCCCCTGATTGCTTCGCATCATAGCACGCGCGCTCAATACTCGCCATCACGCAAGCGGGGCAAAAGCGCCGCTCATCGTTCCTCTGATTGTTCCGGTTGTGCCTGTCCAGTCCGCCGCTCACCGGGCAAACTTGCTCACAGAGCGGTTCCACGAACGGTTCGTGGGCCGGGTAATTCCAGACATGCGCGAAACGCGCATGGGAAGGAGCGAAGACAATGCGTTCCAAGCGGCGCACTGCCCTCACAGGCGGTTTGGTGGTTCTCGTGGCGATTGCGGCGTTTATAGCGGGGATTGCGACCACTTCAGCGCAAGCCCTGGCGCATAGCCAGACCCCCGGGCCGCAGCATACCCAACAGATCGTGTCCACATACCTGAGCATTCTCAATACGGGAATGTCCACTTCGCAATGCGATTTCTCCAAGATGGCCACGGTCTACGCGCCAAACGCCAGGCTGTCAGTCTCCGGCGGTCCCTTCGCGCCTGGCGGCCCCTTCGGGCAGGGGAACTCGTACAGCGTGCAGGAGTTTAATGGCATCCAGGCGATCACAGGGTTCTACGTCCAGTTCTGCCACGTTCTTTACACAAAACTGGGAACTGGTCCAAATTGGACCCAGTCCGCGACGTTCCTTCTGTCACCCAACGTCCTGAACTCCTACGAGGCGGTCAATGCCTCTGGCCACGTTATTGGACGCTGCATGCATGTCTTCACGGTAAGTGGCGACAGGATCACGAGCCTCGACTGGGCAGTCTATCAGTGACGACTCCCCACGCCTAAAGGCGGGGGCTTCTAGGCCGAAGCCAGAGACTGTCGCCCCAGTCTCAACACGTTCAGACTCGCATTGAAGTCGCGGTCCAAGACCAGCCCGCAGCATGGGCACGTATAGGCGCGGTCGGAGAGGGAGAGCGGTTGCCGGTGTCCACAGCGCGAGCAATCCTGACTCGTGTACGCGGGGTTCACCGCCACATACTTCCGACCGGCCCATGCTGCCTTGTACGAAAGGAGGCGAGCGAACTGGCTCCACGCGGCGTCATGAATGCTCTTGGCCAGACAATGGGTGTGCGTCATCCGCTTGACCGCAAGGTCTTCCACGGCGATCAGGTCGAAGGTGTTGACGAGAGCGCGGCTGTGCTGATGCGCGAAGTCGCCGCGTCGCCACGCCACACGCTCATGCACACGCGCGACCACCCGACGACGCCTGGCGCGCTCAGGCGTCCCGTTCTCTGCTTTGGAGAGACGGCGTTGCGCCTTGGCCAGCGCCCGCTCCTCGTGGCGGAAGAAGCGCAGGTTGGCGATCTCTGCGCCCGTCGAGAGCGTGGCGAAGGTCTTCAGGCCCACGTCAACGCCGACCGGCTGACCCGTCTCTGGCAGCGGCGCTGGCTCAGCGCACGCGCACGAGAAGCAGACATACCACTTGCCGCTACTACCCCGGCTGATGGTGGCCGTCTTGGGCGTTCCCCCGATGGGGCGATGCATGATGACCTTGACTTGTCCAACGTTGGCGACGCGCAGCCGCTTCGCGTCGCTATCCAGCTTGCAGCCGACGGGTACCTGCGGGAAGGTGACGCTCTCGTAACGGCCTTTGCCACGGAAGCGGGGATAGCCCGGTGTCTCACCCGCTTTGACGCGGCGGAAGAACGCCTGAAAGGCCAGGTCAATGCGCACGGCGACATTTTGCAAGACCTGCGAGTGAACGCTCGCCAGCGACGGCCGTTCGGCCTTGAGCGCGGGCAGCGTCGCCTGTTGGTCATACAGGCGGCGCGATTCCTGCCGCTCTTCCCACGCAGCGCGCCGTTCCGCCAGCAGGTGATTGTACAGCCAGCGGCATTCCTCAAGCTGCTGCTCGAGGAGGCGCTGCTGCTGCTTGCTTGGATAGAGGCGATACCTGAATGTCTTCCGCATGCTGGCAGTAGTATATGTAAAGCCTGCGTGTTGTCAAATTTCCGGGGTGTTTCGCCTGCGGGCGACGTGGCGTTCATCCCCATGCCGCAAGGCAGGGGCCTTCAGCCCTGATTTTGGGGGGAAGGCGCCGCCCGCGCATGCGCAAGGCGCCGCCCTGACGTTTTTCGCCGGGCTTACAAGACCAGAGGGCAAGCGCGAAACAGATCCACCGCGTCAGAGCGGCGACAGCCGTCCGGTTAGACTTAGCCGGACGGCTTATTCACGCGCTCAAGCCGGATCAGAGCCTTGAAAGAATTGATCGCCCTGATCGCCCATATATTCACAGATACGCGGCTTGAGCGCTCAATACTACCGCTGATATGCTACCATTACAGGAAAGCCGCGCTTCTTACGTCAAGCGAGCTGGAGCGCGCTCCTGTGTCTTTCTCCGCTTAATATCCAGTAGCATTTTATGCGCGTGGCATGCTCTCGCTGAGCGGTATCGCTTGGGCAGCGACCGTGGAGAGAAAGGAGACGCTGTTAGGTTGTCATCAGGTGTAGTACGCGAGCCGAAGTGGCGCGCTACGCCGCCGTCTGGAAGCCAGTGGCGGAGGTCACGCGAAGAGAGGGAGAAATCAGTATGGATTTGCTGAACCCGATTGTCTATCGCTGGATTCAAGACGCCAAAGAGGATCCTGAGGCCTTTTGGGGCCGGGCGGCGGAACAGCTGCCCTGGCTCCGCACATGGGATCGCGTGTTTGAGTGGACGCCTCCCACCTTTCGCTGGTTTATTGGTGGAGAGACGAATCTGGCCTACAACGCGCTTGACCATCACGTCAAGCGCGGCTGGGGTGGGCATACCGCGCTGGTCTATATCAACGAGCGCGGCGAGCGGCGGCTCTTCACCTACGCCCAGCTTCTCCACGAAGTAGAGCGGGTGGCGGCGGCGCTGCGCGGCATGGGGGTCCAGAAGGGGGACCGGATCACCATCTATCTTCCCACGTTCCCCGAAGCGATTATGCTGATGCTGGCGGCCGCGCGGATTGGCGCCATCCACATCGTCGTGTTCGCGGGGTTTGGCGCGACAGCCCTGAATAACCGCATCCAGTCCAGCGGCTCACGGCTCGTCTTCACCGCTGACGCCACCTTCCGCAAGGGGAAGAACACGCGACTCAAGGAGATCGTTGACACCGCGCTGGAAGGCGGGGATGGCAGTGTCGAGCATGTGATTGTCCTGAATCGCACCGAAGAACCGGCCCCGATGCGGGAGGGACGCGACCTGACCTGGCAGGAGTTCCTCAATCACGCGGTGGGACAGAGCGGGACCTACGTGCCGATGGAGTCGAATGAGCCCGCGTATATTCTGGCGACTTCCGGAACGACCGCGAAACCCAAACTCGCTATCCATACCCATGGCGGCTATCAGGTCCACATTCACAGCATGGGTCAGTGGGTCTTTGGGCTGAAGCCTACGGATGTCTGGTGGTCCACGTCCGATATTGGCTGGGTGGTTGGCCATAGCTACATCGTCTACGCTCCACTCCTCGCTGGCGCCACGACGCTCGCATATGAAGGGGCGCTGGATCATCCCGGGCCGGATGTATTCTGGCAGATCATCGAAGAAAGATCG
>JAKAIY010000049.1 GCA_021814145.1 Chloroflexota bacterium
GCGACAAGGTCGCAGCCTGGAGCGCCTCTGGACTGCCACAGCAGGTCGCCGTTCCTCGTGTCGTACGCGCTAATGCTGTCCTGGGAACAACTGTAGATGACCGAGCCGCTTATTAACGTAGCGTTTCCGAACGGAAATCGGAGCGTTTCCCGCCCTGTGCTCGCATCGAGAAAAACAGTGGTCTTCTGATCGCCAAGCATGATCCGCCCGTCTCCTGTGGCCGTGATCCTTCCACCCAAATCGGCCGTGACACGCCAGATCTGGCGCCTGGAGCTGGCGGACAGCGCGGTGATGGTGTACGCCTTCACTGTATCGGGGGACATCACGGACCGCAGCAGATATACGCGCTGGTCATCGCTGGCGATACGCGGCAAGCCGCCACCCAGCGGGCTGACATCATTCAGCGTATAGCGCCACAGAGCCTGTCCGTCCCGCTCGCGCACGGCGACCAGATCGGTAGTGTTGATAGAATCGGGCGGGCCAGGCTGGTATGGAAAGGTGTAGAGGATGCGATCATCAGGTAAAGGAGCGGATGTGTTGAGATGGAACGTGAAGCCGGTGAACCAGGCGGTAATAATGGCGATGATGGAAATGACGCTCAGCGCGCAGAATATCGCTCTTGTGTGTTTGCGATCAGCCAGGTAAAGAACGCCACACAGACCAAAGAAACCAAGGACGCCGAACGCTCCAGTGTATATCCAGGCGGACAGGAAGACAGGAAAAATGCCCATACCGCGCTCCTCTCACCAGCCGCTCGATCCTATCGAACCAGTGGGCGGCGAGGCGCCCCACTTCACCCCTCCCGCTATATACGCTGCCTGACTGCGGCGTATCACAGCGCGGCGCTGGCGCGCGACTGGAGCGTGGCCCGCAGCCGCAGCGCGCCGAGCACGCCAGCGTAGAGGGCGACGCCGAGGAGGCTGACGCAGGCGCTGCTGGGGAAGCCGGTGTAGAAGCTGATGGCGACGCCGAACCAGGTGATGAGGATGGCCAGCAGCGCGGCGAGGCCCAGGCCAGCGTAGGGGCGGGTGGTGAGTTGCTGGGCGGTGGCGGCGGGCAGCAGCAGCAGCGCGAAGACCAACAGCGCGCCGACGGCCAGCGTCGCCAGCGCCACGGTCACACCCACCAGCGCCATGAAGATCAGGCCCAGCGCGCGTGTGGGAACCCCGCGCGCTTGCGCGACATCGGGATCGAGCGAGGCGAAGAGCAGCGGGCGAGCGATGATGGCAAGCGTGGCGACCTCCGCGACGGCGGCCAGCGCGATAACGCGCGTCTGCTCCACCGAGACACCGAACAGGTTGCCGAAGAGCGCCGCGACGCCAGAAAAACCAGTCCCCGCCCCGCTGACATTGGCGGTGAAGAGGCTGAGGAAGAGCACGCCCAGACCCAGCGTCCACGCCAGCATGGTGCCAATGGCGACATCACGCCCGCGCAACCGCTCGCCAAAGAGGCCCATCGCCAGCGCGACAAGTACCGTCACTCCCAGTAGCGTGACGAGTGGATTGATCGCGAAGGCCGCGCCCGCTAGCGCGCCCGTGAACGCGACATCCGAGAGCGCCTCGCCCGCGAAGGCCTGATGCCGCAACACAACGAAGTAGCCCACGAACCCCGCGACGAGGCTCAGGATCGTTCCCGCCAGCAGCGCCTGGCGCACGAAGTCGTAGCTCAGCAGATCGAGGAGGTCCTGGAGGAGATTGGGTGAGAACAGCGGCAGCGCGGCGGTGGTGAAGGGGATCATGCGGCGCCTCCGAACAGGGCGGAGAGACGCGAACGGTAGCGTGCGAGCAGCCAGCGCGCGGCCTGGACAGCGGCATAGGCGCCGAACGCGAAAGTCGTGATGTAGAAGCCGACTGGGTATGGGCTGAAATAGCCAAACGCCAGCCCCAGCCAGGTGAAGGCGACGGCCAGCGGCGCGCCGATCGCCAGCGCCAGCGCGGGGCGTGACGTCACCTGCCGCGCGATAGCGGCGGGCGTCACCAGCAGGGCGAAGATCAGCAGCACGCCGACGATCCGCACGGCGATGGCGACAGCGACAGCCAGCAGGACAAGGTAGATGAGCCCCAGCGCCCGCGCGGGGACGCCCTTCGCGGCGGTCACGTCCGGGTCAATCGAGGCGAAATACAGCGGGCGCCCCATGATGACCAGCGCGATGACGACAACGACGGCCGCGGCGGCGATGACACGGATATCCGCGTCGCTGACGCCAAGCGTATTGCCGAATAGCGTCGCGTAGATCGCGCTGGCGTACTGCGTCGAGAGGTGCAGGAAGAGGAAGCCGAGCGCCAGGCTGGCTGTCAGAACGGCTCCGGCGGCGATATCGCTCTGGCGGCCCTGGCGCTCGCCAAGGCCGAACAGGTGGATGCCGAGCGCGGCGAGCGCGCCCGCGACAAAGAGTCCCGCCACCGGCGGCGCGCCGATCAACGCCGCGCCCGTGGCCCCGGCGAACCCGGCGTTCGCCAGGCTGTGCGCGGCGAAGCTCTGGCCGCGCGTCACCATGAAGAAGCCCAGCAGGCTGGCGATGAGCGCCACAAGCGTTCCCGCGAAGAACGCGTTGCGCATGAATGGATACTGGAGCAGAAGCTGGACATCGGCGACGAGGTCCCACGATGGCCCAATGGGGTTAGTATTCACCGTGCAGTCCTCCTTGCACGCCGCCCGCCTGACCGATGACAGCGACACGCCCATCGCTCGTGCGCAGGACCTCAACGGGCGCGCCATAGAGCCGCGAGAGCGTCTCGCTGGTGATGACATCCTCCGGCTTGCCAATCTCAGCCTGTCCGCCCGCGATATAGACGACGCGGTCGAGCATGCGAAGGACGGGATTGACATCGTGCGTGACGAGCAGCACGGCGGCGCCGGTCTCACCGCTGACGCGCTGGATGACCTCCGCGACCGCTTGCTGATTGCGCAGGTCCAGGCTATCCAGCGGCTCGTCCAGCGCGAGGATGCGCGGGCGCGTGACGAGCGCCTGGGCGATGAGCAGCCGCTGCTGCTCGCCACCAGATAGCTCGCCGATAGGCCGGTCCGCATAGGCGGTGGCGCCCACGAGATAGATGACCTCCTGGACGCGGCGGCTGGCTTCGCGCGCGCGCTCACGGTCCAGGAATGGCAGCGGCAGCCCCCAGCGCGCCCCATCCAGCCCCAGCCGCACGAGATCGCGCCCGCGAATGCGCACATCCGCCTCGAAGTGACGGCGTTGCGGCGCGTAGCCCACATCGGTCGCGCCTCTATGCGCGGGGCGGCCCAGCACGGTAATCTGGCCGGCGGAAAGCGGCGTCAGGCCGAGGATAGCCTTGAGCAGTGTGGATTTGCCCGCGCCATTCGGGCCAACGATTGCGACAAACTCGCCCGGCTGGATGCTGAACCGCACATCGTGCCAGATGACACGCCCGTACAGCCGCATCTCCGCGCCTTCAACGGTAATGAGCGCGTCCGACGCCCCACTCACGCCGGGCGTAGCCTCACGCGCCGGGAACACGCTGGCGCTGTCAGTCATCACCATGATGGCCGCCCTCCGTTCACGAACTTCTGGATCATTTGCCTGCCGCCTGATTGAGGGCGTCGAGTATGCCTTGGAGCTGGCGCGTCTGCCAGGCCTGGAAAGTAGCGTTGGCGGGGGTGAGCGTCTCGGTGATCGTCACCACCGGAATACCCACGGCGCGCGCCTGGCTGATGAGCGTCTGGATATTCGTCGGCGTGTTCTGACTATTGTAGACCAGAATCCTGATCTGTTTCTCCTCGATCTGCCGCTGCACGGTAGCCTGGTCAGCCGCCGAAACCTCCTGCCCCTCTGAAACCGCTTTCATGAAGGAGTTCGGCGTGATGAGGTTCAGGCCCAGCGCGGGGGCGAGGTAAGAGAAGATGCTCTCCGTGGCGCCTACTGGCGTGCCGCTATAGTCCGCCTTGATGGTGTTGATAAGCGCGTGATACTGGCTCAGGCCCGTCGTCAGGTAGGCCTGGGCCGACCGATCGAACGCGGCGGCGTCGCCAGGGTCAATCGCTTTCAGGTCATCACGGATCTTGTTGACGACGCGCGCCACATAGTCCGGGTTATACCAGAGGTGGGGGTTGTCGCCCGCGCGCTTGCCAAGGAAATCGCCGATATTCAACACCCGGCGCCCACTCACGGGGTTGGCTTGCAGCAAGGCGTTAGCCCAGGGGTCGTATCCCACGCCATTGACAATGACATAGCTCGCTTCGGCGAACGCGCGCGCGTCCTGGGTGGTCGGCTCATAGCTATGGGGATCGGAGTTCGGGTCCCTGATGATGCTGGTCACCCGCACATGGGCGCCACCAACCTGAGCGGCGATGCTGCCCCAGAAGTTTTCGGCCGCCACGACCTGAATGACCTGACCGCCAGTTGAAGGCTGACTGGAGAGGCCGCAGGCGCTGAGCAGTGACGCGCCGAGAAGGACTATCGCCGCTAGCGCCCGCGACCGCGCCGAAACGCTCAGGAAACGCACGCGTTCTTCCTCACTTTTTCACCTGACAGACCACCTGGCAGACTCGGCGCGCGTATTCATCAGCGCCTTCTCTCGCCCGGTGGCATATGATACAATGTCTCAGTAGAGACGTTTCAAGTAGTAGCATTAAGTGATACCTGGTGTCAATAGGAGATGGTGAGCGCGGACAGGAGGCGCATGATGGAGACCGGATTCAATGAGGGCGCGATGCTCCAAGCGATGGAGCGCGAAGGGCTGCGCCGCACCAGACCCCGGCAGGCGCTAGTGGCGCAAGTGGCGGCCTGGGGACGCGAGGGAGTGGACTTCACTGCCGATGGTCTGTGGCGCGCGGTGCGGCGTCAGGCGCCAGATGTGGGGCGGGCGACGGTCTTCCGCACTATTGAAACGCTGACCAGCCTGGGCCTGCTCGACCGTATCAGCTTCGCCGACGGCGCGGAGCGCTATCATGCGTCGGTGCCGGGCGCCCATCACCATCACCTGACATGTGATATCTGTCACCGGGTAGTGAATATTGAGGTCTGTGTACCTGATGACAAACTGCGGGATGTGGCCCGGCGCGCCGGATTCACCCTCTCAGGCCACCAGGTAGAGTTGTTTGGCCGCTGCGCGCGCTGCCAGGCGCAGGCGTAGACCACACGCGGCGCTGACCCGCCCCATTCTTTCAATCTTGCCCCGAGCGCGGTTTATCCGCTATGCTGGTGACCCGCCCATCACGCGCGTGATGAGTTGGCCGGGTTGATGATCGCCCTAACAACGGCAGGTTCCGCCGCCACACTCCGGGCAGCCATATCCTGGGCAGCGGTCAAGGCCGTCGCGGCAGACGCGGCGGGCGTTAGCAGAGGTGGTATGGCGAGGCCCGCGACAGGTCGCGCCGGGACGCCTGGCCGCGCGCCCCAATCGTCATGCGCCAGAACTCGCGCCATCTCCGCGCCTCCTGAATCCGCGCCTGCCACCACGCTTCCACGTGGCCCGCGTAAGCCATTCCCCAGGCTCACAGCCGTGAGCGTATGCCTTCCATCCGCTGGAAGGATCAAGAGCGATGTGACGCGCGCATACTTGACTAGGCCGGCGCGCTATTTTATAATGATTCTGTACGAGTGTTGAATATAAACATATTAGGACGCCCTAACCTCAAGGCGTTCTTTGAAACCTTTGGATAGGTGGCAGGCGAAACAACCATGCGAAGCGTTGAGGAATTGATCGAGCGCGTCCGGGGCCAGGGCGGCAAGGCGACCTCGCAGCGCATCCTGATCTGGAGCGCGCTGAAAGGCGATGTCTCGCACCCGACCGCGGAGGACCTCTATGTGCGGCTAAAGCCGCGTTTGCCCAGCCTCTCCCTGGCGACGCTCTACAACGTGCTCAACGAGCTGGTGGAGTGGGGCGAGATTCGCCGCTTCGACACCGGCGACGGGCGCATCCATTTCGACCCCGATACGTCGGGCCACTCCGAACTGGTCTGCATGCGCTGCCACCGGGTCATAGACGCCCCCACGGACGCCGTGCCCAGGCGCCACGTGCCAGAGCGGGTAGCGGGCTACCGTATCATCTCACACTCTGAGCAATATTTCGGCTACTGCCCTGACTGCCAGCGGGCGCTGGAGCCCGCGTCCACGCGCGAGGAGTAGCGCGGAAGATTTTCTGTTGGCTAGCGATACCCTCATAGATACCGGCGATCCGGGATGAGGGGATAGGGAACGAATTATGAGCACAGCCCCATCACGTGGCTTTCAATCAGTACTGGCGATGTTCCTGCGCGTGATTGGCCTGCCGGGAGCGGCGCGGCGGCTGGAAGGAACACATAGCGCGATCAGCGAGCGCCAGCGCGCCGCCGAAGAGCGCGGCTTCGTGCTGCGCGTTGTGCAGCCGGGGCTGGCGGGGCTGATGGATGGCTCCGTCTCGACGTTGGCGCCGATCTTCGCGACGGCGTTCATCACCAATGTGTCATTCGACGCGTTCCGCGTGGGCATGGCGACCGCTGTGGGCGCGGGTATCAGCATGGCCTTCGCTGAGGGGCTTTCGGACAATGGCGCGCTGACCGGGCGCGGCAATCCGTTTGCGCGCGGCGGGGTGACAGGCGTCATGACCTTCATCGGAGGATCGCTGCACACGCTGCCTTTCCTGATCCCGAATATCCATGCCGCGCTGTACGCGGCGTATATCATCGTCGCGATTGAGCTGGTCGCTATCGCGGCGATCCGTCACCGCTTCTTCGGCACGAACTGGGCGGTATCCATTGCGCAGGTGGTTGGCGGCGGGGCGCTGGTCTTCGCGGCTGCGGTCATCTTTGGCGCGGCGTAAGGACGTGGCGGGAGTTTCCGCCGGCGAGTAAAAAAAACCGGACTCGGGGTGAGTCCGCCTGTGGCGTGTGTCACGGTGGATTCAGCCTGATTTTTTTGTTTCTGGCGCGCCCGTCGCCGGTCGCCGGGACTGGCCCCCCGCTCGTTTTGATGTTGATGGCCCGCGCCGTATCGTTTCCGGGACGTCAGTAGCGTACGCTTCCCACGCAGCGCAACCATGCGGCGCGCCGCGACAGGTGAAGAACGCCCGTTCACGAGAAGTCCAGATATGCCCGCGTCCCAGGCGCCATCAGAGACGGCCACACCATCTATCACGCCAGCGGAGCGCGCCAAGCCGCTGACTGGCTGGCGGCTGGTAGCCGCGCGCGTCGCGTGGGTCGGGGTGGCGCTTGGCGCTCTCGCTCTCTAGCCGCGCTTCCATCACGCTATGCGCAACTGCTGGCGCGGTGCGCTACCGCCTGCGCGCCAGGGCAGGCCGCCACAGGCGCGACCGCGAGCTACGCGGGCTGGCTTGTCGCGCTGGATGTCGTGTTCGCCCTGGTGTACGTCGCGATGGCGTGGCTGATCTTCTGTCGTGGAGCCAGTGATCGTATGACGCACTTTGTCGCGCTCACGCTCACGCTGTGGGGGCTCACATTCCCCAGCGCGATGAGTGTGCTGGCGGAGCCGCGTCCGGCCTGGCTCCATTCTTAAACCCCGATCACTGGAACCCCTGGCTCTTCCTGAGTGTGAGCGCCGGATTTCTGGGCGTGATGATCGCGTTGCAGGTGTATCGGTATCGCCGGGTATCTGATCGCGCTGCCACTCGGCTATATCCTCGCTCCGCCAGCGGGCTCGGCCGGGTACGCGCTCTACGCCGCCGCGCTGAATGCGAGCCTGCTCCTGATCCCGCCATACACCGGCGTCGCTGTGCTGCGTGACCGGCTCTATGACGTTGACCTGCTCATCCGCCGCTCGCTGGTGTATGGAGCGCTGCCGGCCATGATCGCCGCGCTGTATACGGGAAGCGTTGTCCTGTTCGGCTGGCTGGCGCGTGTATCAGTAGGGTGGCGGGACAATTCGCGCGCGATAGATCGCCGCTTCTACCGACGCGGATGCAATGCCGCCCGCACGCTCCAGGCGTTCGCGGACGTGGCGCGGCAGGAAGTGGACCTGTCAAGGCTCAGCGAGCGGCTGGTGGAGGTGGTGGAGCGGACGATGGAGCCAGCGCATATCTCCCTGACGCTGCTTCTTCCGCGCCAGCCGGAGGAAGAGCCGCCTGCCGGCGCGCCCCGGCGAAGCGCATAATGCGTGTTTTTCTCTATTCATCTGGCTGTTCATATGGTAACGACTGTCGTAACGTTTCCGTGACGCTCGCCCAGTAGACTCTGAAGTGTAGAGAGCGCAATGCGAAAGTCCCTAGGATGAAGAGATGAAAAGAGCAAGCCTATGACGACGCTGCTCAACACGGTCAACCCGCTGCGGCTCTGGCGCCGGAACGAGCAGGCCGCGCCAAGGAAACTGGCGCGAGGCGCGGCGAGCCGGGTGATCTCGCCGGGCGTAGACATCGCGCCGGACGACCCGCTGATCGCGTATCTGGTTGGCGCGCCCGAGCCGGTGGAGACCAGTCTGCTCCACCTGGATACCCCCGGCGTGCGCGCGCTGAAAGAGGCGGGGGTAACGCTTATCATCCCGCTGGTCAGCCAGGGAGAGCTGATGGGGCTGTTGAATCTGGGACCGCGCCTGAGCGAGCAGGAGTATTCGCGGGATGACCGGCGCCTGCTGAGCGATCTGGCTACCCAGGCCGCTCCGGCGGTGCGTGTCGCGCAGCTGGTTCGCGAGCAGAAGAGCCAGGAGCGCGAGCGTGAGCGCATCGAGCAGGAGCTACGTATCGCGCGGATCATCCAGCAGACGCTGCTGCCCAAAGAGTTGCCGGACTTGCCAGGCTGGCGGCTGAACGCCTATTACCAGCCAGCGCGCGCGGTAGGTGGCGACTTCTACGATTTCATTACTTTGGATGGCGGCCAGATCGCGATGGTGATCGGCGATGTGACGGACAAGGGCGTTCCCGCCGCTCTGGTGATGGCCACGACACGCAGCATCCTGCGCTCGGCGGCGCAGAGCCAGGCGTCACCGGGAGAGGTCCTAGAGCGCGCGAATGACCTGCTGCATCCCGACATCCCCCAGCGGATGTTCGTCACGTGCTTCTACGCGGAACTGGACCCACAAACGGGACGCCTGCGCTACGCGAACGCGGGACACGATCTGCCCTACCACCGGAGCCAGACGGGAGTGTCCGAGCTGCGCGCCACGGGAATGCCGCTAGGCCTGATGCCAGGGATGCGCTATGAGGAGAAAGAAACGACGCTCGGAGCCGGGGATAGCGTCCTCTTCTACAGCGATGGCCTGGTAGAGGCGCACAACTCCGAGCGCGAGATGTTCAGCTTTGGCCGGCTGATGGGCTTCCTCGGCGAAAGCCCCAGCGGCGATAGCTCGCTGGTGCAGCGCATCCTCGCTGAGCTGGTGAGCTTCACCGGAGCGGGATGGGAACAGGAGGACGACGTGACCTTAGTGACGCTGGAGCGGGCGGCGCGGCCGCATGACGACGCCTCGCTCGCTGGCTCTCCGCCTGTGTCCAGGGCGGCGGGTGATGAGCGCTGGAGCCCGGTTGACACCTTCACGGTCCCCAGCGCGCCGGGCAACGAGCGTCTGGCCATTTCGCTCCTGGAAAACGCGCTGCGGGATATCAAGCTGCCGCCACGACGGCTGGAGCGGCTGAAGACGGCGGTGGCCGAGGCGACGATGAACGCGATGGAGCACGGCAATCGTTACCGCGCCGAGATGCCGGTCGCGATTGAGGCGTTCAGCGCGCCGGAGCGTCTGATGGTGCGCATCTCCGATTATGGCGCCCAGTTGGTGCCCGAGCCGGAAACGCCCAATATCGAAGCGAAGCTCGCGGAGGAGCAGACGCCGCGCGGGTGGGGGCTGTTCCTGATCAAGAGCCTGGTGGATGAGATGCGCGTCACGAGCGACGGGACGCATCACATCGTTGAGTTGATTGTCTCACGTGAGGATAAGGAGCCTACCAATGCGAGCCTTTGACGCGGGCGTGCGGCGCGAGCAGCCGCGCGCGGTGATCCTGGACCTCCACGGCGAGATTAACGCGTTCGCGGAGCAGGCGCTCAACCAGGCCTATGAGGAGGCCGAGAGCGCGCGGCCTGAGATGATCCTGCTGAATTTTTCTGACGTGGACTACATCAACAGCACGGGCATCGCGCTGATCGTCAGCCTGCTGGCCCGGGCGCGCAAGCTCCATATCCCGCTGCGCGCCTGCGGGTTGAGCGAGCACTACAGGGAAATCTTCACCATTACCCGGCTCTCGGATTTCATGGGGGTGTATGGGAATGAGGCGAGCGCACTGGACGGCGCGCCCGCCGGTTCCCCGGAGTCCGCCTAGACGGACTGTTCAGGCAGCGACCGCATACGTTGAGGGGAGAGGACATCATGACTCAGGCGAACATGCGCGGCAATGTCCGCGTCATCAGCCCAAAGACGAGTGTCATTGACATCCAGGGGGATGTGACCATCGCCGCGGAGTCGGCGATGATGGAGGCGTTCACCACAGCGGGCACGCCAACGACCAGGACGATCATTCTCAACTTCACGGGGCTCGATTACATGAACAGTAGCGGGATTGGCCTGCTGGTCACGCTGCTGATCCGGGCGAACCGGCAGAAGCAGCGCGTGATGGCCTACGGGCTGAGCGAGCACTACCGCCATATCTTCGAGCTGACGCGCCTCAATGAGGCGATCACGATCTACGACTCGGAAGCCGCCGCGCTCGACGCCGCCTGAGGCGGTTGAGCCAGCGCAACGCACGAGCAAGCTTCGCAAGGGAGCGATGAGCCATGAGCGCTTCATTTGAGCCAGAGAATAGCCAGCGTCTATCCACCGCCGCCAACTGGGCGCGGCAAGGGGAGAACATGAAAGTCTCCGAGGTCCCGGCGGGCGCGATCAACCTCAACGTGGAGGGGCGGGCGGTGGTAGGCCCACTCCAGGGCTTTGGCCCGCTGTGGCAAAAGACATATGAGGTCCGCCTTCCACGCGCCCGCGTGTCGCCAGTTGAGCTGACGCGCGACTGGAAAGATCACTTTGGCGAGTTGCAGCCGCGGCAGAACCACTTCTACGCGCCACACGCGGGCGTCACTCCGGGCGAGGTCGTGCTCATGAACGCCTCCGCGCAAGGGCTGCCGGTAAATTCTGGCCTGCTCGTCCTGTACTCCGACGAGGAGTCTTTCACGTTCATGACGCCGCAGGGCTGCCCTGAGGCCGGGTGGATCATGTGCAGCGCCTTCGAAGACGGCGGCGATACGGTCGCGCAGGTCCGCACGCAAGGGCGCGCCAACGACCCCGTGTTCGAGTTTGGGTTCCGGATGTTCGGCGCCAAGCAGCAGGAGCGCATCTGGACGCACGTGCTGACCCAGCTCGCGGCGCGCTACGATGTGCGCGCCACCCCCACAGTCGAGCGCGTCTGCCTGGATCCGCGCATCCAGTGGGGGCGGGCGAGCAATGTCTGGCA
Source organism: Chloroflexota bacterium (assembly GCA_021814145.1). Taxonomy (GTDB): domain Bacteria; phylum Chloroflexota; class Ktedonobacteria; order Ktedonobacterales; family JADMIN01; genus JAKAIY01. The sequence continues at coordinate 11,319 of JAKAIY010000049.1, forward strand.
TAACGCCACCATCCGCTCATTTATTTACGCCTGTCTTGGCCCAGTGCGAGCCATCGGGCGAATGGCCCATGCGGGTAGGCGCGCGCAGGCATAGGGCGCGGCGAGAGGCCGATGGAATGATGAGGGGGAGATTTGAGCTATGCGTATGTCATCTGATTCATCTGAGCCAGCCGGGACTCAGCAGCCACGCGACGCCGCTTACTGGGCGCGGCAGAGCGCCAATCTGCGCGTCTCTGAAGCCCCGGTAGGCGCGATCAACCTCAATGTGGACGGAAGGACGGTCGCCGGCCCGCTGCAAGGCTTCGGCAAGATGTGGCGCAAGACCTATAGCGCGCAGCTCACGGGCTGCGACGTGACGCCACAGGAGGTTATCGCGACCTGGAAAGCGCATTTCCCCGAGTTCTGGCCCAAGGGCAACCGCTTTTACATTCCCATTACCGGGATCGCGCCAGGTGAAGTCGCGCTGCTCAACCTGAGGGCTGGCGGCATGCCGCTCTCGACGGGTGTGCTGGTGCTCTACGCCGACGATGAGTCCTTCACCCTGATGACGCCGCAAGGCCATATGTTCGCCGGAATGATTACCTTCAGCGCGGAGTCTGGCCCCACCTGCGCGATTGCGCAAGCTGACGTGCTGATGCGCGCGAGCGACCCGATCTTCGAGATGGGGCTCCAGTTCGGCGGACACCGGCAGGAAGACATCTTCTGGCAGCATACGCTGACCGCCCTGGCGACACGGTTTGGCGTGCAGCGCCCACAGGTAGAGACGCGCGTTGTGTGCGTGGACCCGAAGCGGCAATGGCGCTATATGGGCAACGTCTGGCATAACTCCGCGCTGCGCACCTTGCTGATCGCCCTGTGGGGCTGGATCGGGCGCGGCCAGAACAGCTGAGCCGCCGGACGACTCCTCGCGCGCCTGCCTAGGAAGAAACGAAACGAGTTATGGCGCGTTCCAAACGTGCGGATTATGACGCGGTAGTGGTGGGCGCGGGCCCAAACGGCCTGGCCGCCGCGATCACCCTCGCCCGCGCGGGCTACTCGGTGATTGTCTACGAGGCGAGCGATACGGTGGGTGGCGGCTGCCGCTCGAAAGAGCTGACACTGCCTGGCTTTACGCATGATGTCTGCTCCGCGATCCATCCCTACGGCGTCGCCTCGCCGTTCTTCCAGACGCTGCCGCTGGAGCAGTATGGGGTCGAGTGGGTCCATTCGCCCGCGCCGCTGGCGCATCCGCTGCCGGATGGGCGCGTAGCCACGCTGGAGCGGTCGCTGGATAAGCTGGGGCGGTCGCTTGGGCGCGATGCGGCGGCCTGGAGGCGGCTCATCGCGCCCCGTATCGCGCAGTGGGACGACATCGTAGCGGGCGCGCTTGGCCCGATTCATCCGCTCCGCCAGCTCAGGCGCCCATCCGCCGCGCTGGCGCTGGCGCGCTTCGGGGCCTACGCGCTCCAGTCAGCGCGGGGCATGGCTGAGCGAGCCTTCGATGATGATCCGGCGCGGGCGCTGGTCGCGGGCATCGCGGCGCATGCGATGCTGCCCCTGGAGCAGGCGCCAACTGCCGCGGCGGCGGTTCTGATGATAACGATGGCGCATGTTGTGGGCTGGCCGCTGGCGCGGGGTGGCTCGCAGCGCGTTGTGGACGCGCTGGCGGCCTATCTGCGCGACCTCGGCGGCGAGATCGTGACCGGGACGCCCATCAACTCGCTTGGCGAGCTGCCACCAGCGCGCGCCATCCTCGCCGATGTGACGCCGCGCCAGCTGCTCGCGCTGGCTGGCGGGCGCCTGCCGGAACGGTACGCCCAGCGGTTGAAACGCTACCGCTACGGCCCGGGCGTCTTCAAGATAGACTTCGCGCTCGACGGTCCTGTTCCCTGGAGCAACCCCGACTGCCTGCGCGCAGCGACCGTGCATGTCGGCGGGAGACTGCCGGAGATCGCGGCGAGCGAGCGCGCGGTGTGGAATGGGGCGGCGCCAGAGCGGCCCTTCGTGCTGCTGGCGCAACAGAGCCTCTTCGACGGGACACGGGCGCCTGCCGGCAAGCATACCGTGTGGGCCTACTGTCATGTGCCGCATGCTTCAGATATGGATATGACCGGCCGCATCGAGGCGCAGATCGAGCGCTTCGCGCCTGGCTTCCGTGACCGCATCCTGGCGAAACACGCGATGACCGCGCGACAGATGGAGGCGTATAACCCGAACTACGTTGGTGGCGATATCAACGGCGGGCTGGCGGACCTCTTCCAGCTCTTCACCCGCCCCATCATCACGCCGAACATCGGCAATCCCTACGCGACACCCACGCCGGGCCTGTACCTCTGCTCATCCTCCACGCCTCCCGGCGGCGGTGTCCACGGCCTCTGCGGCTACTTCGCGGCCCAGGCGGCGCTGCGGACAGTCTTTGGCATGAATGCGACGGACCTCGACGCGCTGGGGAGCGCGCCCGCGTCGCAAATAGTAGTAGAGGAGCCCGTACAATAATGCGTGCGCTCGTGTCCTTGCTGGCTTGGGGAATACCGGCGCTCTGCGTCATCAATGTCATTGTGGCGTCCTCGCTCTTCGCTCAGAGCGGCGTGCCAGTCGCGGTGACGCTGACGCTCCTGTTCGCGTTTCTCGCCTTTCCGCTAGTGGGAGCGTTCATCGTCTCGCAGCGCCCGGCCAATACAGTTGGCTGGCTGCTCCTCGCCGCCGGAATCGGGACGCTCATCACGTCGTTCAGCGCCGCCTATGTGCAGGTGGCGCTGCTCACCAACACCGACGCCCAGCTTGCCACGCGCTCCATTGACCTGGCTGGCGATCTCATGTGGCCCATCAACATCTACCTGGGAGTCATGCTGCTCTTCCTCTTACCTGATGGGCGCTCACTCTCACCGCGCTGGCGCGTGGTCACCTGGGCCTTTTCTCTTGACATCATTATTCTGACGCTCGCCCAGATAGTCGAGCCCGGCCCGCTGGAAACGCAAAACCGGGTGTGGAACCCGCTTGGGGTTCCCGGCATGGCGGATATCTCCACAGCCGCGCTCAACGCCGGACAATCGCTGCTGTTCCTCTTCCTGCCCCTGGCGATCATCTCGCTCATCCTGCGATACCGCCGCGCGCCTGACGCCGGGCGGCGCCAGATCAAGTGGTTCGTGTATGGGGCCGCGGTGATGATCGTCCTCATCGTCGCTGGCATACAAGTGGCGTCGCTCATTTCAACCAACCCGCATGATCCCGTCGCGGGGACGGTCAGCAACGCCACCTTCGCGCTCGGCATTCTGGCGCTGCCGGTGGGCGTTGGTGTGGGCGCGCTCCGCTACCGGCTCTACGACATTGACGTTATCATCAACCGCACGCTGGTCTATGGCTCGCTGACCGCGCTGCTCGGCGCGCTCTACTTCGGGCTGATCATTGGCGCGCAGACGCTCATGCGCCTCGTCACCGGCCAGCAGCAGCAGTCGCAGGTGGTCATCGTCCTCTCCACCTTGCTGATCGCCGCGCTCGTCCAGCCGCTGCGCACGGGGCTGCAGCGAGCCATTGACCGCCGCTTCTACCGCCGCAAGTACGACGCCGCGCGCACCCTGCAAGCGTTCGGCGCCACGCTGCGCGGCGAGGTGGAGCTGGCCGACCTGAGCGCGCGCCTGGTCGCGGTGATCGAGGAGACGATGCAGCCCGCGCGCGTCTACCTGTGGCTGCGGCCAGATTCAACGGAGAAAGAACTGCCTGCCACATTGGCAGAGGCAAGGGATGGCGAGCGATGAAAGAGGCAATGTCTACGCCAATACGAGCGCATGGACGCCTCTATGTGGCGCTCCGGTTTGCTTGCGCTCTGGTATGCGTCATAGTTATCGCGCTGGATGTAGTCAGTCTGCCCGCGGCCTATTCGCTCATTCAAACACCTTGCTCGCCATGCGCCTCCAACGCTATACAGGTGAGCGTTGACCAGATCAACGCGCTGCGACATTCGAGTTTCAATATTCACGTTTTCGCGATATATCTCGTTGCGCTGATCGCAGTGACGCAGTTCACCTTCATCGGCCTCGGGACATTGCTCTTCATTCGCCGCTCGGACGATGGCATGGCGCTTTTCACCTCGCTCATGCTCGTCACCTTTGGGGGAGCGGCGTTCACTGGGACCATGCAGGCCTTGCCTTCAATCAATAGCCTGTTCGCGACACCCATCTACGCGCTAAATGTTCTTGGACAGATTACGTTCATCACGTTTTTCTACCTGTTCCCCAATGGGCGCTTTATCCCGCGCTGGGCCATCATCCTTGTTCTGGTCTGGTCGCTCGGTTGGCTACTCCCTATCTTCCACCAACCCTCCCTGGATGCGTTTGCCGGGACTGTTACGAGTGGCTGGCTATTCGTGATCCTGGTTCTCAGCGTCGTGATCACGCAAGTATATCGCTACCAGCGCATTTCTACCGCGAGCGAGCGGCTGCAGACCAAGTGGGTAGTCTATGGGATGGGACTCGGCGTCACTGGGTTTCTCGCAGTCGTCCTGATCGAGAATCTTGTGGCGCCAGCGTTAATGCGTGACACCCCATTAGCGACGCTGGCGTCCAATACGCTGACCTATGGTTTCTTCCTTCTGGTTCCGATCAGCATCGTCATCGCAGTGCTGCGCTCACGGCTCTACGAAGTGGATGCCCTGATCAACCGGACATTAGTCTACGGCTCGCTGACTGGCATCCTCGCCGCGCTCTACTTCGGCCTGATCATCGGCGCGCAGTCAGCGCTTCGGGTAATAACCGGACAGCGAGCGGCCCAATCACAACTGGTGATCGTGCTTTCGACGCTCGCCATCGCCGCGCTGTTCCAGCCGCTGCGCACGGGGCTGCAGCGAGCCATTGACCGCCGCTTCTACCGCCGCAAATACGACGCCGCGCGCACGCTGGCCGCGTTTGGCGCCACACTGCGCGGCGAGGTGGAGCTTGATGAGCTCCAGGCGAGCCTGCTGGACGTGATCGAGGAGACGATGCGGCCCGCGCGCGTCTCGCTGTGGCTGCGGCTAGTGGAGCGCGGCGCGGACGAGACGGATCGGCGGCGCATTCTGGCGCCCTGACGCGCGTGGCAAGAGAGGTGTTTTATGCGTGCGACTATACGGCCACATTCACCCGTTCAAGCGGCGTCCGCCACATCCGGGGACACCCGTCTCCGTGGACGCTGGCTGTTCGCCGTGCGCGCTGGCTGGCTGGTTTCCGCTGTCGCCAGTCTCGCTCCATTCATCTGGAGCCTGCGCGACTACCTCAACAGCATCAGGCATCCGGCCCCAGACAACGCGGCGCTTTCGCCCCAGTCGGTGGATGCGCTGCTCAAAGCCGGAATTACCCTCGACGCCTACGCGTGGGCCTCGCTCATCGTCGTGTGCGCGGCGACGCTGTTCTCCGTGGGGGCCGCGCTCGCGCTCTTCTGGCGGCGGGGTGATGACTGGATGGCGCTGCTCGTCTCCGCCTTTCTCATCAACTACACCGTCACCAACATTGGCGTTCCCACGAACATGGCCGATTCCCAGGGGCTGACGCTTGCCACGGCGCTTGCCGTATTCTGGGGCGCCTATACCTTCGCCCTGCCAATCAGCGTCTTCCTGCTCTTTCCCACCGGGCGGTTCACGCCTCGGTGGGCCTGGATCGTTCTGGCGCTATCCACACTCTGGGCTGGGGTGATCACCTTCGCGCCAGATGCGCTTGACGGGCTTCTGATCCTCGGCTATCCGCTATTCCTCGGAAGCGTTATCGCCCTCATGGTCTACCGCTACCGGCGCGCGTCCACCCCTGAGCAGCGCCTCCAGACCAAATGGATCGTCGCGGGCCTGGTCATAACGGTGATCGCCAACCAGCTCTTCTGGATCCCCACCGGTTTTACACCACTGGGCCAGACTGTCTATCCGCCGCTCTTCTATCTGGTGTATGAGCTGGTTCTGGCGCTGGCGCCCATCACCTTCGTCATCGCCATCCAGCGCTATCACCTCTACAACATTGACACGCTCATCAACCGCGCGCTGGTCTATGGCTCGCTGACTGGCATCCTCGCCGCGCTCTACTTCGGCCTGATCGTCGGCGCGCAGACGCTCATCCACCTTTTCACCGGCCAGCAAGGACAGTCGCCGCTGGTGATCGTCCTCTCCACCCTGCTGATCGCCGCGCTCGTCCAGCCGCTGCGCCGCCGCCTCCAGGCCGCGATTGACCGCCGCTTCTACCGCCGCAAGTACGACGCCGCGCGCACGCTGGCCACGTTCGGCGCCACACTGCGCGGCGAGGTGGAGCTCGATGAGCTCCAGGCAAGCCTGCTGGACGTGATCAAGGAGACGATGCGGCCCGCCCGCGTCTCGCTGTGGCTGCGGCCAGTGGAAGAGCGTGAACGTGAGTCATCTCCCACTCCGTGAGCTTCCAGATCTCAGGCTGGAGCGCGCCAGCGTCAGCGCCGATCCCGGCGAAGATGCTGACGGCCACTTTGAGCTGCGCCATCGCGGCTTCGATGTCGCCTGATTCGCGCAGGCGGTCGGCCAGGTTGTTGCGCAGCGCTGCCTCGCGGTGGCGATCCCCCTGGGCGACGCAGAGCGCCAGCGCCTCCTCCGCCAACCGCCGCGCCTCCTCCGCTTCGCCGCGCGCGGCGCGCAAAAGCGAGAGATTGTTGAGCGCGGCGACGCGGCCGCTGAGGTCATCGAGGCGCTCGACCAGGGCGAGGCTTTGCTCCAGATGCGGCAGCGCCTCATCAAAGCGGCCCTCGCCACCGGCCAGCGCGCCGAGCATGTTGTGCGCCTGGGCGAGCGCGCCGGGGTCGTCCGCCTCACAAGCCAGCGCGAGGGCGCGGCTGGCGAGCTCCCATGCGCGCGCGGTGTCACCCTGGCGGCGCGCGATAAGCCCCCAGTCCGCGTAGGCGTGGGCGCGCTCGGCGGCTGGGCCGGCTTCGCCCCAGGCGGCGAGCGCGCTGGCGAGATGGCTCTCGGCCAGGCCCCACTCGCCGCGCCGGATATAGACGCCACTGAGCTTCCATTCCAGCCGCCCGGCGTTCTCCGCCGGGCTGAGCGCGGCGGCCTCGTAACTGCGCAGGGCCGCGCTATACGAGCCGAGGAGCGTGTGAAGATCGCCAATCGCCTCATGCAGCGCGACGGTGTCCGGGTGGCCTAGCGCAAGGGCGCTCTCCAGGTGGGCGAGAGCCTCGGCGTTGGCGTAGAGCGCGCGCGCCCGTTCGCCCGCCAGCTTGAAGTAGGTGGCGGCTTCGGCGTCCTGGCCCGCCGCGCGGTAGTGGCTGGCGATCTGGACGGCGAGCGCGCCGAGGTCGCGAGGATTGCGGGTGACGAGCGCCCTGGCGATGCGGCGGTGGAGCAGCCGCTGGCGGGCGAGGCTGATGTCGTCACACACGACGGCGCGCACTTTCTCATGGCCGAAATCATAGGTCAGTCTGCCCGGCCTCAGGCTCTCGCGCACTTCCTTGACCAGTCCGCTCGCGCTGAGCTCATCGAGCGCGGCGACCGTCTCATCTTCGCTGCGGCCACTGGCTTCGCGCAGCGTGTCCACATCGAAGGAGCGGCCGATGATCGCAGCCGCCGTAAGGGCCTGCCAGCCTGTCTCGCTGACAGCGTGGATCCGCGCGAGCAGGGTGTCGCGCATGGCGCCCGGCACGGCCCAATCGCGGCTCTCGATGGCGAGGACGCCGTTACGCATGGCGGTGAGATATTCGACCAGGAAGACAGGAACGCCCTCGGTTTCCTCGTGTAGCCGCCGGGTCAGCGTCTCCAGCAGCCCATCCTCGCGCGGGAGGCTGGCGCGCACCAGCTCGCGGGTGGCGTCGAGGCTCAGCCGCTCCAGCTCCACGATGGTCACCGCGCTGGAGCGGCGCGCCTCCGCGAGGAGCGTCCGCAGGCGCTGGCTGTGCGCCGCTTCCTGGCGCCGCCAGCAGAGCAGCGTGAACAGCGGATAGGCCTGTGGGCGGTGGACGAGGTAGGTGAGGACATCGAGTGAGGCGCGATCCGCCCAGTGCGCGTCATCCACGAAGAGGACGCCGCGCGCGGAGGCGGCCGGCGCGCCGCAGAGCGCGCAGAGTGTCTGGCACAGCCCCTCGAAGAAGTGGTTTTGGGCGCCGGGGCTATCCAGCGGCGGAGGCGATGGCAGGCTGAGCCGGATGCGCTGGAGCTCCGGGACGAGCCGGGCGGCTTCCGCGAGCCAGGCGTCGGCGAGGGAAGCGAGGCGTGTCTCGGCGCCGGGCTGGGCGAGCGCGCTCCGCAGCGCCGCGACGATTGGCCCATACGCGAGATAGGCCTCGCCGGCATAGCAGCGGGCCTCGATGACGCTTGCCCCCCGCTGCCGCACGCTGGCGAGAAACTCCTCGGCGAGGCGGGTCTTGCCGATGCCCGCTTCGCCATCGAGGACCATGAGGCCTCCTCCGGCTGTGGCGCCTTCATAGGCGCTGGTGAGCTGCGCAAGCTCGGCGGCGCGGCCAGCGAGCGGTGGCAGGCCATCGCGCGGGGGAAGCGTTTGGGGCGCCGCCGGATGGGCCGCGCCCGATGAGGCGGCAGGCGCGGGCTCCGTGACGGCGCCCGGCTGGAGGCGGCGCTTGAGGATCGCTTCGTAGAGGCGGGTCGTGGCCTCCAGCGGCGCGACGCCCAGCTCGTTTTCGAGCGTTTGCACGCACTCGCGGTACTGGTGGAGGGCCGCCGCGTACTGGCCGGCGGCGGCGTAGTTCTCCATCAGCGCGCGGTGGGCGGGCTCGTGGAGACGGTCGAGCGCCAGCCAGCGGTGGGCGTGGAGAATCGCCGCCTCATGGGCGCCGCGACGGGTGTGCGCCGCGACAAGCCGTTCCAGAGCGCCACTCAGGCGGCGCTTGAGGTCTTCGCGCTGGAAAAACTGCCATTCCTCGAAGGTTTCACTATCGCGCAGGCTGAAGCCAGCCAGGAAGTCATCGGTGTAGCGCTGGACGGCGCCGGTGAGCCGCTCCAGGCAGGCGTCGCACTCGTCGCCGGGCGCATGGGCATGGGGCTGGCAAGCCGCGAGGTGGGCCAGGAAGTCCCCCACGTCGCTCCAGAGCGCCGCCTGCTCACTGAGGCCGATGACCTCGCGGCGAGCGTCAAGGAAGGAGCCGTCGAGGGTCTTGTTGAGAGCGGAAAGGGTGCGGCGCAGGGTGGCGCGGGCCTGGGTCTGCCCATAGTCGGGCCAGAGCAGCGCGGCCAGCGTATCGCGCGTCTGCGGCTGGCGCGTCAGGACAAGATAGGCGAGCAGCGCGACCGCTTTGCGGGTATCCACGGGCACGGGAACGCCGTCACGCTCGATCCGCGGCGCGCCGAAGAAATATATGGCCAGCTGCGCCATCGCTCACTGTCTCCTGGCGATACAGTCTGGAGATATAGCTGTAGTATGCTCCTTTTTTGAAGCGCAACGAATCCGCCATCATGCGTAATCTCGTAACGTCTGGTAGCGCGGCCACGCATGACACGCGAAGCGCCCTCCCGTCTGTGCGATGGGAGGGCGCTCGCGCTGGTTGAGCCGTGACTGGCTCTATTACTGGGCCGGCGTATCGTCCGGCGCTTCGAGGTCGTGGCTGACGCTCAAGTGGTCGGTCGCGGAGCCTTTCCCGTTTACCATGTTCATGCTCATGTTCGATGGCAGCCCGTGGCCCACCGCTGCCGGAGACATCGCCGCGACCGGCTGTGGCACGCCGCCTTCCGGCAGCGGCGCCTCGAACAGGTCAGCGAATTCCTTCCCCTCCAGAATCTCGCGCTCGATCAGCTGCTCGCTGATAAGGATCAGCCGGTCGCGATGCTCGGCCAGCAGGCGCTCCGCTGTCTCCAGCGCGCGCGTCACGATCTCGCGCACCTCGGTGTCAATCTCGCGCGCGGTCACTTCGCTGTACTCCGGCTGCTCACCGGGCATCACAGGGCCGTCGCGCCGGCTCAGGCGCACCGGGCCAAGCCGCTCGCTCATGCCGTAGTCCGTCACCATCTTGCGCGCGATGGAGGTCACACGCTCGATGTCGTTCGAGGCGCCTGTCGTCACCTCGCCGAAAATCAGTTTCTCCGCCGCATGGCCGCCCAGCGCGAACGCCAGGAAATCGCGGAACTGCGACTTCGACCACAGCGACCGCTCCTCCTCGGAGACGAGCCGCGTGTAGCCGCCCATTTGGCCGCGCGAGACGATCGAGACTTTGTGCACCGGGTCGGTGTGCGGCAGCAGATGCGCCACCAGCGCGTGGCCTACCTCATGGTACGCGGTGATCGCCTTCTCGCGCTCGCTGATGACCCGGCTCTTGCGCGCCGGGCCCGCCAGCACGCGATCCATCGCTTCTTCCAGCGCATGCATGCTGATCGCTGACTCGTCCGCGCGCGCTGTCAGGATCGCGGCCTCGTTCAGCAGGTTTTGCAGGTCCGCGCCAGAGAAGCCCGCCGTCTGGCGCGCGATCAGGTCGAGGTCCACATCTTTGGCCATCGGCTTGTTGCGCGCGTGCACCCGCAGGATCGCCGCGCGCCCGCGCGCGTCAGGCCGGTCAAGGGTAATCTGGCGGTCGAAGCGACCCGGGCGCAGCAGCGCGGCGTCCAGCACGTCGGCGCGGTTAGTGGCCGCCATCACGATCACGTTCGTGTTGGAGTCAAAGCCGTCCATCTCGACCAGCATCTGGTTGAGCGTCTGCTCGCGCTCATCATGCGAGCCGCCGTAGCCCGCGCCGCGCTGGCGCCCAACGGCGTCAATCTCGTCCACGAAGATGATCGCCGGGGCGGCCTTCTTGGCCTGCTCGAAGAGATCGCGCACGCGGCTCGCGCCGACGCCGACGAACATCTCGACGAACTCCGAGCCACTGATGCTGAAGAACGGCACGCCCGCCTCACCGGCCACCGCGCGGGAGACCAGCGTCTTGCCCGTTCCCGGAGGGCCCGCCAGCAGCACGCCCTTCGGCACACGCGCGCCCAGCTCAGCGAACTTGCGCGGATACTTCAGGAACTCGACGATCTCTTGCAGCTCCTGCTTCGCCTCGTCCACGCCCTCGACATCATTGAAGGTGACTGAAGGCTTGTCCTCGGTGAAAAGGCGCGCCTTGCTCTTGCCGAAAGCCATCGCGGGATTGCCGCCGCCCTGGCCCCGCCGGCTGAAGTACACCAGCCCACCGATCATCAGCGCCAGCAGCCCTATCGAGAACAGCGGCCCGCTCGCCGAGCTCCACATGCTCTGCTGGGCGTAGCTCACCCGCAGCACGGACGGGTTGTCATACGGGATGCCGTTGCTCTTGAGCGTCTCGTCCAGCGAGAAGCCCTGTCCGACGCCCGTCTGCACGATCTGGCCGCCACCCCGGTTAAGCGTTAGCGTTGAGCCATCTATCGTGATGAGGTCCACATGGCGCTTCGCGATATCCGCGCGAATGTCAGCGAGCGTCGTCGAAAGGTCAGTCTGTTGCGGCTGCGCGCGCTGGGCGAGCGCGACCCCAATCATGATGGACACGATCGCCAGGGTCGCGACCAATACGACCCATCCGCGTGTCCACCGGAATTTTGCCATGCCTGCGGCCTCCATCACTCTGCGCTTGTGGCACCGCGCGAGCGCTCTACAACTCGCGCGGCAGGTCCCGGAACAGGTGTGGCTGGCGCGGGGAATGCGCCAACCCAAGACGTGCGCCGCGACGAGGCGCTATCGTGGGGGCTCACCGCTCTGGCGGGTTTCCCGCGAGCGGAACTGTGAGCCCCCACGCCGCCTCATTGCGGCGCACGTCTAATCCATATGTTGTACCTACATATACGACGTTTCTTATGTGAATAGTTTGTACGTAGGACTCAAGGCGTGGCAGGCGGCGATGGCGCGCTAGGACGCCCGTTCACGCCGCACATACGGGACCGCCGTCACGAGTCCGGTTGAAACCAGCAGCCAGCTCCATCCCAGCCAGATGGCTGGAAATACTCCGAACCGCTGGATCAGAAGCCCCGTCAGCGCCAGTCCCAGCGGGCGTATCACATATGGAACGAGGCTGCACACGCTGATAACCCTGCCCTGGAGCTCATCGGGAATCAGCCGCAAGCGGTGGCTGAAGTAGGCGATATCCTCGATCGGATCAAGCGCGCTAGCTGGCTGGCGCGCGCCGCCCGCGCCGCCCGCGTGGCTCAGGCGCGACCGGTGTGGGGTCGAACTCGCTCACGATAGGCTCCTCATCCGCCGCGTCCCCATCCGCGCCAGCGCGCAGACGCGAGCGCGGCCCTGGCGTGATCTCCACCGGCCCGAACAGCGTTTCCTGTGACACATCAAGCCGCTGCTGGCGCCAGAGCTCCAGCACAGCGAGGAAAGTGACCACCACCGCGAAGCGCGAAGTCGCCGTGAGCAGCGTCTCCTCCAGCGTCACACGCCCACGCTGGGCCAGCAGCGCCTCGATTTCCGCGATCTTCTCGGCCACCGTCACCAGCGGCAGTGGCAGTTGCTCCGGCTGGGAGAACCGCTGCTCGGTCAGCACGCGCTTGAAGACCGCCGCCAGCGCGTTGACGTTCAGCCCGACCAGCTTCGGCGGCGCCCAGGTCAGCATCAGCTCGGGGTCTACCAGCCGCGCGGCCCGCGTGTAGGATTGCAGGCCCGCCAGCTCACGCGCCCGCAGCGCCCGCGCGATCT